>NZ_WLUL01000004.1:0-123417 GCF_009706585.1 Providencia sp. wls1916
GTTATCCCAAAATAGTTCGTGTTGCAGCTAGGCGGCAAATGAGTGGATCCCCAGGAGCATACACAAGTATGTGACTGGGGTGCGCGAATGAAGCCAACAACGCTGCGGCGCGAAGTATGAAGGGAGTGCTCCCAAAATAGTTCGTGTTGTAGCTAGGCGGCAAATGAGTGGATCCCCAGGAGCATACATAAGTATGTGACTGGGGTCCGCGAATGAAGCCAACAACGCTGCGGCGCGAAACATGACGGGAGTGCTCCCAAAATAGTTCGTGTTGTAGCTAGGCGGCAAATGAGTGGATCCCCAGGAGCATACATAAGTATGTGACTGGGGTCCGCGAATGAAGCCAACAACGCTGCGGCGCGAAACATGACGGGAGTGCTCCCAAAATAGTTCGTGTTGTAGCTAGGCGGCAAATGAGTGGATCCCCAGGAGCATACATAAGTATGTGACTAGGGTCCGCGAATGAAGCCAACAACGCTACGGCGCGAAATATGAAGGGAGAACATGAAGAAAAGTACTTACTGGAAAAAAAACCTCTACATCGTCTGGTTCGGCTGCTTTCTAACGGGCGCTGCCTTCAGCTTGATCATGCCTTTTCTTCCTCTGTATATCGAAGAACTTGGTATTACTGACCATGGCTCTTTGAATTTATGGACTGGTGCCGTTTTCAGTATTACCTTCCTATTTTCCGCTATTGCCGCACCTTTTTGGGGGCGCCTTTCTGACCGCCACGGTCGTAAATTAATGTTGCTGCGCTCTGCCCTTGGGATGGCGATTGTCATGGTGCTGATTGGCTTTGCGCAGAATATTTGGCAACTTTTGGCTTTACGGGCGCTTTTAGGCTTACTTGGCGGGTTTGTCCCGAATGCCAATGCGCTAATTGCCACCCAAGTCCCCGTGAATAAAAGTGGTTGGGCGATGGGTGTCTTGGCAACTGGCGCGGTGAGCGGCGCATTGATTGGTCCACTGATTGGTGGATTACTTGCCGACCAATATGGCTTGCGCCCAGTATTCTTTATTACCGCTAGTGTGTTGTTTATCTGCTTTTTTGTGACACTTTTCTACGTCCGTGAGCGTTTTACCCCCGTTTCACGCAAAGATGCTCTGACCGGAAAACAAGTTTTTGCCTCTTTACGTAATAAAAACTTAGTGATCAGCCTATTTTTCACCACCATGATCATCCAAGCATCGATTGGTTCGATTAACCCAGTGATCACCCTGTATGTTCGGGAGCTTTCAGACTCAATTGATAATCTTGCTTTTATCAGTGGGATTATTGCATCCATTCCCGGCGTTGCTGCACTGATTAGCGCCCCTATGCTCGGTAAACTGAGCGATCGCATTGGACCTGACCGTGTTTTATTAGCCGTACTTGCCGCCTCAATTTTTGTTCTATTTCCGATGGGGCTCGTCAGCAGTTATTGGGAATTAGGCGCTCTGCGCTTCTTACTCGGCGCCCTTAACGCCGCGCTGTTACCCGCCGTACAAACCTTAATTATTTATAATATTTCTCACCAAATCACTGGGCGAATATTTAGCTACAACCAAGCATTACGCGATGTAGGTAATGTCACGGGTCCTTTAATGGGTTCCTTTGTTGCAGCAACATACGGCTTTAGAGCCGTGTTCTTCTTCACCGCCGTATTAGTGTTGGTCAACCTCATTTACTCTTGGCTTATCATTAGGAAGCAATCCGATGGTTTAAGAGCATCTCCCTCTAAAGAGTAATGTTAATGTGTCCCTTTTACGCCAAAACATAACTTTTTATTATCTTTTCCACGAAAAGTTTATAAGCGCAAAAAACATTTTGTAACTCATTGTTTTTAATTAACTTAATCGATTCAAAAAACATTCTTTTATTGTCAATAAAAATCCGTTATTCTGTGCCCCCTTATCGTAAGAATGAGAGTTACATCGAATTTTCATCTTAAAACTGACTTTCTTACGATAAATTCATTCTGCTTATTAGCAATTTTATAATAATGTATGCCGAAAATATGTTTGCAACACAGCATTAACATATCAATAAAAAACAGTGATGGAGTTTCTGCTCCACATTCACAATTCGGCACAACCTCTTAAGTCACAACGTATTGGAGTTCACAGATGAGTCATTCTGCGACTAAAACTAAAACTTTTTTCGGGCATCCTTACCCGTTGAGTTCGCTTTTCCTCACCGAAATGTGGGAACGTTTTTCTTTCTATGGTGTTCGTCCTCTTTTAATCCTCTTTATGAGTGCAACTTTGTTGCAAGGTGGCATGGGGCTGCCGATTGAACAAGCATCTGCTATCGTGGGTATCTTCGCGGGTGGTGTTTATATCACTTCATTACCGGGTGGCTGGCTCGCGGATAACTGGTTAGGTCAGCGTCGTGCCGTTTGGTATGGTTCTTTGATCATTGCATTGGGTCACTTGTCGATTGCGCTGTCTGCATTATTTACCAATACCTTCTTCTTCGTGGGACTGCTGTTGATCGTATTAGGTACCGGTTTATTTAAAACCTGTATCACCGTAATGGTTGGAACCCTGTATAAGAAAGAAGATACGCGTCGTGATGGCGGTTTCTCTCTGTTCTACATGGGTATCAATATGGGTTCATTTATTGCCCCATTAATTATCGGCCCATTACATGAAAAATACGGCTGGCATTTAGGTTTCGGTTTAGGTGGTTTGGGTATGTTAGTTGCCCTGCTTATCTTCCGTTTCTACGCGATCCCACAAATGCGTCGTTATGACAAAGAAGTTGGCTTAGATTCCACATGGAATCACCCTACCGTTCAACGTAAAAACGTCGGTAAATGGGTTGCTGTTGCCATGGCTGCACTGGCTGTACTGGTGGTGTTAATCAATAATGGCACTATTCCATTCAACCCTTCAGTAATAGCAAAAAGCTCGGCTTACATTATTTCTACGTGTGTGGGTATCTACTTTATTTTCATGTTCTTCTGTGCAGGTTTAAACAGCAGTGAGCGCTCTCGCTTACTGGCTTGTTTGATTCTGTTAATTGCTGCGGCGTTCTTCTGGTCTGCATTTGAACAAAAGCCAACATCATTTAATATCTTTGCGCGTGACTATACCGATCGCCAATGGGGTAACTTCGAAATCCCAACCATTTGGTTCCAATCAATCAACGCCTTATTTATCATTCTGTTAGCGCCTATTTTCAGCTGGTTCTGGCCTTCTTTGGCTAAGCGTAATCTGAACCCAAGCAGTATGACGAAGTTTGTGATTGGTATCCTGTTCGCCGCGGGTGGTTTTGCGGTCATGATGGTTGCCGCTAACCACGTTCTGGCAACACAAACTGGCGTTTCACCATTCTGGTTAGTCGGCAGTATTTTATTACTAACTTTAGGTGAACTGTGCTTAAGCCCAATTGGCTTGGCAACCATGACATTACTTGCACCACAGAAAATGCGCGGTCAGGTGATGGGATTATGGTTCTGTGCAAGTGCGCTGGGTAACTTAGCAGCAGGTATCATGGGTGGTAATATCCGTAAAGACCAACTGGATTCAATGCCAGACCTGTTCTCCCACGTTTCTATCGCACTGGTTATTTGTGCTGTTGTGCTAGCGGCCCTGATTATTCCAGTCAGAAAAATGCTGCAAAACGCAGATAAAAACGAAGCAAAAGCGAAATAATATTATTCGTTATTAGATAATCGTTGTTGGCGTAATAATCTCAAAAATTATTGCGCCAACCTCTCCTCAATACTGCAAATCTCGTGCTACTCTTCCCTCACTTTTCTAATCATAATGCGTTATTTCCTTTCAAGGATCTTTTACGATGAGCACACTGTCTGTTCCGGTTTATTATGTCGATGCGTTCACTGATACCCTATTTCATGGCAATCCGGCCGCTATCGTTTTACTTGATGAGTGGCTTCCTGATGACAAGCTTATCGCTATCGCCGCCGAAATTAACTTATCTGAAACGGCTTTTCTGGTAGGTGAACATATCCGCTGGTTTACACCGGTGATGGAAGTTAAATTGTGTGGTCATGCTACCCTTGCCGCTTCATATATTTTGAACCAGTTTAAGCAGCACCCAGCAAACCCTATTGTATTTCAGTCCTTATCTGGAGAACTGACGGTTCATAAAAATCAAGAAGGCTTCACATTAGACTTCCCTATTTTAGATTGTGAACCTGCCGATTTAAGCCAATATCCACAATTAAGCGAGATCCTCGGAACCCCTATTTCTGAACTGTATTTAGCCAAAGATCGCTATATCTGTTTTGTTGATTCACCAGAACAAGTGCAGAATTGCCATCCCGATATGTTGCGTCTTGCACAATTACCTTTGCAGGGATTAACCATTACCGCGAAAAGTGCTGATAGCCCAACTCACGACGAACAATGTGACTTTGTCTCTCGCTATTTTGCGCCAGCCAAAGGTGTTAATGAAGATCCCGTCACTGGCACCTCTCACTGTGCGATTGCTCCTCTTTGGGCTAAACGCTTACAGAAAAACCCAGTATTAGGTCACCAAATTTCTGCACGTGGTGGAAAAATACACTGCTTAGTTGAACAAAATCGCGTCAAAATGACCGGAAAAGCAACACTCTTTTTAGCCGGAACGATTCACTTTTGATTAATCACTGTATTTATTTGTGATCAGGATTACACTTATCGGCAACATTAATGATATGTACATTAATGTTCCGGTAAGTAATTATCTTTCCCGGTTCAAGTTTTTAAATAGTGAGAATTCAAAGAAAGTAAGGCTTAAATATGCGTTCCGACGTTGATGATGTAATCAAACAAAAAATTGAACAATCTGTTACCCATGTTTCTAAAGTGGTATTCCCAACCACCACTAACCACCATAGCACTCTGTTCGGTGGGACTGCATTAGCATGGATGGACGAAGTTTCCTTCATTACCGCGACCCGTTTTTGCCGCAAAAGATTGGTAACCGTCTCCACAGAAAAAATCAATTTTACCCACCCTATCCCATCAGGCACCATCGTTGAATTAGTCGGGGAAGTAATCCGAGTTGGTCGCACTAGCCTTACCGTTAATGTCTCTATCTTTTTAGAAGATATGTACGCTGAGGGACGAGAAGAAGTGATCCACGGACAGTTTAATTTCGTGGCTATTGATGAAAATGGCAAACCAACCCCATTATTTGAACAGTAATCACGGATCTCTCTTTACCACCATTCATACTGGTAAATAAAAAATGTGCGCCCGATCATTAAGATAGAGCGCACATTATTCATATTCTCGACATTAAGCGAATGCTAAGAATGGAGAGATACACAGTAAAATTCCGGTAAAAATAATCAGATATAAAGAAATACCTTTATATTTATGCAACATAGGGACTTTATAGACTAAATACGCTGGAATTAAACAACCCACCATCCCGAAAATTGGACTACAGATTGATGTGAAGCTCAGCACTGGTGCGTTCAGGATAATCGCTCCCCATGCTAATAGCACAGCAAAAATCATAATGCCGTTCTTCACCCAATTTTCATTAATACGCTCAACCGGCATAATACGTTGTAATATGTTCATCACAATGCCTTGAGTGGCTTCACGGAAACCTAAATAAACCCCAAAGAATGCGGTCATGACGGCAAAGATATTTAGCATGACGCTGACGACAGTCACCCAACCACCTGGGAAGAATTTCGCTGCGATAGCCAATGCAGAAATATTCTGCTCGTAAGCTTTCACCGCTTCATCGTGCCCCATAGCTAATGTGAATGATACTGCGTAGAAAAAGACGGTACAGAATAAAACAATAAACGCGATATTCATTGCACGCAGAGCTTTATAACGAGCCACTTCACGGTTCACGTTTTGGCTACGGAATGAAATCACCATTGGGCTTAATGTTTGAATAAACAGAATCGATGTTAATGTGAAAGGTAGTGTGATGACTGCCTCTTTGAATAAGCGACCAACAGGCGGCAATGAACCCACATTATATAAGTGCCACATCCCGACCATGGAAATACCCAATGCGGCAACCACAAATAATTTAGTCAGAACCATAAAGCTTGAAAGCTTAAATAGCAGTTTTTCACCGCGAGAAGAAATGGCGACTAAAATACAAATCAGAACCAGACCATACCAAGGACTTTCAGATAATAACCCATCCGTTACACCAAAAGTCTGAAAATATGATGCACTGTCATTCGTGATTGCCGTTGAATAAACAAACATCCAAATTACCAGCATAATAAAATAGAGTGCCCCAAGCAGCATACCCCAGTTTTTACCTAGATATCCGCTGATCACACTTGGATAATCTTTACATTCAGGTGATTCCGCCAGCGTATTAATAAACAGACGCTGAAACAAATACATTGCAGGATAACCGACAACGGATGATAGCAAAAATACCCATAAACCCATCAAGCCAACTTGTACGGGGAGAAAAACAATCCCCGCACCAATCGCCATCCCGATACTCATAATCACCCAACCAACATCTGTGCCATCAAACTTAGTGGCAGCACGCCATTGTTCTTGTGTCATGCCTGCACGAGAAGCCGCCGTAGAAGCTTTTCCATCATCGACATTATCTATTGTAGGGATCGTAGCCATAATTACTCACTTAATATTGTTGAACTCTTAAAAGAGAATTTTTTTTTGTTTTAGATGCGACTTAAGTGGTTATTTCTTTCAATAACCTTAATTATTTGCAGGCTATTATAATGATTCCATCATAGAGGATATGTGAGAGAAAAATTATCTCTTTATTAACCTATAAAACCCCCAATAAAGAGAATATTTTTCTCTAAAAAGAGCAATCCGACGTAAATATCTCTATCTATCGACAGAAATAATCCCTATTAATTGTTTTTGGACGCGGTAATTATAACCCTTTGTTTTTAAAGGTGTTAGTCTTTTAATAACCCATAAGTGATTATTAACAATTCCAACAATTATCCTTTTATTTCGTGCTAAACATCACAAGACACCATGATAACCACTACTATTCTTTGCAATAATTCCGTATTTTGTATTTCTCTTGTTAATTTTCGATATAAATAACTAGTTCTCTATTAAGAGTAATATTTAATTTTTACTCATTTATCGCGTCAAAGAGAATCACCGCAGGCTTATAATGAAGAAAAATATTTTGAATATTCACCCCTGAAGAGTAAAAGGCTCGTTTACTCTGTATTTTTGATGGGGCGTTGATATTTATAAATTATAGAAGTAGAGTATTTGATGCGTTGATGGTTATATCCTGTAGTTAATAACTGTTAACACCGTTTCGAGTTTATCTTGAAATAAGGATATTCATAGCCAACTTAAGATACGGAAAGCCTTATGTTACGATTATTGACCTTTATTTCTTTATTTATATTTTCAACAAATTTAACTTTTGCAGCTCCTGTTCCTCCTGAAGTCATTAAGCAAATTGAACAACAAGCACAAAAAGGGGATGTGAAAGCTCAAGTTATGCTAGGCATTGGTTACTATGTTGGTAACGAAATTAAGCAAGATTATCCGAAAGCAAAGAAATGGCTTACGATGGCTGCCAATAAAGGCAATGCGGACGCTCAACTATTCCTAGGTGATATGTATCTTAATGGTAATGGCGTTCAATCTGATTTTGAAACAGCTTATGGTTGGATTGAGAAATCGGCGAATAAGGGAAATCCTGAAGCCATAAACTATATGGGCCAATTCTATTACCAAGGTGCTGGCGTAAAACAAAATTATCTCGTGGCTTTTGAGTGGTTCCAAAAAGCAGCCGATAAAAAATTTCCACCTGCTGAATATCAATTAGGAAAAATGCTACAAAATGGTGAGGGAACTGAGTTTAATGAAAAACTCGGCGCTGAATATATTGATAAAGCGTGTAAAGGCGGATTAAAACCAGCCTGCCCAGAAAAAGAAACCACAAAGCCTAAAGCGACTAAAAAATAATATTCTCTTTGAAAGCGGTAATACTCCCCTCATGTATTGCCGTTTTTTTATTGTCATTATTTTTATTATCCATTTTTTTATTCCCGCCAATTGCGTACTCCCGCTCACATCATTTTTAATCCAATTCAGTTAATATTAATTTATTAACAATCAATATGAAAAATGGTTAAAATGTTCTAAACTTATAATATAAAAGAAAAAAGGAGATATTATGTACAATACAATTTTAGTTCCTATTGATGTTACCGAAGACGACCTCACCAAAATGTTAGTCCCGCATGTTAATGCCATGCAGAAACTAAACAATTCTACCGTTCATTTTTTAGCTGTGACTGCACCAATTTCCAATTATTTACGCTATGGCGGCACTATTTTGCCAGGTGACTTCCCGGATGATCAAAAACAAGCTGATATCATTCTGAAAGAGTTACAAGAGAAAGTTAAACTGTTCTCTATCCCTGCAGACAAAGTGCAAGTAAAAGCAGTTGTAGGCTCAGTTAAAGATGAAATTTTGGCAACAGCTGAAGATATTAAAGCCGATGTGATTTTACTGGGCTCACGTCGCCCAAGTATGTCTACCTACTTATTAGGTTCCAATGCGGCTTCAGTTGTACGTTATGCGAAAACGAGCGTATTAGTGGTTCGCTAATCCATACGAAGGGTTAATAACCGCAGAAAGCTCTATTTTAACTCGTCGAATGGTTAGGGTTAAAGTTTGTTACACTAAAGGGCAATTCCATACAATTTATAAGCCCATTTATTCGACATTTAAGGTAAATTAGAGGCTCATAAACATTTTCGTGACTATTTCACACCCTGCTCCTCAGAGCAGGGTTTTTTATGCCTCATCCAGGCATTATTGACAGTTGGATATCACTGTTTCAACGCCGATTTCATCACATTTTCAAAATCTTCCCATGAACAATACCCATTTTTATCTATCGGGCAATTTTTCAATTCAAGGGTAACGTGTTTTGGCGGCGTTGCTAAAGAGAGGTAAGCATTGTCTCGCAACTGATCTGCGGTTTGATACACATACTCAATCTTCACATAGTCCTTTGTCTCTTTTTTATCTGTCCAACGCTGGAATACCAATTTACCGCCAATCGGTGTGTGCTCATATTGATCAGGTAATTGGTACGGTTTGAAATCCATCGCAGATAATACTGAAGCAATATTTGAATCATGTCCCACTAAGAAAATGAATTTAGCCGTTTCGCCTTTATTGACAGAAACAAAGCCTTTATCCATATAACTCAGAATTGGATGCGCCACATTTTTTGCAATGATTTTCGGTGTAAATAACGTTTCTTGATAAGCATTTTTTAAAGTATTCAGCTTTTGCCATTTTTCATCACTATTGACCATTCCCCATGCCACATCTTTTTCAGGGAAGCCTTCATAATATTGCAGATCAATTGCATCGACGGCAGAGTTCGCCATCTTCAACGGTCCACTCACACCCGGTTCTTTATCTGCTTCAATGATAAAACTGTTCTTTGGTGTGGCTAAATTACACAGTTTATCCGTCGCGCACTTCTTCGAATCTTTAATATTGAGAACATTGTCCAGCTCATCATAACCTGGCTTCAAGTTTAACCCTTTAAGGTGGGACTCCATCGCTTCAAGTGCTTGTTTTTTAAATTCAGGGGAGCTATTCGTAATGATAGGATTAAACACGGGATCCATCGTACCAATTTCCGGTTTATGATGGATATTCACTTTACAACCAGGGAATGCCCCCGCAGTAAAGAACTGCGCAGTTGCAATCGTTCGCTGTAGGCTATTCGTGTAAATATAGATATCATCGCTGCTGGTTGGACATAATTCATTCACAAATAATTTATTGCTATCGAGCCACTCTCTAAAATAGTGCCCCATATACACTTCGAGCGCCCCGCCCTTTGTCGTTAAATAGCCACTTTCTGCATCCCATGCTGGCCACTTTTTATCGGTTATTTCTGTCAGGATCCCTGTATTAACAATAGGAGTACGTAAATTATGACGACTTAGAACTAAAACTTGGTCTAATTCCATATTTTGTGCATTATCTGTACTTGCCAGAGCGGGGGCTATTGGTGCTAATAACGCCGCCGATAAACACACTGTTAGCATTTTATATTTCATCAGCATACTCCTACCATAGTTTTTAAATTGATTAACATAATCAAACAATAAACACTGCAATAAAATAAAGTATAGTGCTTATATGAATTTCGGAAACATATCCTCTAATAATGAAGCAGTTATCTTTTTTTTCTGCGATTAATATCCCAAAAATGCTCCTTAACTAAAATAACCATCAAATATTGACATTAACTAGCCATAATTTAAGATGAATTTTCACTATAAGGATAAAATGCAATGAATATTCAGCCCGCCACTGTCGAACATTACGATGAGATCATTCATCTTTGGGAGGCTTCTGTAAGAGCAACTCATGATTTTCTGCCAGAAAAGAACATAGAAATGCTAAAAACACCCATTAGGGAACAATACTTACCTAATTTGTCTGTTTTTGTGACTTTTGATCCTAACGGCAAAATAGCGGGCTTTTTAGGTACTGGTGAGAATCGTCTAGAAATGTTGTTTATTTCCCCCCTTGCAAGAGGGACAGGCATTGGTAAACAACTCCTGAATTACGCCATTACACACTTAGGTATTAATGAAGTCGATGTGAATGAGCAAAATCCGCAAGCAGTTGGTTTCTATCAACACATGGGATTTGTTCAATATGCTCGTTCCGAACTTGATGGGGAAGGAAATCCATTTCCTTTACTGCATATGCGATTAGCTAAATAGCGACAGATTGTTATAGATAATGGCTATTCATCACTGTATTCACCAGAAAATGATTAAATACGTCATACTGACTCGGCGTGAAAGGCGTATTTAAGCTTAAAATTTCCAGCTTATGCGGCGCATACTGGGCGTTATAGCATGGATGGTGATGGACATAATCATTTCTGACAAAGCCATTTTTTTCATAGAAATGAAGACGTTTTCTTGCAACTTCATCGACTAATGGGTCTATCTCCAACACTATCTGTGGGTACAACTGGCACAATGCGGTCAACGATTTTTGACCGTAACCGGACCCACGAATATGTTGGTCAATCACAAAATGTTCAATATAGAAAAAGGTATCAATAGCCCACCCACCGATAAATCCAACAAACTGATTGTTGTCTGTAATTTTATATAAATAATATTGCTCTAGAGGGAGTAATGCCGCTCGCCCTGCATAAGAACGTTTTTCATGGTCAGGAAATGAAATATCGTATAGTGCATTAATTAATTCATTATCGTGTTTATTATTTGCAGAAATTCTTACTAACTCAACCATTTCCCCTCCTAAATGACTCAATACAATCAACCTCAAATAAGACATTCTTTAAACATAAAAAAGCCACTGTCATTGTGTAACCTTCTCGGTAACGTCAACAACAGTGGCTTATATTACTTAATTGACAGCGAAATTACTGGCTTTTTTCAGCTTCCGCTTTGGCTTCTTTCGCTTCAACATCGCGATACCAACGTGGGTGATGTTTCTTCGCCCAGCGACGGCTAACTTTACCTTCAATCATGCCGTTGATAGATCCTTTAACCCAAAATGCCATATACATGTGGATTAAAATTGCATGGATCAGAATAATTGCCGCTAATGCATGAATCAAAATACTCCAACGAACCATCCAGATTGGGAATAAATGCGCGAAATAAGGTCGCCACATGATAATTCCGGTAACCAAAAGTACAAAAATCATACTCATGATACTCCAGAACATCATTTTTTGACCGGCGTTGTATTTGCCCACATCAGCCACTTTATGTTCGTTACCTTTGAGAACTTGCACAATATTCAGTAGCCAAGGAATATCTTTTCTATCTGGGATATTGTGTTTTACAAAGCGCACAAACATAAACATCAGCACGACGAAAATAAGCACACCGAAGAAAGGATGCAAAATTCGTCCCATCTGTGGCGTACCGAAAGTTTCAGTCAGCCACTTCAAGGTTGGGAAAAACAGTGCAATACCCGACAATGCGACTAAGAAGAAGCTGATAACCACTGTCCAGTGGCACGCTCGGTCAATAAATTTAGTCCGAACGATCATTTTGCTCTTTTTACTCATGGTCATCTTTCCCCTCTTCATCATCCACTTCTTTATTTGGACCAATACCCACATAGTGGAAAATCAGCCCTGCAAATGTGGCGATAAAGCCCGCTACCGATAATGGTTTCAGGATGCTTTGCCATAGATTAATTGGTGTATCAATCTGTGGGTCTTTTGGTAATCCATGATAAAGCTCAGGTTTATCCGCATGATGTAGCACGTACACCACATGAGTTCCCCCAACACCTTCAGGATCATAAATGCCAGCTTGGGCATAACCCCGTTTTTGCAGTTTTTCAACACGCTCCGCGCCGTATTCCAGCATTTCGTTTTTAGTACCAAAACGAATAGCACCTGTCGGGCAAGTTTTCACGCAAGCCGGTTCTTGCCCCACGGCAACACGGTCAACACATAATGTACATTTGTACACACGATTATCTTTTGGATTTAATCGAGGAATGTTGAACGGGCAACCCGCGATACAGTAACCACAACCAATACAGTGTTCCGATTGGAAATCCACAATACCGTTAGCATATTGAATAATCGCACCCGCAGATGGGCATGACTTCAAGCAACCTGGATCGGTACAGTGCATACAGCCATCCTTACGGATAAGCCATTCCAATTTGCCTTGCTCACTGACTTCGCTAAAACGCATCACCGTCCAAGATTTGGCACTTAAATCGGTTGGGTTATCGTAAACCCCAACGCAGTGTCCTACCTCATCACGGATATCATTCCATTCTGAACATGCCACCTGACAGGCTTTACAGCCGATACAGGATGACACGTCAATCAGTTTGCAGACTTCAAATTTATCGTCACGCGCCTGTGGTGGAGGCGTAATGCTATTGGTCGCGGAACGTTTAATAATGTCTTGAGATTGCATGGACATAGTTCCCTCCCTTACGCCTTCTCAATGTTAACTAAAAACGCTTTATACTCAGGAGTCTGAGAGTTAGCGTCCCCCACAGATGGCGTTAACGTGTTGGTAATAAAGCCTTTTTGCGTTTCACCCTCAAAGCCCCAGTGAATAGGTAGACCCACTGTTTCAATCGGTTTACCGTCAACCATCAGGGTTTGCAGACGTGGTGTTACCACGGCAATCGCTTTAATAAAGCCGCGTTTACTGCTGACTTTAACCTTATCACCCAAAACGATACCTTTGGCTTTGGCTAAGGTTTCACTGATTTCCACAAACTGCTCTGGCTGAGCAATGGCGTTTAAGCGCGCATGCTTGGTCCAAGTATGGAAATGCTCCGTTAAGCGATAAGTGGTTCCGACATACGGGAATTCCTTATGATCTCCAAGACGTTTCTTGTCATCTTCAAAAATTCGCGCAGCAGGGTTAGAGACCACATTTGGATGCAATGGGTTAGTTCCCAATGGCGTTTCAAATGGCTCGTAGTGCTCAGGGAATGGACCTTCTGCCATCTTATCAATCGCAAACAGACGACCTAAACCTTCTGGCTGCATAATAAATGGCCCAGTACCGACTTCTGGTGCCGATGCGTTAAAGTCAGGAACATCGTTTCCGACCCACTTCTTACCGTTCCACTCAATCAGAACCAGATCTTTATTCCATGGCTTACCTTTGGTATCACAAGAGGCACGGTTATAGATAACGCGGCGGTTTAATGGCCATGCCCATGCCCAACCCAATGTATTACCAATGCCGGATGGGTCGCTGTTATCGCGATTCGCCATCTGATTGCCTTTTTCGGTCCAACTACCCGTGTAGATCCAGCAAGAAGATGCCGTTGAACCATCCGCGCGTAGCAGAGCGAATGAATTCAGAAGCTCGCCTTTTTTCGCTTGTAAGTTGCCATCAGCATCATATAAGTCGACCAGTGCAACCCCGTTGTTCTCTTTCGCCACTTCTTCCGATTCAGGATGGAATTGACGTTTATAATCCCAACGCATTTGCAGCAATGGTTCGCGACCTTTACCACCTTCTTGTTCATACATCTCACGGATTTTGTGCAAAATACCCGTTAAGATCTGACCATCGTTACGCGCTTCACCCGGGGCGTCCGCCGCTTTCCAGTGCCACTGTAACCAGCGACCGGAGTTAGCAATGGAGCCATCTTCTTCCGCAAAGCAGGTTGAAGGCAGACGGAAAACTTCCGTTTGAATGGAAGCAGGATCAACGTCGTTCATTTCGCCGTGGTTCTGCCAGAAG
The DNA here is from genome assembly GCF_009706585.1 of Providencia sp. wls1916. Lineage (NCBI taxonomy): Bacteria > Pseudomonadati > Pseudomonadota > Gammaproteobacteria > Enterobacterales > Morganellaceae > Providencia > Providencia sp. wls1916. The sequence continues at coordinate 14,200 of NZ_WLUL01000004.1, forward strand.
TTCGCTGTTTCGGTGGTTAATGGGTCAACCACGATTAAATATTTCAGCTTACTTAAGCAGCTAACCACTTTGTTTTTATCTGGGAACGAGGCAACTGGGTTAAAGCCTTGGCAGATGTAGCCGTTGACTTTATCTTTGCTCATCATGTCAAAATACTTCATAACATCATAAGCTTGATCCCATTTAGGTAACCAATCAAAGCCCCATTGGTTCTCTGGTTGAGCCGCATCACCGTAGAATGATTTCATCAAGCTGACGAAGAATTTCGGATAGTTGCTCCAGTAGTTAACCTGATTGGGTAATGTGGCTTTTGGCGTATTCGCGGCTAAATAGCTATCAACATCTAACTGTTTTTCTGATGGCAGCGTTAAATAGCCCGGAAGGCTCGTCGATAGCAGACCTAAATCTGTTAAGCCTTGAATGTTTGAGTGTCCACGTAGCGCATTCACCCCACCACCACAAATCCCCATGTTGCCTAAAAGCAGCTGGATCATCGCCATGGTACGGATGTTTTGCGCGCCCACTGTATGCTGAGTCCAACCTAATGCGTACAGGAATGTCCCCGCTTTATCTGCGGCGCTCGTGGTTGCCAGAATTTCACACACTTTTAAGAAGTCTGCTTGTGATGTACCACAGATCCGTTCAACCATTTCAGGGGTATAGCGGGAAACGTGTTTTCTTAGCAGATTCCAAACACAGCGCGGATCTTGCAGCGTGTCATCACGTAATGCATGACCATTTTCATCAAACTTATAGTTCCAACTGGTTTTGTCATAACGACCTTTTTCAGCGTCATAGCCACTGAATAAGCCATCGTTAAAGTCAAAATCATCTCTAACAATCAAAGATGCGTTGGTATAGTTCTGAACGTATTCTGAATTTATTTTATTATTTTCAATAAGATAAAGTAGAACACCAGAAAGGAAGGTAATATCCGTTCCTGAACGAATTGGCACGTAATGATCGGCCACCGATGCGGTACGCGTGAAGCGCGGGTCTACCACAATCAAGGTTGCATCATTATTGTTTTTCGCTTCAATCGCCCAACGGAATCCGACAGGGTGAGCTTCAGCGGCGTTACCGCCCATCACCACAATCACATTGGCGTTTTTAATATCAACCCAGTGGTTGGTCATCGCACCGCGACCAAATGTTGGAGCAAGACTTGCTACCGTTGGTCCGTGTCAGACACGCGCTTGGTTGTCGACCGCTAACATACCGAGCGATCGTGCGAATTTTTGGGTTAACATCCCCGTTTCATTGCTAGCCGCAGAGGCGCAAAGCATCCCTGTTGATAACCAGCGATTGACAGTGGCACCTTGTTCATTTTTTTCAATAAAGTTGGCATCACGGTCATCTTTCATTAAGCGGGTAATGCGCGTAAAAGCATCGTCCCAGCTAATGCGTTCCCATTTATTCGAGCCTGGTGCGCGATATTCAGGATAACGTAAACGACTGTCACTACGAATGTAATCCAGTAACCCCGCTCCTTTCGGACACAGAGCACCGCGATTCACTGGATGATCGGCATCACCCTCGACGTGGAAGATGGCAGAGCGAGCATTCATTGCCCCATCACCCATACTATAAATCAGCAATCCACAACCCACGGAACAATAGGTACAAGTATTACGCGTTTCTTTCGAACGCAATAATTTATTTTCACGTACATTAGCCATTGCCATTCCTGGCATAAAACCTAACGCAGCTACAGTTGTACCTGCCATCCCGCCGGCGCAGATTTTAAAAAACTTTCTGCGACTGACGTTCATTATTAACCTCTTTTTATTTTTGTATATTCGCGGGAGAGAATATCAGTCACTTGTAATTAGATATTGCCTAAAATCAATGAAAGTGAAAATAAAGGTTAATTAATGTCATTTAGGTAGTTAATTAGCCATTAAAAATACCACTTAATGGGTAATTATTGTTAAATTGATTTGGATCAATTAGATAAATTATTTGAATTAAGTAACAAATTAAGTTAAATAAAGATAATGCAAATGAATTTTAATTAGATTAGAAAATGTTTTCTATATTGTGGTTTATACCTACATTAAAATAGATAACCAATCCATATATTAAGCTAGATATTTAAAATTAACTTAATATATGGATAATTATTATTTCCAACCGCTAATAATAATACCTGCACCAAGTAAAACCACCAGCGCACCAATCCAATCTGTAGCGGCAAGGGAAACACCATCAACGACTTTTAGCCAGATCAATGCCGTCACAATATAAATGCCTCCATAGGTTGCATAAATACGTCCGCTGGCTTCAGGGTGTAACGTTAACAACCAAACAAACAGCATTAAACTGAGTACGGTGGGTACTAACAGCCAAATACTTCCCTGTTTTTTCATCCATAAATAAGGGAAGTAGCAACCTAAAATTTCTGCTATCGCAGTTAAAAAAAATAATCCAATAATTTTTAATGACATAAAAATATTTTCTTCTCAATAAAATCACTATTTATGCCACCTAATAATAGGTGGCATATTGTTTAAGCTTGCTTAACAAATAGCAGAGATACACGTCTTGCAATAGGCAAAACAAATAATACTGTTGGGAATGCAATCATCCATGAAATAGCCCATGAACTAATCCAAGGCTCATAAATTTCGGAGGTGAATCCTAGCGCACGAAGAGTACTTATTAGTGAAACAATACCGCTCATCACCAAAGATAAAAAGAAAGGCACCAGAAAAAATAGGGCTCTCATAGGAAGTTTAGGTATACCTAATACATAATTACGGTCTTGATATGACATACAGTCTCCATTAATCAGCGGATACACAACAGCATATAACTGTTGGTACAACAAAGTTATATGCGTTGATTAACGTAAACGCTTACGAGTCTTAGAGACCAATTGAGAATCATTCTAATCTTTAGATATACTTTGTCAATATACCTTTTTACACCTGCACTAATCCATTTTATGCAGATTATCCTGATAAGGAATTAAGCACTTCACTATTGCAAATTCTACCTATCCATTTATTATACGCCGTATAATAAATTAGAGCGAGAATACAGTGATGACGACTGGACATGTATTTATTGCAACCAGCATTGATGGCTTTATAGCCCGTGAAAACGGCGATATCAGCTGGTTACTTCAATTAGATTCAACCGGTGAAGATCACGGTTATGATGCATTTATTGCCAATATTGATGTGATTATTATGGGTAGAGGTACCTATGAGACAATAAAACATGTTCAACCTTGGTTTTATAATCGTCCGGTCATTGTGCTATCAAAAGTACTCGCTCAAGAAACTATCCCTGAAGAATTAATAGGAAAAGTACGCTTCATTGACCTATCCCCTAAAGAAGTCATGCAGATGCTAAAAGTAGAGGGATATCATCATGCCTATATTGATGGCGGGAAAGTAGTTCAATCTTTTATTTCTGAAGGCTTGATTCATGATCTTATCATCACTCGAATCCCCATTTTATTAGGTTCTGGTCGCCCATTGTTTGGTAAAATTCCTAACGATATTCACTTATACCATACACAAACTAAAACCTTTAATTCTGGATTTATCCAATCCCACTATGAAATAAAACAATCCTCGGATGAAGGCGAATAATGATGGATAAAGCATTGGTAGCAATAACACGAACGGTAGGACGCCCAAATAAGAAACAACCAAAAATATCAGCGGAGGCAATTGTCAGTGCAGCAATAATATTTATTGATTCCCATGGATTCTCAGCACTCAGTATGCGAGCGCTCGCTAAAGAAATGGGCATTAACCCCATGACAATTTATTACTATTTTGAAGACAAAGAGTGTTTAGTCAAATCGATTGCTAACCATGTTTACGCTAAGGTAATGCCTTGTTTATCGAAAACACCCATCGAACAAATCAAGCACCTCTTAACTGAATACCGAGAATGTATTGTTCGTTACCCTGAATTAACGTTATCAATATTTAATCACCCAAATGCGTTTCCTGAAGAGGCACAGCGGATAACCAATACTCTAATCGAGCTTGCGATAGAATTAAAATACTCTTTAGAGCAAGCCACGCTCTGGATACATATTTTAATTGATTTTACTCATGGCGCTGCACTCGCTGTATCAAATAGGAACAATATGGATAATTACGTCAGCGATATAAATTATTACCACCAAAGTATTGATGCTTTATTATATAATTTAAATAATGACTATATTTAATAACATAGCTAAGATACTAAACAACGGTTTTGAATAATATTATTTATTAGTTAGTTAAATAATTTATTCCCATTTCAATTAACGTTTTCAGGTATATTTCTTTGCTCACATAAACATTTAGAATATTTAATTTAATTAAATAGAGAAAATATGAGCAAAATTAATACATATATTACAAAAACGTCTATATTCCTCCCCGGTGAAGCCGTTGATAATAAAAATATAGAACATGTTTTAGGTTATATTGGTGAAAAGGCATCCCGTTCCCTTCGAATTGTGCTGAAAAGTAATGGAATCAAAAAACGCCATTATGTCCTCAACCCTTCCTCTGGCGTGGCTAATTTTAACAATGCACAAGTTACTGCAAAATCCATTCATGGATTAGTTGATAGTGATTTTTCCCTCAATGATATTGAATGCCTAGCCACAGGCACGACGCTGCCCGATCAACTAATGCCAGGTCACGGCGTCATGGTTCATGGGGAACTTGGAAATAAACCCTGTGAAGTTGTTTCAACATCCGGCATTTGCTTAGCAGGCTTAACTTCGTTGAAATATGCTTATTTGTCCGTCAGTTCTGGAACAACTACCAATGCAGTTTCAGCCGCATCAGAAGTTGTCTCTCCCGTTTTACATGCACGTAATTTCCAAGCTGAAAATGAGGCATTGGTCGAACAATTAGTACAGCGCCCAGAAATTGCTTTTGAAAAAGACTTTCTACGTTGGATGCTTTCCGATGGCGCCGGTGCATTCTTGCTGAAAAATCAACCTAATCCACATAGCTTATCATTACGCATTGATTGGATTGATATCTCATCGTACGCGAATGAAATTCCTGCATGTATGTATGCTGGGGCAGAAAAAGACAGTGACGGAAAATTAATTAGTTGGAAGCAGTTGAAACAAGAAGAATGGATTACACGGTCAATTTTTTCCATTAAACAAGATGTACGTTTACTTAATGAAAATATCATCGCCTTAGCGCTAAAAAAACCACTACAAAAAGTCATCGAAAAATATGGAATTTCAGCAAATAATATAGACTGGTTCCTTCCCCACATTTCATCCGAATATTTTCGTCAACCGGTATCTGAATGCTTGACTGACCTCAACTTTGCGATCCCTCAAGAGCGTTGGTTTACCAATCTCTCAGAGCGAGGAAATACTGGCTCTGCCTCAATCTACATCATGATCCATGAATTATTACATTCAGGGCGTTTAAATAAAGGCGAAAAACTCTTATGCTTTGTTCCTGAAAGTGGTCGTTTCTCTGGTGGATTTATGCATCTAACCGTTGTTTAATTCACTGTTATTAAAAAAAGATATGCTAACTACCTGTTCAAATGGACAATTAAGAATAAATGCAAAAAACTAACTTCTGATAGATAGGTCGTAGAAAAACTACGACCTTGGTAATATTGAGCGGTCTAACTTATTTTTTCGTCGCTAAAATTACACTAGATGCTTTGACAATAGCGGTAACTTTACTGCCTGCCTCTAATTTCATCTCTTCAATGCTATTATTTGTCACAACGGCAGATAATTTCGTTCCGGCATTCGTTGTCAAATGAACCACAGCATTCACACTACCTGTTTCAATCCCATCAATACGTCCACTGAACTGGTTACGAGCCGAAAAAAGATACTCGTGCTCATCCGAAACTAAGACAACCCATGGCGCCTTAATAATCGCAACAGCCTGCTTACCTTTTGCCAAGCCTAACAACTGAGTGCTATTTTTCGTGATCACCGCAGAAATTGTTTCACCATTACCTAAGCTTAAAACCACTTCATCATTAACGGCACCAGCCACAACTGATTCGACCGTTCCTGTAAGCTGATTACGTGCTGAAATTGACATAGAAAACCTCATTTAATGGAAGACGAGTGAATATTGAAACGATAGTAAGCTTTTTAAATATTGTTTACAAACGACTCAATCTTCTCATTTTCACAAATGAGCAATGAATCACAACTAAGGCTTCATTCGATAACTCTATTATTTTACTGAAAAAATTTAGTTCTCAATTTAGCTGTAACGCATCTTTACTTTATTAATTTGCAGAGCAACCTGTTGTAAACGGCGCTTTTGTGGTTAAAGCCGCTATCGCTTCACGATAACAAAGCTCCAGTTTTGCTCGGCTATCTGCCGTAATATCAAGATCCACCAAATAACCATCATTAATACCGTAGATCCAACCGTGAACCATAATATCCTGCCCTCTTTTCCAAGCAGATTGTAATACGGTGGAGTGGCCCAGATTATAAACTTGCTCAATCACGTTCAATTCACATAAACGATTAATACGTTCTGTTGGTTTAAGCTCACCTAACATGCGGCTATGTTTAAACCAAATATCTCGAATATGCAGCAGCCAATTATCAATTAAACCTAATTCCTTATTGTTAATCGCAGCCTCAACACCACCACAGCCATAATGCCCACAGACAATAATATGTTCCACTTTGAGCACATCAATAGCATATTGAATAGCAGATAAACAGTTGAGATCCGTGTGAACCACCAGATTCGCTATATTTCGATGAACAAATAGATCGCCAGGGCCAACTTTAATTAATTTTTCAGAAGGTACTCGGCTATCGGAGCAACCAATCCATAAAAATTTAGGTTGTTGGTCTTTTGATAATTGTCGAAAAAAGCTAGGGTCTTGTTCTTTAATCGACGTTGCCCATTCCCTGTTATTCACAAATAATTCTTTAATTTTATCCATCGCCATGTGGCACGCTCACTTACAAATCTTGCTATATATGATATTTCAAACGTGTTTATCAAAACGTAGTCAATTTAATTAATATACCTAAATTTACCAGAAGATTACTCTCAATCGGTTAATATGCAAAAAAACACCTCATAACCAATGATAGCCTCTACATTAAATTCGTCATTAATTTGCTTATCTTTCGCTTTATTCTTCTGCTATTTGCATTTTTAGCCAAAATGCTTGCTGGCATGCGTTAAAAAACTCTTTTCTTTGAGGTAAAACAGAACACCCCGCAGAATCAATAACTTGCCAAATAATCCAACATTCAGGACATTGGCTATCATTATCGGGAATAGATAATTCGATTTCTTCAGAGCATTGAAGAATAACCCCATCATGAAATCGCCACTGCCGGATAATTTGCATAACTTCCGACTGAGCATCTTGCTGGCGCTGATCAAAAATAACTTCACATGCGGCCTGCTTTTTCATGGTGCCTAATATGTATTTTGCTAACATAGTTTCGTTTTTTTCATAAAAATATCATGCCAATCGCATGCTTAAACAACCTTTATAAACACCTAAAAATCTTAACTCCGTAAAATAATTAGATATCAATTACAAAGTCTAAATAAAACCTAAAAAATACCGTTAATCCTATATCCTCAATTAAACTTAAATTATACGTTACTTTATCATTTCAAAAACGAAAGGTTTGTTATGTTTAAAAAATTACTTTTATCGATCATTTTAAGCGGTACGGTTGTTTCTGGCGCTATGGCCAATTCGGCCTGTTTACCTGTGACTAATCAAAGTTTAACGAAAAGCGGTTTGCCAACCCCTAAAAATAGCACCTCTTTTGCAAACTACACAGAGGTCACTAATAGCGTTTTCAGTGCCATAACTAAAGATATGACCTCAGAAGAGAGAAATGATGTAGTGTGCACCAAAGATGCCTTTAGCTATTCTATCTATATGTCTAATGAGCAGAAAATCGCGAAGGTATGTGAAACAAAAAGCGGCTGTGATGATTTAAAAACCATTTTCTTGGTTATTGCTAACATCGACATTAATGAAGGAACGGAAGCAAAATTAAAAGCGGCAATGGCAAAAGCAGGTATTACAGAAACCAACATTAGAGATACTCCAGCAAAACTAGAGCAATTTATAGGTCAGTACGAAACACAGTTTACCCAGCATTTTGGCGATTTAGAGTAAGGTTACTTTCCAGTCAAACCTAATATCGTTGAAAAATTAAAAAAGAACGGCTGCATTGTTTTGATTTAATCTTAACTTTCTGTCGATACAAAAAAGCCCTCAATATGAGGGCGTTAGTATTTTTATATCAACATTAATGTCAATAACAAACTGTACTTAGAAACGATACAGGCTAAATGCTTTCGGGTTAATGATTGGCTCTTTACCTAACAGAATATCTGCGGTCATTTCAGAGGAAACTGGGCTTTCAGTCATACCCCAGCCAGTTGCTGTGTTAATAACCAGACCTGGATATTCCTTGACTTCAGAAATAATTGGGTTTTCATCTGGTGCGATAGCCATCGCTCCGCTCCACTGGTCAATTAATTTAGAGTCTTTAAATGCAGGGAACTCAGTTTTCAGTTTTTCTAGAGATGAATTCAGTTCTGGTAAGTCTGGTAATGCCGTCATATCACGGTTTTTCTCAAATGGAGAAACTTCATCTAATTTCCAGCTGGTCTCTTGGGTAAACGAGTTAATCAGCTGTTCGTTTAATGAAATATGAACAGGGAAGTCTGGCAATGCTAACAATGGCAGATATTTATAGCCATAAGTGAAGGATTCTTTAACAACAGGTGCCACTATCACGCGTGGAGAAGTTGCATAGGTTCCATCGGCTTGTTCACGGAAGTAAATATTGCCTGGCAGAGCAACGTTTCCACCCGGTGCATTTGGTGCCGCGCTAATCAATTGTTGTGATTGATAAGCTGGTAATGTTGGAACATCTACACCCAGGTTTTGCATGAACAGACGAGACCAAACACCACCCGCAACAACAACTTGAGAAGTTTTGATTGCGCCTTTTTCAGTCACAACATCAGAGATCACACCCGCTTGAGTTTCTAAGCCACGCGCTGCACAGTTGGTATAGATTTTAATACCAATTTTCTTCGCGTATTCTGCCATAACGAATGCAGTAACTTCCGCATCGAAACTACCAGAATCTTCTTCGAAACCTGCAATTTTCCAATCAGATTTAGCACCACGAAGACGCTGATTTAACTCGCTTCCTTCGATCATGCGTGTTTTGAATGGAATATCAGAACCAACGTTTTTATGGCGCTCATCCATCCACTGGCGAACGTGAACCAGATCTTCTTCATCCAAAGGAACTTCTACACGGCCTTGAGTACGGTAAGTGGTATCAACACCCACCTTCGCATTCATATCACGCCAGCGATGTTTGCCTAAATGGTGTAATAAGAAGGTTTCATCGGTCATTTTGTATGTAATTGCCTGACCATAGAATCGAGATGATTGCTCTCCCGCAATGTTCCCTTTTTCTACAATCACGACTGATAACCCACGCTCAGCAAGGTTAATCGCCGTCATAACACCTAAGATACCAGCCCCAATAACAACAACATCAGATTGCTGTGGCAATGCGCCAGGCGTTCCTTCAACAAAACCAACACGTGGTTTACCCGGAACAAATCGCCCTTCACGAGTCAACATCGGAGTTAAAATACCGGCTCCCGCTGCGACAGCGACTACAGAACCACCAATAATAAATTTTCTTCTGGTTATTGCCATTTCGACACAATTCCTTATACACGATCAATATTACTTACCTAACAATTTCACCATTTTATATTATTTGTTAATCATTCGTAAACTATTAGTAAATCATGTTTATTTTATGTGTAATCCCACTTTTTTGTCTAATTACTCAGTTAAAAATAAATAAAAACTTCATTTGTTAATTTTCAAAAACCTCATTATTCCATTGAAAACAATTGATTTAATTGTGTTTTTTCGGCGGAAATAATAGCCCTTTGATTTTAAAGGAAAACACATAATAATCCATCATTTTTAGATTATTATTCATTAGCAACTAATGCTTATAGTTATAAAATAATCTCACTTAAAGGCTAACATTATTTGATTACAGCTAAATAACTCACTATTTTGGTAAGAAAAACAGATTTTATGAGTGGCGTATGGGCGCTATATATTGGTATTGCAGAATAGAAGTTGAACTTCGTAAATGATGACTACGATACAAAAACGTTAAAAGCGACTTTTCTCATCAAAACATCTATCAATACTTCAAATCATTTAACTCTAATGCCAATCGAACCATCATTGCGTTATGAAGTAGCACTCCCTTCACAATAACTTCTCGACGTTCAACTATTTCAAATTGATGATTTTTAAAAAATTCTTCAGCTGATAAGCTGACATATGACCATAGCTTGTTGATGCTTTTCGTATTAGCCACTTCAACAAGTTTATTCATAAGTGCGGCACCAATTCCGCAGCGAGGCTTCATAACAAAAAAATGGTCAATATACCCGTCATCTTGAAGATCTGCATATCCAACAATCTCTTCATCAATATATGCAATAAACGGCTTTAATATGTCCATTTTGCTTTGCCAATGCTCACGCTCATATAAATCAGGCGCCCAAGCTTCAAGCTGTTCTTCTGTATAATACGCAGCTGCAATACGATGAACTGAGGTATAAAATATTTCATGCAGTTTTTCTGCATTCTGAGGTTGATAAGGCTTTATTTGAATTTTCATATAAATCAGATAGTCACACCTTCAATATCCTTTAAAAACAAGACATTACCCTACACCACTAGGGATGGTGTATTTTAATTCCATTTTCGGGCTTGCGCTTAAACATAATCGTCGTGGATTCAAGAATACCACCAACCGATTGAGCGAAATCAGGAATTTCACCACTTATCTGCCATCCAAGGGAATTATATAAGCTAACCGTTATCCCTTTAGTATTGGTATCCAATGTTAAAAGCCTCAATCCTAAGTTCCATGCAACTTGCTCAGCCTCTTGCATCAATTTTCTTGCAAGTCCTTTACGCCTATATTCAGGTAACACCAATAACTTACAAATTTCTCCTCGGTGTTTACCATTTGGTTTTGCGCATAATTCAAGACCAACAACCCCAACGATTTGGTTGTCTAGCTCTGCTGAGATCAGCTTAAAACTATTCGTTGATAACGAATGATTGACGTCAATCCAATAGTTTCTCATCTCATTAATTTGAGCTTCTGCATCAGTATATCCAACACTTGCACCGCCAAGGACGCACTTATAAAGTACGTTAACAAGCTCATCGATTCTATTTTCACTTAGTTTTTTATCATAGCAATTAATTATCATATTGAGGCCTCAAATTAGAGATACCATTACACAGAATATAATTAGATTTAACTATGTCTTAATTAGATTTGCTTGTAACTAAAATTCAGTGGATTGGTTTGAATTTCCCAGATAATTTGGTGTTAATTTAAGTGTAGAGGGCTGAATTAATAGGGAATGTACAATATCTTTTGGCTTGTCACGCTTAATTGCTTTATTGGCTAGTTCCATAAACCGCCAGTATTGCATAGCGAAATAGTAGCGATTTAAAACGGTATCAGTAAACGTCGGTAGAATGAAATTTTGCTAGAGTGTTTGATAAACTTTGGAATTTATTTGGAATTGAAAGATTTCAGGAGACTTGATTAGAAGTGAAGATGGCGGAGGAGGAGAGATTCGAACTCTCGGATGGTTTCCCATCGGCGGTTTTCAAGACCGCTGCCTTCAGCCGCTCGGCCACCCCTCCGCAATGACGAGCACTATAATCATCTGCGCTTTCAATGTAAACCCCTAATTTGTTCGTTCGCTTTAAAAATAGACGCACATTGATTCAATGGATGAAATTATCAACATTTTTTCCTATTCCAACAGGGTTTACTTGGGTTATTGCTGGTTTTTTGCTAAATTTGCGGTCTACTTTTGTTTGGATAGAAATTAAGTATGTTGGTTTTTAATAATCAAGAAATTGAAACAGACTCGCAAGGCTACCTACTTGATAGCCAACAATGGAGCGAAGATCTTATTCCATTACTCGCTGCGCAAGAAGAAATTGAACTCACTGACGAGCATCTCGAAATTATCCGTTTCGTTCGTGCATTCTATTTAGAATTTAATACATCACCAGCGATCAGAATGTTAGTTAAAGCGGTTTCTCAACAGTTTGGAGAAGAAAAAGGCAACAGCCGTTATTTATATCGACTGTTTCCTCAAGGTCCTGCGAAGCAAGCGACAAAACTTGCAGGTCTTCCTAAACCCGTAAAATGCATTTAAGAACCTGCTAATCATTTAAGAATACATTAATAGCGGACGGAAAAATCCGCTATTGGTTCTGTATGCCAATTTTCACTAAAGTAGTGATCGATTTTAGCACCCGGAGGCCCGCCCGCTTTCAGCCAGTCATCGACAAACTCAATATCCTGCTCGGAACCATAAATAGCTAGTTTCACACTGCCATCATCCCGGTTATAAACAAAACCTTTGACCCCATTTTGATGAGCCCAATGATAGGTTTGGTAACGAAACCCAACACCTTGGACTCGTCCATAAATATAGAAATAACGACCTGTTGCTGTCATATAAGCCTCCGATGTCATTACTTAATCAATTAAAACCCTTTGGCGCAGTTGTTTTTTATTCATTCAGCAGATAATCTGATTATTGAGGCACTGCTTTTCGTTATTACTTAAAGACAGTGTATTGCGTTATGAGTAATTGTCCACACATTGGCTTGAAAACGCACAGCACTGCCCACATGTAGTTTACAGCACAAGCAAGGCTTTTAAGGAGGTCGCTATGATGATCACCAGTAAATATGGAATCGGGCAACAAGTCAGGCACAAACTTCTCGGCTACCTTGGGGTAGTTGTTGATGTTGACCCTGAATACTCGCTCGACCAACCACATGATGATGACATTGCATCCAACAGTACATTACGCGATCTGCCTTGGTATCATGTCGTCATGGAAGATGATAATGGGGAAGCGGTTCATACTTATTTAGCAGAAGCACAGATTACTTATGAGATGACTGATGACCATCCGGAACAACCTTCTATGGATGAGTTAGCAGAATCGATAAGATCCCAATTACAAGCTCCGCGTCTACGTAACTGACCATGAACGCAATCCAGTAAAGCAGCCCACCAGCTGCTTTATTTTTTTACATTACCGTCGATAAACTCGCGATACTTATTTTTCCAAACCTAACGCTGGAATTTCTTGTTTAGGACATTTATCCATCACACACTGTAATCCCGCATTTACAGCAATCTTTTGTGCCTCTTCGCTAATAACCCCTTTTTGCAACCATAGAACTTTAGCTTTAATGGCGACGGCTTCATGAGCAACGCCGACTGCAGCATCTGCATTTCTAAAAACATCAACCATATCAATAGGGTTAGGGATTTCACTCAGTTGTGCATAAACTCTCTGCCCTAATAACGTTTGCCCCGCGAGCTTCGGACTCACCGGAATAACCTGATACCCTTGATGTAAGAGGTATTCCATGACTTCATAGCTTGGGCGGTCTGTACGGTCACTCGCGCCAACTAATGCAATTGTCTTAACGCTTGTTAGAATTTCAGCAATTTCTTGATCTCTCATCAAAATATCTCCCAAAATCAGTAAACTATTCATATGCATTATGATATATGTTGTACATCTTTGTTCACTCAATTTTTAAGATGCGTGACAACTATTTATTGTGATGCAAATCTTGTTTAAGGGAACCTCATGGAATCTACCACCCGAAAAATCGCAGCTTCAAAAAATATTGCCTTAGTTGCCCATGACCACTGTAAATCATCCTTACTCGGTTGGGTAACCCAAAATAAAACGAAATTAAGCTCACACAAACTGTTTGCAACAGGTACCACTGGGAGCTTAGTCAATAAAGAAACCGGTTTACCCGTTACTGGCATGTTGAGCGGCCCAATGGGCGGTGACCAACAAATTGGAGCCATGATTGCAGAGCAGAAAATCGACCTACTCATTTTCTTTTGGGATCCGTTAAATGCCGTTCCTCACGATCCAGATGTCAAAGCGCTTCTGCGATTAGCCACTGTATGGAACATTCCTGTTGCCACTAACCCTGCTACTGCTGATTTTCTGATTACCTCTCCTTTCTTTGATGGGAAAATTGATATTGTGATCCCTGATTATCAAAGCTATTTAAATAAACGCACTAATTAATAGTACGCCTGAAAATAGTCGTAAATAAATAAAAAACTGCGCCATCAGTATACTCAATGGCGCAGTTTTCATTTTTAAGCTCTGAACTTTAATAAGCGATTTTTAAGGTTTTTTCTGTCTAGGTACGCCCATTTGCCTTAGCTCTTCAACAAACTCGGATGGATTATCAGGGTTATACAATAACCATGCTTGTTGCTTCGCTCTCGTCAATGCCACATAAAATAGTCGTCGCTCTTCCGCATGTTCAAAATGTTCAGGTTGCGGCAGCAAAGCGTCTTCAATAATCGACTCCCGCGCAGGCGCTGGGAACCCCTCTTTGCCACCATTTAAACCACAAATAATGACATGATCCGCTTGTTGACCTTTCGATGCATGCATGGTCATAAATTGAATTTTCAATTTCGGCCAGCGTGTTTCCGCTTTATTAAGAATTTCCGGTTTTAAATAATGGTAACGAGCCAAAATTAAGATATTTTCATCATCTAAAACATAACCACTCATTTTATCCAGCAAACGCTCTAGCGCATCTTCATACAATAAAACAACTGATTTCTTATTACCTTTTGTTAGGCTATTTAATGGCTTATCTAACTGGCTTGGGTTCTGTAACACAAAACGATTCGCAACATCACCAATGCGCTCATTAAACCGGTATGTTGTATCTAATGCGCATAAATCCCCTTCACCAAAATGCGTTTTAAATGACGTCGTCAAATCCAATTCAGCGCCACTAAAGCGATAGATTGCCTGCCAATCATCACCAACCGCAAATAAACAGGTTTGCTTATTTTGTTGGCGTAATGCATGTAATAATTTGGCTCTCAGTGGCGAAATATCTTGGAATTCATCAACTAAAATATGTTTCCACGGGCTAATAAAACGCCCTTTTTCAATAATATTGACCGCTTGATGGATAAGACCGGAGAAATCAATCGCACCTTCATCTTTGAGAGCACTCTTCCAAGCTTTCAATAACGGAGCCATTAAACGAATTCGTTTTTGGAATAGCGCACGAATTTCTTCCCGCGTATTGTCGACCATCTCTTTTTGGCTACCGCCATGAGAGCGGATCAAACTCAACCAGCGCTCTAGTCGAACGACCACTTTGCGACTAATTTTTTCATCATTCCAAAATTCACCGTCAGGAATATTCCACTGTAATTCTTCTGACAGCCACTCTCGCCAACCTTTCGCTTGGGCTTTTTTACTGGAGCACTGCTCTCGCCATTCATTCAACAAAAGAGATTGGCGCTTTTCGGTATCCGACTCTAACGCACTAATTATCGGTGACTTATTGCTACCTTCGCGGATAATCTGCAATGCAAGTGCGTGAAATGTCTTCGCCTCAATCTCTTTTTGTTGTAAACGAGATTGAATCCGCTCATTCATCTCTTCCGCAGCTTTACGTCCAAACGCCAATAATAAGATTTGCTCAGGTTTAGCCAGTTCTCTTAATAGAAGCCACCCAGCCCTTGCAACCAGCACCGACGTTTTTCCGCTGCCCGCTCCCGCTAAAACTAAAACATTATCTTCGCCATTAATAACTGATAATGATTGAGAATAATTTAATGGAGAGGATTCAATATGTTGGAAAAAATCATCATAGCGTGTTAGAACTGACTGGCACCAATTCTGATTATTTTGCTTGCGGCATTGTTCACTATTCGTTAGCCACTGCTTGCAAAATTGGTAATGTGCGGCACAGTTTTCAAATAAAGGCATTCGAACGAGGGGTAAAGGAAGTGATGAAAACTGCTGAGTGATCCTTTCTTTTATCGACTGCAAGCTACGTAAACTTAACCACGCATCTTGCTGAGTTTGTTGTAAAATCGACTGAGTTAAAGACGTCAATACTTGAGCACTGACCTCGCTCATTTCAACGCTCCATTGCTGCCATTTTTCATTCAAAAAATGGTAGAAACGCTGAGTTTGTTTCCACTCTGTACCGTGCAAACGAACGACTTGTTCATCTAAAACTTCAAATTCCAGTTCCCCCCAGACGATCCCACGCTTACAGCGAATATCGACTAGTTCATTGAAGGGAATAAGATATTGATGGTTTTCACCACTAACTTCGATGCCTGCATTAAGTAAGCGAACCCGATTATAGGGATGCTGAGCCAGGCGCTGTCCAATCTGTGTCGATTTCAGTTCCATACGTTCTGCACCTGTGTGAATCATTCGTGAAAATAATCAAAGCATAATTGCTAATAGTTTTTTATTCTACGTAAACACGTTATTCTATATAGATAAGGATTTGTCTTACCACTGAGGTACTTTGTGCTAACGCTGCTAACCAGTTATCGTCGTGTGCTCTATAACAGCCATATTTTATATTATACCCGAATCTTAATTGCGCTGACAGGCACAACCTTGGTTCCATGGCTTTTAGGCCTAGAGCCTAAAGTCACGATCCCTTTAACTCTAGGCGTTGTCGCTGCCGCACTCACTGACTTAGATGATAGATTGACTGGCAGAATAAAAAATTTAATTATTACTTTATTCTGTTTTTTAATTGCCTCAGTCTCTATTGAATTACTTTTTCCTTACCCTGTTTTATTCTTTTTTGGGTTAGCATTCTCAACCTGCGGTTTTATCTTACTTGGCGCATTAGGGCAACGTTATGCCACTATCGCTTTCGGTGCCCTGCTAATTGCAATATACACCATGCTTGGCGTACCTATTTTTGATACTTGGTACATCCAGCCAGCGCTCTTATTAACTGGCGCCATTTGGTACAACATTCTCACCCTTATCGGGCATATCCTGTTCCCTGTTCGCCCACTACAAGATGCCATTACGCAATGTTATCAGCAGCTTTCGGTTTATCTTGATGCAAAGGCAAACTTATTTGATCCTGATCTTGAAGATGACTATCAGCAATCAGTCTATGATTTAGCCTTAGTTAACAGTACGTTAGTCAGTACAATGAATCAGGCAAAAATATCGCTACTCAGTCGATTAAAAGGCGATAGAGGTCAGCGAGGCACGCGTAATACATTGCAATATTACTTTGTCGCCCAAGATATTCATGAACGAGCTAGTTCATCACATATTCAATATCAACAGCTTAGCCGCCGTTTGCGCCATTGTGATATTTTATTTCGCTTTCAACGCTTATTAACCATGCAAGCAAGAGCCTGCCAGCAGGTCGCTCAATCCGTTTTATGGCGCAAACAATATCAACATAATCCGCGCTTTGAGCGTACATTTACGTATATTGAAAACTCCTTGCAGCTACTCCAGCGACAATCTCCTGAATTACATGAAATCAAAGCATTACGAAACTTGCTAAAAAATCTCAAAGGTATTGATGTCCAACTAAAAGGCTTAAGCTTAGGCCAAGCTTCTTGGCAGCAAAATAATAAGCAAATTGAACAGTTATCTGATGAATCAGTCTCGGGTATTCGTGATGTATTTGCCCGCTTCAAACATCATTTAACCCCCAAATCCTCGCTGTTTCGTCATGCAATCAGAATGTCAGTCTTGCTTTGTACTGGATACTTGATTATTCAATTATTTGATTTAGAACGCGGTTATTGGATCTTACTCACTAGCTTATTTGTATGCCAACCCAACTATAATGCGACTAAGCGCCGTCTAGCATTACGTATTACAGGCACGTTATTAGGGATCGCCATTGGCTTACCTTTACTCAATATCGTGCCATCCATTGAGGGGCAACTCACCCTAATCGTTATCACCGGGTTACTGTTCTTCATGTTCCGTAGCAGCCAATATGCTCAAGCAACACTATTTATTACATTACTGGTGCTATTTTGCTTCAATTTACTCGGTGAAGGTTTCGAAGTCGCATTACCTCGAATAATCGACACTCTAATTGGCTGTTTTATCGCATTACTTGCCGTCAGTTTTATTTGGCCTGACTGGAAATTTCGACAGTTACCACAAGTAGTTCAGAAAACGATGGATAGCAACTGCCGTTATTTAGACGCTATTTTGCAGCAATATTATCAAGGTAAAGATAATAGCTTGGAGTACCGTGTTGCAAGGCGTGACGCCCATAATAATGATGCAGAATTTGCTTCAATTGTTTCAAATATGGCATCGGATCCTAAGTCATACCAAATTACGCAAGAGCAAGCATTCCGCTTACTGTGTTTAAACCATACATTACTAGGCTATATTTCAGCACTCGGTGCCCATCGAGAGCAAATGCAAAACGAAGCGAATCTCGCCTTATTAAATGATGCAATCTGCTATATCGAATCGTCTATTCAAGTCACATCCTTAGATCCCGCAATTATTGACGAAAAATCAGAGCGCCTAAGAGTGAGCTTACTGAATCGCATTGACCGTGCATCCAGCGATGACGATGAGAAAACTGTCTTGATCATGGAACAAACTAAATTACTGGTTGAATTAATTCCTGAAATAAAATCAATGATTAAACAGATTAGCTTGTCATAAAATAAACTGATGAGCGGGCATTAAAACCTATTAATGGTCATGCCCGCTGATTTGAGAGAATCAAAATTAGTTCATGCTGTTAAACCAGTTAATGAGCTCCTGCCGAGTTCGAGAAGGTAATACTTCACTATGGCAACCCTCAATAGCCGCAGCCAATCCAATCAACTGTTTTACACTTGGTATCAGCTTCCCATGCTGTTTTAGTTTCAAGAAACACGCTTTAGCACCGATCATAATGAGGTCTTCAGCATGGAAAATCCCAATTTTCCCAAGCGCCCTCTCCATTGCCATATTCATATTTGGCAAGTCCTTGATGCGTACCGCCGCCGACTCTCTTTGTTGGGTTTCTTCCATGGCTGAACGGTAAGCTAACTCAATGATATGACTCAATATTGATGGGTTACACCAGGCCTCTTCCGGAAGTTGGTAATAGCGCATCTCTAGAGGTATACCTCTTTTACTGTATACCAACCGTTCAAACCCAACTGATTCAAAATAGCTACGAGAAAACAGGCACCCACGAACATAGAAATGTCCATCCAATACTAACCCCACCAGTGCATTATCAATACACAAACAGTATCCACCGAAATGGTTTTTCTTTTTTAGTACACCAAACTGACCCAAAATTTGTTGTAAAAGGGAACTTCTTTCATTTTGTAATGACACTTTTTCATCTCCTTATGAATAAAAAAAACACAATCGTCCTTGAGCTTCAAGCAATAAAAAAACAACTGTTTTTACATATAATTATGTTTAATCAATTTTAAAGTTTCAGTTAAAAATGCCAAGTATAACTCGCATAAAAACCACAAAGTTGCGAAGCGCTTTGTAAAAATAGCCTTGATATTGTATAAATATACAGTTACTGTATGTTCATACAGCACTTATCTCCATGAAACATTGTTCTACATGTAAAATTGTAGCGAGGTGAATTATGAGTATTTCTACTTGGAATAGCGCAACAACACATTCTCTTAATCATTTTACTAATGATAGCTTCACACATGACCGTCTTACGCATAGCAATTTAAGCAATGCAAGCCCAGCAATGAGTTTTGCAAATGGCTCAATACAACAAGGCATGGTGAGCGAGCTAGTCTATAACGAACAACACCCAATTATGGATTACATCTTGCTACCCATGTTGCGCCAGTTCGGTATTCAATCACGTTGGCTATTGTGGCTGAGCCCAGATAAAAAACTGAGTAAACACTGGTTAGAGCAAGCGGGTTTACCCACCAACAAAATCATGCAATTTAACCAAGTTAATTCAATTACGACCATTGATGCCATGGAAAAAGCATTAAGAAGCGGTAATTACAGTGTCGTATTAGGATGGTTGCCAGAAATAAATGAGCAAGATTTTATTCTTTTACAAAATGCGGCAGAAGCAGGTCATTCGATGGGATTTATTATGAGACCAGAAAAAACATATAATACAAGCTCAGCGGATATTAGACATCAAAACCTTTTAAAGATTCACGCCAATAACATTCACTAAACAATAATAAGATTTTTCTTACGAAATTTTACATTCATCAAGATAATTATAAAGAAATATATTTAAATTCTTTAAAAACAATAAGATGCGTTTATTAACAACAAAATGGGTAATATATTTATCTCTCTGATTTCAACGGTAAAAAAAGACTTTTTTTAACCTTTATTGCTTACCATACTTGTATCTTTTGGAGTTCGTTGTAGACTTTAGCCTGTTAAGCTCATGACATTATTTTTTTACTTTTCGTAAATTTTTGTGGATAATGTCAGCTGAACCTAGCAATTAAATTGAACCAATGGCAAATAATAAGGCTCACGAAGCCAAGCCAATATTGGATGATAACGAGGCGTAAAAATGAAAAAGACAGCTATCGCGGTAGCAGTGGCAGTGGCAGCATTTGCAACTGTTGCACAAGCAGCTCCAAAAGATAACACTTGGTACACTGGTGGTAAATTAGGTTGGTCTCACTACGAGCACGCTAAATTTACTTTTGAAGATGCTGCTGGAGATGAAACTTCAGTTGGTACTGGCAAAAAAACTCGTGACCAATTAGGTGCGGGTCTGTACGCAGGTTACCAATACAACCAGTACATGGGCTTCGAAATGGGCTATGACTGGTTTGGTAAAATGAAGTACAAAGGTGACAACGCAGGTAGCGTTTCTTCAATGGGCGTTTCTCTGACTACCAAACTGAGCTATCCAATCATGGATGACTTAGACGTTTATACTCGTCTGGGTGGTATGGTTTACCGTACAGAAGCTAAAGTTAACGGCGTTGGTAAAGAAACTGACACTGGCGTTTCTCCAGTTTACGCACTGGGTCTTGAGTATGCTATCACTCCAGAATTAGCTACTCGTTTAGACTACCAGTGGGTTAGCCGCATGGGCGACAAAGACAACATCGGTGTTAGCCCAGATAACGGCATGCTGAGCGTTGGTCTTGCATACCGTTTCGGTCAAGAAGCAGCTCCAGTTGTTGCTCCAGCAGTAGTTGCTGAGCCAGCAGCTCCAGTTGTTGAAAACAAACGCTTCACTCTGCGTTCAGACGTTCTGTTTAACTTCAACAAAGCGACTCTGAAACCAGAAGGTCAGCAAGCACTGAACGAACTGTACAACGAACTGAGCAACATCGACCCAACTCAAGGTCGCGTGCTGGTAGTTGGTTTCACAGACCGTATCGGTTCACAAAACTACAACCTGCCACTGTCACAAAAACGTGCTCAGTCAGTAGTAGACTACTTAGTATCTAAAGGCGTTCCAGCAAGCGCAATCGCTGCTGAAGGTCGTGGTAAAGAAGATCCAGTAACTGGTAACAAATGTGACGCAGTTAAAGGCCGTGCAGCTCTGATCGAGTGCTTAGCGCCAGACCGTCGCGTTGAAATCGAAATCCAAGGTACAACTGAAGTTGTAACTCAACCAGGCGCTTAATTTATAGCCCTAGTTTGAATTTCGAACTGAATATAAAAAGCCCCAATTTATTGGGGCTTTTTTTCATCCTTAGAAAGAAAGATCATCACAATAATCCATTTGTTCAACTATAGATCGTTACTCTTTCTCCGACTTACCTAAGATCGCTTGAAGATCATGCTTCAATAAGCTCATTTGGCTCTCATACTTATCTTTATGTTCCGCATCTTCAATTAACTGAATAATCGTCTCTGATAAGGTTTTATTCCGTTTTACTGCCAAATTAGATAGTCGTTGCCAAACCGAATAATTTAAATCAATCGACTTTTTTCGAGTATGTGGATGCTCAGCATTAAAGTGACGTTTACGACGCGCACGAATACTCTGTTTCATTCGGTTATCTAATTGAGGGGACATATGATCTGCAATCCATTTCAATACATCCACAGGCGTATTTTCCAGCTTTAACAACAGCTCAATTGCCTCTTGCTCCGCACTTCTTTCTATATATCGGGTAATAGGCTCCCCACTTCTCGCTTTATTGACTAGATATTCCCATTTCCAGCCACATTCAAGATTTTCAAGCTGCTGATATTTCATATTTTTTCCCGAAGAAAATCGTACCTATCATTATATTAGCAATAATATAAGAAAAATGCTCAAAGTGGATTTCATTTAATCGACTATCCATTGATTAACACAAAGAAAATAACAGTAAATAAAAAAATAGTGTACAATTCGCATCCACACGTTAACAAACCACTAAAATCGCATGTCCACTTTTGAACACATACTTCTTATCTATGGGATTGGAGGAGTATGTTCAGCGTTATTCGCCCTGCTAGTAACCAAAGATCCTAGTTTTTGCATGAGATTATTGAGCGCACTTCTGATTGGCTTTACATGGCCACTGAGTTTACCCGTCGCACTCATGTTTTCTTTATTCTAACTCGATATTTCGACAAATATTGCTGCAAGATTAGCGTTCAAAGGCTAATATAACAATCTTAAGCCGAAAATATTTTAAGGTAATAAATTAGCCTGAAATTGTATATAAAACAGACGGCACATAAATAAACTCAGGCATATGCGCCCTGCTGATTGGCAGGCATTTATTGATAACCATACTAATAGCAGATAATTATAGTGATCAGTCAAGAATTAACATGGCAAGGCCTAACTCCTAACTTATCGTCTTTTCAGACAAAATTTGTCTCTTCAGCGACGTTGACTCCGGCAACATTGGCTGATATTCAACCAAGATTATTCGATGGGATGCAGCATTTCATTCGTGAATATGCTCAAACGCGCTTTATGTTCATCAAGTCTGACGAAAGTGAAGAATATCTCAAACTATTTACTGACGCTATCACCCCACTATTGACTAAAACCCAATTTATTAATGGTGACTATCAATTATCTGAAGATAAGCAACGATATCAGTGGCAAAACGATGTTACTGGTCGTTTTTCCTCACATGAAAAAATCGCTTACCGCCACTGGATTGAACCAGAACAACTGTTCGGCTATATCACGCCAAATCAAAATCTAGTCCCAGGTTTGCTACACCAAATTAACGGTGGAGTCCTCGTTATTTCTGCAACCGCGTTGGTCACTCAGCCATTAATGTGGACTCGGCTAAAAAATATGGTGACTCGCCGCCAATTAGAGTGGCTGCCACATAGTGAAAATCAAACCTTACCGATTGAAATTGAGCCTCAGCCGCTTGAACTTAAAGTAATTGTTGTCGGTGATAGACTCATATTAGAAGAGTTTGAGTTTGCAGCTCCTGAGCTGTTTGATTGTTCAATATATGCAGAATATGAACCTCTCATGTTTTTCGAAGACGAAGAACAATTAAGCTTATGGATGAATTTCATTAAATTCATTGTCAACAGTAATCAGCTACCAGAAATTGCTGCTGACGGCTGGTCTGAATTTATTTTGCAAGCGACGCGTTGTTGTGAAGACAAATACAATTTGCCACTTGATATTAATTGGCTAACTCGCAATTTAACCAATGCAGCTCAATACGTTCATGAAGGCTATTTAACGGCTGAATCATTCTCTCAAGCCGAAGAAAATCGTTTATGGCGTCATTCTTTCCTTGTTGAGCGCAATCAAGACGACATCCTACAAGAGCAAGTTTTGATTAAAACTGAAGGGGAAGTTGTTGGTCAAATTAACGGGCTATCTGTCTTACAGTATCCGGGATACCCTGATGCAATTGGTGAACCATCACGGATCACTTGCGTGGCTCATCTAGGCGATGGTGAATTTACCGACGTCGAGCGCAAAGCAGAATTAGGTGGCAATATTCATGCAAAAGGCATGATGATTATGCAGGCCTACCTAAACTACGAATTAAAATTAGAGCAACCTCAGCCTTTCTCTGCCTCTATTGTATTTGAACAGTCTTATGGTGAAGTTGACGGTGATAGCGCATCATTAGCTGAACTGTGTGCCTTAATTAGCGCATTATCATTGCAGCCTATCGACCAACAAATTGCCGTCACTGGTGCGGTTGACCAATTTGGCTATGTTCAACCGATTGGCGGTGTTAACGAAAAGATTGAAGGATTTTTTGATATCTGCGATAAGCGTGAGCTAACAGGTAATCAAGGTGTCATCATCCCAATGTCTAATGTACGCCATCTATGTTTGAAACAAGAAGTTATCGAGGCAGTCAAAGAAGAGAAATTCCATATTTGGCCTGTCGAACATGTTGCTCAAGCAATTTCTCTCTTAACGAAACAACCTTACTTTGAACAACAAGTAGAAGGTGATAACGTACACTTGTTAGCTTTAATTCAAGAACGCATAAACCAAGCAAATTCACCGGATAAGTCTAGATTACCTTGGTTTTTAAAGTGGATGGGCTAAGTAAAGATTGAGTAAATATTAGCTGATCGGAGTTGTTCAGCGTACAAGTGTAAGCTATTCTGTTGACCTACACATAATAAAGGCTATCTGAAGATCATGGTTGATAAACGCGAATCCTATACAAAAGAAGATTTAGAGGCTTCTGGAAGAGGCGAATTATTTGGGGAAAATGGTCCTCCATTGCCATCAGGTAATATGTTGATGATGGATCGCATCATCAAAATGACCGAAGATGGTGGTACATTTGATAAAGGCTACGTTGAAGCTGAACTGGATATCAATCCAGATTTATGGTTCTTTGGTTGCCACTTCACGAATGACCCTGTTATGCCTGGTTGCTTAGGTCTTGATGCTATGTGGCAACTGGTTGGTTTTTACCTCGGCTGGTTAGGCGGCGAAGGTAAAGGTCGTGCGTTAGGTGTCGGTGAAGTGAAATTCACTGGACAAGTATTACCGACCGCAAAAAAAGTCACTTACCGTATTAACTTTAAACGTGTGATTAACCGTAAGTTAATTATGGGATTAGCAGATGGTGAAGTTCTGGTAGACGGCAAACTGATTTATGCTGCAACAGACCTGAAAGTCGGCTTATTTAAGGATACAAGCGCGTTCTAATCGTAGCTTGCCTTAAATGCAAACCTCCGCAAATGCGGAGGTTTATAATTTCAAGGGGATGGTATTAAATTATGCGTCTAATTAATTTCCGCAAAATAATTTAATGATCCTCGTTAAATGACCAATTAAACGGCTACTGCCGCTCTATCCTCCATCGCTTTTCGCCAACCACCTAGCCAATGCGAACGGGCATCTACTGCCTGATAAGGACATAATTCTTTGGAACGTCCGGTTAAACCTGCTTGATAACCTCTTGATAACGCTCTTTCTAAACGGTCTCGCTTCTGTCTTTTCATGCCTTACTTCCCTCATCATTTAAATGGAAAAGAAAACAGCATCTATTTTTTGTTAATAGATACACTATACAAATAGCGCCCGTCCATAAGAAATGCAAGTAAAGAATTTCATATTATTGTCATAATTATGATAAATGTGACCTACATTTCGAGATAATCACAACCTACTGATATTCAAATGATTAAAAATAAATTCATTATTTATCAGTTAATTAAGATTCATAACATCCACTTTCAAAATGAAAAATAATAAAAAAATGCACTACGTTTTACCGTAGCGCATTCATTTCACAACAAAATCATTATCAAATTATGGCTTGCTTATCTCTTGAGCAATATCTGCCGCCACTTTTTGCCAACCACTCGCTAATGTTCTGACTAATTCAGGATAACCATCTTCTTGCTGTTCTAATTGGATATCAAAGTTGCGGCGTACAACTTTGTCGCCACGCATCAATGTCCAAAATCCCTGCACTAACACTTTCCCATCATAACGACCATTAAATGCCGTTAGAGTGATGTCTAACGTCTCAGGTGAGTTCGGCAAAGGTTGTAATGAGATAAATCTATCCGGTAGAGCAGAAGATAGCTCACGCACCATTGATTGCCCTAATTGTTGCTCTAACGGACTTGCCCATAAATGCGCACTCGCATTTGAATAAGCAACATCGGACGTTTGGTAAGTTATCCCATTTGATGTCAGCACATCCGCCAGCGTAATACGCTGTAACCAGATTTGTCCTTTATCCATCACGGCCACAGATTGAACTTCAGGGGCCTTCATCGGTAATTGATAATACATTTTGTCTGGGGTGCTACTACAAGCCGCCAGGAGAAAAACGCCTATCGCTAATAGATATCTCATTATTTTTTCACTCCTTTAGGCACAACGTCCTTGCTTGGTTCTGCTTCAAACACGAGCGCATTGCTCTTATTATTCA
Organism: Providencia sp. wls1916; assembly: GCF_009706585.1. Classification (NCBI taxonomy): domain Bacteria; kingdom Pseudomonadati; phylum Pseudomonadota; class Gammaproteobacteria; order Enterobacterales; family Morganellaceae; genus Providencia; species Providencia sp. wls1916. The sequence continues at coordinate 40,472 of NZ_WLUL01000004.1, forward strand.
GCGTGCGCAGTAGTGGTTGTACTTCACGCAGTACTTGATCTAAACGCTGCATATCATCAACCATCTTATTATAAGCTGGTGAGCCTGGTTGGAAGCCTTGCATCGTTTTGTTTATCTCTTTCAGTGATTTTTGCATGTCAGCAGGTAAACTCTGGAACTCTTTGCTAGACATCAATTTATTCAACTGTGTAAACATCACATTTGCTTCTTGAACCAGTTTTTGACCTTCAGCTAATGTTTGCGTTGTTTGTTTCAACATAGGCTCAATTGGCATATTGTTGATTTTATCCAGTACGGCAATCACTTTCTGTTGGATCTGCGCTAAACCACCACTGTGTGTTGGAATAATTTTATAGCCAGCAATAACATAAGGACCTTTGTACTCTGGCACATCTGGAATAAAGTCGAGGTCGATATACAGTGCACCCGTTAATAAATTACCGGACTTTAACGAGGCTCTTAAGCCATTTTTCATCGCCAGATTCAGTTCATTTTTCAGGTTAAAATCTTTACCAACATCCTTAGAAAAACGCTCTGGTTCGATATGAATAAGAACAGGAATGCGGAAGTTATTATCCAGTGATTGATCCAGACCCGCCGTATAGAATGGCACTTGTGCCACTGTACCTAAGCGAATACCGCGGAATTCTACTGGTGCCCCCGGCTGTAGACCGCGTACAGAATCAGAGAAGAACAGCACAAAATCTTGGTATGTGGTGTATAACGAATCTTGAATACTTGATTGAGTATCAAACAGTTCGAACTGTGCATTCTCTTTAACTGTTTCTCCTGGTACCCACCCTTCAGGCACATCAAAACTCACGCCACCAGTTAATAATGTCGCCACCGACCCCATAGAAACATGTACCCCTTGGGAAGACATATCAAAGGCAATACCGCTATCTTTCCAGAAACGCACGTTGCTGCTAATTAACTTGTCATACGGTGCATTGATAAACAGCTGATAACGCATATCGCGTTTATCCATATCAAAATTACTGGTTTCAACGGATCCAACACGATAACCACGGAATAATACAGGATCGCCAGCATTTAACTGCCCTGCTTTGTCGCTGGTTAAAATAATCCGTTTACCTTTAGCATCAGGGGACGCCAAAGGTGGCGTATCTAATAACGTAAACTCAAAATGTTCTTTTGCCGCTAATCCCGGCTGCAGTTCAATATATGCCCCTGATAACAGAGTACCTAGCCCTGTTACCCCATCACGACCTATCGTAGGTTTCACTATCCAAAAGGCAGAATCAGAGCGCAGCAAACCTTCCATTTCAGGATTCAAGCGGGCTTTAATAATCACGCGGCTAAAATTAGCATCGAGGGTGACGCTTTCAACCACCCCAATATCCACGCTACGGCTTTTAATTTTGGTTTTACCTGCTTCAACCCCTTCCGCACTGTAAGTGATTAACGTCACTTCTGGGCCTTGATGGCTGAAATGGTAAAACATGATCCAAGCACCGATGAGTAGAGTCACAATCGGGATCACCCAAACCGGTGACCAGCTCTTTAACTTACTCACTTTAGCATTGGCCTGTGGTGTTTCTTGATCTGTCACCCTGCGGCTCCTTCTTGTTCAACAGTCTTAACTGCATCTCTCTTTTCACAACGATCCCATGTTAAGCGAGGATCAAATGTCATTGCAGCAAACATCGTTAAAATCACCACTACACCGAAGAAAATAACTCCCAGTGCCGGTACGATGTTCATTAGCTGCCCCATTTGAACCAATGCAGTCAAAATGGTAATCACAAACACATCGATCATTGACCAGCGACCAACATACTCCACCAGCTCATAAATAAAATGCATTCGATGAGGATCACGGTTACCAAACCCTTTAGAGTCGAGGCATAGCCACGCTATACCAATCATTTTCAAGGAAGGCACCATAATACTGGCAATAAAAATAATCATGGCGACGGGGAATGAACCATCTTCCCAAAGAAGGATCACACCATCCATGATAGTAGAAGGCAACCCACTACCTAAGGCGTTTGTTGTCATCACCGGCAGAACGTTTGCGGGAATATAAAGCAAAATAGAAGTTAACAATAATGCCAAAGTCCACTGCAAACTTTGCTTTTTACGTACGCTACCATGAGCATGGCAACGCGGACATTCATGTTGGTCTGCAGGCAAAATTGCCGTACAAACTAAACATAAACGCACATCTTGGCTAATTCCTGTTTTCCCAACAATCAGCGGCTTATTGAGTTTGGGCGCCTCTTCAATTCGGTTCCATAACCAATGTCGATCTAGGCACTGGAACGCTCGCACTTGCATCATACAAAATGCGCAATAAGGGAGAAAACTCATCCCAATGCCAATATCACCATAAGCAATTAACTTAACAAAACTAACTAATACCCCCGCCAAAAAAATCTCCGCCATACACCATGATTTCATCTGAAAGAGAATTCGGGTTATAAGCACTTTGATTGATTTGGGAAGGTGAACCTGCAGCCCTAACAAGATGATAGTCACCATGCAAAATGCAGGAATAATCAAAGAAAATAGGAGAAAAAACAGCGCTAAACCGCTGTAACGCGTCCCCATAATAATCTCGATGATTTGAAACATGGAGATTTCATTCTCAATGCCTGCTGCACTCATTTTTACAAATGGGAAAAGACAGGCAATTACCAACATAATTAATGCACTAAATGCATATGCTGCGGGTTGCCTGTATGGATAACGCCACTTGGATATGAGTGTTGTTTCACAACGCGGACATGTGGCTTTATTTCCTTGTTCCAATTCAGGAACAGCAACCATCATGTCGCACTGCGGACAGAGCACATGTTCATGGGACTCATGAGAACACAAGGTGTTTTCTCTCCTTTTGATTCAAGCCGTCATATCAACCGTTTTTCAACAGCTCTAGCTCCTGCCAACGATCAAACGCCTGTTCTAACTCTTGTTCTTTAGCGGCAAGTTCAGTTAACGCTTGCTCAGTCACATCATGTGGCTGATTAAAGAAATCTGCATCGCCAATTTGTGCTTGAAGAGTTTCAATTTCCCCTTCAAGTTGCTCTAATTTCGCCGGTAATTGCTCTAATTCACGCAATAAATTATAGCTAAGCTTATTTGCACGTTTAGGAGCTTCTTTTGGCTTAGCTTCTTTTTCTGGCGCAGCTACTTTACTGGTTTGCTCCGATTTCAGACGTACGGTTTGTGCTCTTTGCTGTTGAGCATCATTATAGCCCCCCACAAAGCGGTTAATTTCGCCGTTACCTTCGAAAATCCAGCACTCTGTTACGCTGTTATCCACGAATTCTCTATCATGGCTAACTAATAAAACGGTACCTTGATACCCATCCACCAGCTCTTCCAGTAACTCTAATGTTTCAACATCAAGGTCGTTGGTTGGTTCATCCAGGATCAGCAAGTTACTTGGTTTTAAGAATAAACGCGCTAATAATAAGCGGTTACGCTCACCACCGGATAACGCTCTTACAGGCGTCATCGCGCGTTTTGGCGGGAACATAAAGTCTTGCAGGTAACCCAATACATGACGAGGTTTACCATTAACCATGACCTCTTGCTTACCTTCCGCAAGGTTATCCATAACAGTTTTATCTGGGTCGAGTGCTGCGCGGTGCTGGTCGAAATACGCAACTTCAAGTTTAGTCCCACAGTGAACGCGTCCACTATCTGCTTGTAAATCGCCGAGCATTAAACGTAACAGTGTGGTTTTACCACAACCGTTAGGTCCCACCAATGCAATTTTATCGCCACGCATCACTTGCGCAGAGAAATCTTTCACTAAAACTTTATTATCAACTTGATAATTAACGTTTTCTAACTCAAATACAATTTTACCGGAACGCGCTGCTTCACCCACTTGCATACGCGCAGTGCCCATCACTTCACGACGTTCCGAGCGTTCTACTCGCAATGCTTTCAGCGCGCGAACACGGCCTTCATTACGGGTACGACGCGCTTTGATCCCTTGGCGGATCCAGGCTTCTTCCTGTGCTAATTTGCGATCAAACTCCGCATTTTGCATCTCTTCAACACGCAGCGCTTCTTCTTTATTGATCAGATAATCATCATAGTTACCCGGCCAAGAAGAGAGCTGACCACGGTCTAAATCGATAATACGGGTTGCCATATTACGAATGAAAGAACGGTCATGGGAAATAAAGACGATGCTACCTTGGAAATCTTTCAAAAAGGTTTCTAACCATAAAATGGTTTCAATATCTAAGTGGTTAGTCGGCTCATCTAAGAAAAGCACGCGAGGATTGCTGACCAAGGCACGTCCTAATGCCGCTTTACGCAACCAACCACCAGATAATGAAGATAACTCCGCATCCGCCGGTAAACCCAGTTTTTTGAGCACATCATTAATACGCGAGTCTAATAACCAGAGATTTAAGTTATCCAGAACCTCTTGTAAATCCGCCAGTTTATTTAAATTTTTCTCACTTGGATCAGACTCCACCAGCTTAGCAACATGGTGATAATCTTTTAAATATTGTGCTTGTTCAGCAACACCTTCGGCCACAAAGTCAAAAATAGTGCCTTCCACGTTACGCGGTGGATCCTGCTGTAAGCGAGCAACAATTAAATCTTGTTCATAAGTTAATGAACCATCATCCAGTGGCTGCTCTTTCGTCAAGACACGCATCAGGGTCGATTTTCCTGCCCCGTTGCGACCCACTAAACAGACACGTTCATTATCTTCAATATGAATTTCAGTATTGTCTAACAGAGGCGCATCACTAAACGCGAGGTATGCACCCGATAAATTAATCAAAGCCATTAATTCTGTTCCTTACTCTGCGTGGCTAATTAACCAGCAGTTGTGAATTTGACGGTTACGTGCGAAGTCTTCTGACAGTGTCTTAGCGGTGATTTCTTGTGCTTTTAGGCCAAGTTCAGTCAGTGCTTCGAGATCCATTTTGAATCCGCGCTTGTTGTTGGAGAACATCACGGTACCACCGCGACGCAGCATACGTTTCAAATGGGTGATTAATTGCACATGGTCACGTTGAACGTCAAAGGTTCCATCCATACGTTTCGAGTTTGAGAACGTCGGTGGATCGATGAAAATCAAGTCAAATTGCTCATCAGTATTGGCTAACCAATTCAAACAATCCGCTTGCATTAAACGGTGCTGGCGACCTGTAAGCTGGTTGGCTTGCAAGTTTTTCTCTGCCCACTCTAAATAGGTACGAGACATATCCACAGAGGTTGTGCTCTTCGCACCACCTAGCCCCGCATGAACGGTGGCAGTACCGGTGTAGCAAAAGAGGTTTAAGAAGTCCTTACCACGGCTCATTTCACCTAACATACGACGAGCAATACGGTGGTCGAGGAATAACCCAGTATCCAGATAGTCAGTTAAGTTAACTAACAATTTAGCGTTATATTCATTCACTAAAAAGAAATCATCTTTCTGTGCTAATTTTTCGTACTGTTGTTTACCTTTTTGGCGCTGACGCGTTTTCAATACTAATTGATTCGAGGTTAACTCAAGGACATTCATTGTCGCGGTGATCACATCGAACAGGCGCTGACGCGCTTTACGCTCATCAACGGTTTTTGGCGGTGCGTATTCTTGGATAACGACTTTGTCGCCATAAATATCCACAGCCACATTGTATTCAGGTAAATCTGCATCATATAGACGGTAGCAATCAACACCTTGCTGCTTCGCCCACTTCGTCAGTTTTTTCTGGTTTTTACGTAAACGGTTAGCAAAATCTGGTGAAATTTCCGCAATAGTTTCTGATGGCGTTTCCGCTAATTGATAGTTTTTCTGTACACAATCCAGTGGACCATTTTTCGCTTTAAATTCACGTTCAGAACGTAATTGTAAGCAGCTTAATAATTCAGGGGATGCACTGAAAATCGATAAACGCCAGCCTGGGAAACGCGCTTTCACAATACGACCAAATTGGCTATGTAATGCGATTAATGCCGGTTCACTTTCCAGACGCTCACCGTATGGTGGGTTACTGATAATGGTTCCCTTGATATCCGTTTTAACTGGATTTTCCAACGCCGCTGCATCACCATGATTGAAAGTGATTAAATCTTGCAATCCTGCACGACGAGCATTGGCACGCGCCATATCCAGCACACGCTTATCAATATCAAAGCCATAGAAACGGGAAGTGGTATCTTTCAAGCCTTGGCGGAAACGTACCTGAGCTTCCGTGACAACTTCACGCCATAATTCAGGGTTATGTTTCAACCATGCATTGAATCCCCAATGCTGGCGATATAATCCCGGCGCTCTATCTGCGGCAATCATTGCCGCTTCAATTAATAGTGTTCCAGAACCACACATTGGGTCGACCATTGGAGTATTTTTCTGCCAACCTGAACGACTAATAATTGCTGCTGCTAATGTCTCTTTTAATGGTGCTTGTCCGGCAAGGTCACGATAACCACGAATGTGCAGTGAATCTCCGCTCAAGTCGAGTGCCACACTTGCGCGTTCTTTATTTAAGTAGACGTTAATACGAATATCTGCTTCTTGGCGAGCAACATTCGGGCGCTGGTCTAATTTACGCACAAAGCTGTCGACGATGGCATCTTTCACTTTCAATGCCCCGTATTGGCTATTGCGGATCTCTTCGTTGGTTCCAGTGAAATGCACCACAAATGTGTCATTCACATCGAAGATTTCAGACCAATCAATCGCTTGAACACCCAGATATAAATCAAGGTCGCTATAGACATCGAAATCATTCAGCGGTAATAAAATACGGGATGCCAGTCGACTCCACAGCAGACTTTGATACATCACACGGTCATCAGCCTGAAAATAGACGCCCCCTTGTGCCACTTTGCACTGGCTAGCGCCTAGCGCTTCCAATTCAGTTTTCAGTAGTTCTTCCAGGCCTCGAGCTGTGCTGGCAAACAGAAAATTCATAGTATTTATTACCGATTTCGATGAAAAATTGTTGCGCATTATAGCTAATCTCATGCACTTGTCATAAAGTTGCTGCACAACAATTATAGGATTAAAAAATGATTACGCTTTCGCGCCTGTATACACACCCAGTCAAGTCAATGAGGGGCATTCGTCTATCTCATGGTTACGCTGATATCAGCGGATTGACGTTTGATCGTAACTTTATGGTCACCACATTAGAAGGTAAGTTTATCACTGCGCGTAAATATCCGCAGATGTTATTATTTACCCCGGCTATGCTCAATAATGGGCTTTATCTAAAAGCACCTAATGGTGAAAGCGCCACCGTATTGTATCAGGACTTTAATGAGAAGCAGAGTCCTACAGAAGTTTGGGGCAATCATTTTCATGCACTTATTGCACCTGATGAGATAAATAGTTGGTTAAGCAGCTTTTTTGACGAGCCAGTCCAACTAAGATGGTTAAGTCCTGAACTATCTCGTCGAGTCAAAAAGCACCAAGACGTTCCCTTATCTTTCGCCGATGGCTACCCATTTTTACTTATCAATGAAGCCTCAGTACAAGAGCTACAACGCCGCTGCCCTGCCAGCGTAAAACTCGAACAATTTCGCGGTAACTTAATTATTACCGGTGCTAAGCCGTTCGAAGAAGATAGCTGGAAACGCATTCAAATTGGTGATGTGATCTTTACCTTAGATAAGCCTTGTAGCCGCTGTATTTTGACCACGGTCAGCCCAGAAAAAGGGATCAAACACCCCCATGCAGAACCGCTTGCTACACTGCAAACCTTCCGTATGGATGACACCGGTGATGTGGATTTTGGACAAAATGCATTAATCGAAAATACGGGGATTATCCGCGTAGGAGATACCCTCACTGTATTAGAAACTAAGCAGCCAAAACAGTATCCATTACGCGATAGAGAAGCGCCTATTACTCAGGCTACAAAGCCAACTCCAACCACCGTAAACCTAGTTTTTGAAGAGATAGAATATAGTGGAAACACAGAGCATGTGATCCTTGAACAGCTTGAATCTCACGGGCTTTCAATCCCTTATTCATGCCGCGCGGGAATTTGTGGACGTTGCCGAATTTCACTGCTTGAAGGAGAAGTCACCCCACTAAAACAAAGCGCTATCAAAGATAATGGGGATATTTTAGCTTGTAGCTGTATTCCCAAAACTGCCATCAAGCTTGCTTTTAATCAAGCTGATTAAATAAAAATAAAGCCTCAACTAAGAAAATAATTTTTTAGTTGAGGCTCTTAATTAAAGATAAATTCTTCCCATATTCTTCAGCTACATTTATCGTAAAAATTTTATCATGCCTATTTTTCATTTTATTTATTTTACATGGAAAACTTTATTCCGCACATAAGTAATCGAAATACGAATATGATCATCAGTGATCAATTACATAGCATTTCCATATAATAGACGCTTGGTTCTCGATTGATAATGCATCATTCGATCGTTCATGATCTTAATTGGATCACAGAATCGTAAAGTACGATCCGGTAATTCTAATGATGGCTCAGCTAATAAACATAAGCTTGCTGAGTGACCCGCTTCTGCAATAATAAATGTTGAATAAACATTGGTATTTTCTAAGCACACTTGAATTAACTGACCACGTTCTGGCGTACTCATAAAATGGAAACTGGAAAAATACCAACTTTTTGGCATTTGGGGCTTTAAGAAGCGGTAAGCAACTAGGCTATTTAAGACTAATTCCGCTCTCTCTTCATAACTAATATTTAATCTCTTGGCTTGCTCATCAAATAAATAAAACTCTGCTGCATCTTCAATACTAAAAGGCATTTCATTTTGCGCAGAAACAGTCAACATTTTAGCTGGAAAACAAGACCGAAATATCATGCCGTTGGCGAGATCTAACATCACTCTGTCATGGTCACGATCAAAATACCAACGCCAATGATCATCAGGTTTAATATTCATAAACGATCCTTTAGCGATGTTATAAGCAAATAAGCTTTGTTTGGATCCTTTATTAAGATCCCTTTAAACATATCTCTGTTATATCCTAAAGCTTAAAAGAAAAAGATACACGACAGACTGATCAATATTAAGCAAACGTCAATGTCGGCTTTTTTAAAAACGAATTAATCAGATGAGCGAAAACTATATAGTGCACAACTACACGTATAACTTGTCATTTAATGGATATAATTTATGTTCAATCTTAATATAGGATAAAAGGGGGAATAAATAAACCCCCCTTGTATAATTAATCACCATTTTTTAGATGTGATTAACAATATCCTTTATTAATTTTGGTCCGTGGTAAATAAAACCAGAATAAATTTGGATTAATGATGCCCCTGCTTCCATTTTTTCTCTGGCTGCAGTTAATGAATCAATACCACCAACACCAATAATTGGTAACTTTCCATTTAATTCACGGGAAATAAGTTTAATGACCTGGGTACTTTTTAATTGCACCGGACGACCACTTAAACCACCCGCTTCATTACAGTAATTTAAACCTTGAACTAAAGAACGATCCAATGTGGTGTTCGTCGCAATAACGCCATCAATATTATGTCTCACTAAACTGTCAGCCACTTGCACAATTTCTTCTTCAGTTAAATCCGGTGCAATTTTGACCGCAACAGGAACATATTTCTGATGGAGTGATTGCAATGCTAATTGCTTCTCTTTGATGCCACTTAATAAATCATCCAGCGCTTCCCCATATTGTAATGTGCGTAATCCAGGGGTATTTGGTGATGAAATATTAATCGCGATATACCCTGCGTGGGCATACACTTTATCCATACAAATTAAATAATCGTCTTTACCATGCTCAACGGGCGTATCTTTATTCTTACCAATATTAATCCCGATAATCCCGCCGTAGGTTGATTTTTTAACGTTCTCAACAAGGTTATCAACCCCTTTATTGTTGAAACCCATGCGGTTAATAATCCCTTCCGCTTCAACAACTCTGAATAATCTTGGTTTGTCATTTCCATCTTGAGGACGTGGTGTAACGGTTCCAATTTCTACAAAACCAAATCCCATAGCACCAAACGCATCAATGCACTCGCCATTTTTGTCGAGTCCTGCGGCTAGGCCTAATGGATTTTTAAAGGAGAGTCCCATACAGGTAACGGGTTTGGTTGCAATGGATTGACGAAGGAGGAATTGGAGAGGAGAGTGGTTTAAACGCTGAAGCTGACGAAACGTTAATTCATGGGCCTTTTCAGGGTCGAGCTGAAACAGTGCCTTTCGGGCAAGGTGATATAACATAGCTATTAACCTACTTTCTGTCTAAGTACGATTGAATATGCATTTCTCTACACGACACACTCAAACTCAGCGCGTGCAAAAATACCCCCAAACCTGTTTTACCAAATAGGGTTTGTGAGTATACAAGTGAGATTGGCTTGATAAAACGGCACATATGCTACCCCAACTGTGGGGTAATAATCCATGAAAATATCACTAAAAGTGCTAATTGTTTTGATCTTCTACCATAAAAAAGCCCTTAGACTCGAAAATCTAAGGGCTTACATGCATTTATTCTCAGAATTAACTGCCTACTATCCTAAGAATTAACTTTCTAGCGCTTTAGTTATCTTCTCAAACAGATCCCCAGAAAGGTTTTCTAACCCTTTGAGTTTTTCCAGAACCTCACGCATTAAACCTTGGCGCTTCGCATCATAACGTTTAAAACGGATTAATGGCTCAATTAATCGCGATGCCACTTGTGGATTGCGAGTATTCAGATCCACTAAGATCTCATACAGGAATTGATAACCGCTGCTATCTTCTGCGTGGAAGTTCACCGGGTTGCCTGCTGTAAATGAACCCACTAATGCACGAACACGGTTCGGGTTAGTCATGCTAAATGAGCGATGATTTAATAATTCACGTACTTTTTCCAGAGTGTTTTTAGCTGGATTGGTGCCTTGCAGCGTAAACCATTTATCCATCACCAAGCCATCATGGTGCCAACGATCGTCAAAATCTGACATCAGCTCAGCGTGACATGGCAAGCCCGCTTCGTTTGCAGCGATTAATGCCGCGAGTGAATCGGTCATATTATCCGCACTGCGATATTGAGCTTCCACCAGCTTATTCGCTAACTCACGATCGTCCGCTGCCGCCAAATATTGCAAGCATGTATTACGCAGTGAACGCAGTGCAATATCACCGTGATCTACACGATATCCATCAATTTTAATCGAACGATAAACAGTTAAGAATTCATCGTGCATTTCATTTGCTAGTGTAGAGTGGATAAAATCAATCGCGTTATGGATTGCCACAGGATCAATAACGGTAAACAGCTCGGCAATTTCATTTTCTGAAGGCAGAGTCAAAATTAAAGCAGCTAATGCAGGGTCAATATTGTCACTGAGCAATACAGCGCGGAATGCATCCACAACATGCTCAGGCAGGACCAGCGCTTCCCCTTTATGCAGTTTTTCCACGTTAATTTTGGCATAGTTATTAATCAGTTGCTGCGCCGCATCCCAGCGAGAAAATTCATTACTCGCATGCTGCATTAAAAATGCCAATTGTGCATCTGTATATGGATAATCCAATTTTACTGGCGCAGAAAATTCACGTAATAAAGAAGGCACTGGGCGAGAAGTCACATGGTCAAATACAAAATTTTGTGACGCTTGAGTGACATTTAAGACTGAGTTCACCAAGCTTCCATCACGCTTAAGTGGGATCACTGCACCATCTTCACCGTACAATTCGATATCCAATGGAATATGCAGAGGCTGTTTTTCTGCTTGGTCGGCAGTTGGTGGCGTCATTTGGCTGACATGCAGCGTATATTGTTGCTTCTCTGGCGAGTATTCATCACGAACGGTCAAAACTGGCGTTCCTGATTGGCTATACCAGCGACGGAACAGGGACAAATCCACGTTCGATGCATCTTCCATCGCCTGCACGAAATCATCACAGGTTGCAGCGCTACCATCATGGCGATGAACATACAGCTGGATCCCTGCTTGGAACATCTCTTCTCCAAGCAAAGTGTGGATCATGCGGATAACTTCAGACCCTTTTTCATACACTGTCAGTGTATAAAAGTTGTTCATCTCGATCACTTTTTCAGGGCGGATCGGGTGAGCCATTGGACTTGCATCTTCCGCAAACTGCGCCGCCCGCATGACTTTGACATTATTAATACGGTTAACTGAACGTGAACCTAAATCAGAGCTAAATTCTTGATCTCGGAATACGGTCAACCCTTCTTTTAAACTTAATTGGAACCAGTCACGACAAGTAATACGGTTGCCTGTCCAGTTATGGAAATATTCGTGACCAATCACAGATTCAATATTCAGATAATCTTTATCTGTGGCAGTTTCGCTTTTCGCTAAAACGTACTTCGAGTTAAATACATTCAGACCTTTATTTTCCATTGCACCCATGTTGAAGAAATCAACGGCAACAATCATATAAATATCAAGGTCATATTCTAAACCGAAACGCTCTTCGTCCCATTTCATTGCATTTTGCAGGGATTTCATAGCCCATGGCGCACGGTCTAAGTTGCCTTTATCAACAAACAGCTCTAATGCGACTTTGCGACCAGTGCGAGTCACAAACTCATCGCGTAACACATCAAAGTCCCCTGCGACCAGTGCAAATAAGTAACTTGGTTTCGGGAATGGGTCTTCCCATTTTACCCAATGGCGACCATCGTCCAATTCACCTTCCGCGATGCGGTTACCGTTAGAAAGTAAATAAGGATAGCGAGATTTGTCTGCTGTAATTTTGGTGGTGTAACGCGCTAAAACATCGGGGCGATCTTGGTAATAAGTAATGTGGCGGAAACCTTCTGCCTCGCACTGAGTACACAAAGCTTCACCAGAAACATATAAACCTTCTAACGCACTGTTTTTCTCAGGGCTAATCTCATTAACAATACTCAGTGTAAACGCCTCTGGTAGCGATTCAATGATAAGCTTGCCTGATTCTTCTTTATAGTTTGTCCACGCTTTACCATCGACTTCAAGGCTAATAAGAGTTAAATCTTCACCAAATAATTCTAAGGTGGAAGATTGCGGATTAAGGCGTTTCACCTTACTGATAGCGGTCACTTTGGTTTTGGCGGGATCAAGGTCAAAATCAAGGAATATTTCTGTAATTGTATAATCAGGTACTTGATAATCTTGACGATATTTCGCTTGTCTTAACTGAGTCATAGGTAACCTTTTTATTCGTTATATCCGTGTCATAGTCTCTTTCTACTGTATACAATACTATAAGATGAACTAATGTGAATGGACTTGAGAAACATTTTCATCACAAATTGCGATATTTTTCTATTATTTCCCATCAAATTTATGAGAGTAGTATCCAACTTCGTGGGCATGCGGTTTGCCTGTTGGTGCTATAGATCTATTAAATCTAAATTTACATGTTAGTATCATTCAGTGATTATTGTTCTGAGTATGTTATCGAACAGTAAATGAAGATTCGTTTAGAATAATGACCACGTTGAACGCGTTTAACTCAACAGTTAATTGGGTGGATTAAAGTTGAATTATCTTCCAACAACATACAGATAGAATAAAACTTCTATCTTTTGTTAAAGCGGGTATACTTTTTCAACTTTAACGATTTAGCAATTAGTCAGCTCCGCGAGGAACTCTGCGCGCATGAATTTAGACGTAACACCGATTATTACATCACTGCTGGATACCGATGCTTATAAGCTTCATATGCAGCAAGCCGTTTTTCACCGCTACAACCAAGTTCCCGTTGTCGCTGAATTTCGTTGCCGTAGCAGTGATATTTTAGGTGCCTATGCCAATGAGATTGAACAACAGATTCAATTGATGGCACAGCTCTCTCTTTCGGATGATGAATATCAGTACCTGCGTACTCTGCCCTTTTTCACCGAAGACTACCTCTCATGGCTAAAAACATTCCGCTTTAATCCTGAGCAAGTTGTCATCAGCGTCGCTGATAATGGTCAACTGGCCATACGCATAAGTGGTCCATGGCGCGAAGTGATTATGTGGGAAGTGCCACTGTTAGCGTTAGTGAGTGAAATTGTTCAACGTGACAGACACCCTACCATTACCGCTGATGATGCCGTTAACCAACTGCATAAGTTACTGGAGCTATTTTATCAAGAAGCCAGCGAACGCCAATTGAATCTATCGGGTTTTAAGTTGATGGATTTCGGTACTCGCCGCCGTTTTTCCTATAAAGTGCAAGCGGCTATCGTGGGTATGCTCAAGCAAGAATTCCCTTATTTAGTGGGTACCAGTAACTACAAATTGGCTCGTGAATTGGGCTTAATGCCTGTAGGCACTCAAGCGCATGAATGGTTCCAAGCTCATCAACAGATAAGCCCTGAACTCGCCAATAGCCAACGTGAAGCCCTACAAAGCTGGCTGGATGAGTACCCAAATCATCTAGGTATCGCCCTCACCGACTGTATTACGATGGATGCTTTCTTGCGTGATTTTGACCGCGAATTTGCTAATCGTTACCAAGGATTACGCCACGATTCTGGGGATCCTATTGAATGGGGTGAAAAAGCCATCGCCCATTATCAAAAATTGGGCATTGACCCACTGAGTAAAACGTTGGTGTTCTCCGATAATTTAGACCTGCAAAAAGCCTTAGAGCTATACCACTATTTCCATAAACGGATCAATTTAGTGTTTGGTATTGGCACAAGACTCACTTGCAACATTCCGAACGTGGTACCGATGAATATCGTGATCAAGCTGGTGGAATGTAATGGCAAGCCCGTTGCTAAATTATCCGATAGCCCCGGAAAGACCATCTGTGAAGATGATGAATTTGTGAATCAGCTACGCAAAGCCTTTGACCTTCCTAAAATGGAAAAAGCCTGCTAAAAACAAATTAATAACCCGATAGCGATTTTTTACTTGTTTCCTGCCAAATGGCAAGTAACATAGCAGATTACCCCTGAAATATGGGATTTCGGAAAAGATGTCGGGTTATCGCTTTTTCTTATCGTGAGTTTTCTTCTTATATAGTGTTTCTTTGTAAACCCTTAAGCAGTCAACCCCAATAACGCATACTCGTCATCTCATATCGTTAATATTATTTAAAAGAGAGTAATTTTTATGATCGTTGCGCCTGTAGTCGATGTACTGCAAGGCCGTGTGGCGGTGGGCTCTGAAGTCACCGTTCAAGGCTGGGTACGTACAAGGAGAGATTCAAAAGCTGGTTTTTCTTTCCTCGCCGTTTATGACGGTTCATGCTTTAACCCATTACAGGCTATCATCAATAATAATTTATCTAATTATAATGACGAAGTCCTGCATTTAACCACAGGCTGCTCTGTGGAAGTCACCGGTGTCGTGACCGAATCTCAAGGTCAAGGCCAATCTTTTGAATTGCAAGCAACGTCCGTGAAAGTCGTTGGTTGGGTCGAAGATCCTGATACTTACCCAATGGCAGCCAAACGCCACAGCGTCGAGTTTTTACGTGAAGCCGCTCACTTGCGCCCACGCACTAACTTAATCGGTGCTGTTGCACGTGTTCGCCACACATTAGCGCAAGCTCTGCATCGTTTCTTTGATGAACAGGGTTTCTTCTGGGTTTCTACCCCACTTATCACTGCATCAGATACTGAAGGTGCGGGTGAAATGTTCCGTGTTTCTACACTGGACTACAACAACTTGCCACGTAATGACAAAGGCGAAGTGGATTTCAGCGAAGATTTCTTCGGTCGCGAAGCCTTCTTAACGGTTTCTGGTCAGCTGAACGGCGAAGCTTATGCGACTGCATTAAGCAAAATCTACACCTTTGGTCCAACTTTCCGTGCTGAAAACTCCAACACCAGCCGCCACTTGGCTGAATTCTGGATGTTAGAGCCTGAAGTCGCATTTGCTGACTTAGATGACATCGCAGGTCTTGCTGAAGAAATGCTGAAATATGCATTCAACGCGGCATTAACCGAACGTCGTGATGACCTTGAATTCTTTGCTGAACGTGTCGATAAAGATGTGATTAACCGTCTGGAACGTTTTGTGAGTTCTGATTTTGCTCAAGTTGACTATACCGATGCGATCAAAATCCTCGAAACCTGCGGTCAGAAATTCGAAAACCCAGTTTATTGGGGTGTCGATATGTCTTCAGAACATGAGCGTTACTTAGCAGAGCAGCACTTTAAAGCGCCAGTTGTGGTTAAAAACTACCCGAAAGATATTAAAGCTTTCTATATGCGCCTTAATGAAGACGGTAAAACCGTTGCTGCGATGGATGTCTTAGCCCCTGGCATTGGTGAAATCATCGGTGGCTCTCAGCGCGAAGAACGTTTAGATAGACTGGATGCACGTTTAGAAGAAATGGGCATGAATAAAGAAGATTACTGGTGGTATCGTGATCTGCGCCGTTACGGCACCGTGCCACACTCCGGTTTCGGTCTTGGTTTTGAGCGTTTAATTGCTTACGTCACTGGCGTCAGCAACGTACGTGAAGTGATCCCATTCCCACGTACCCCAAGAAACGCGGCATTCTAATGACTATTGCCCGTTATACGGCTTAAATGGTTATTCATATCGGGTCACTAAGTGGCCCGATATTGTTATCTCTACTGTTTATTATTAACTATTGGCCCTGATTGAATATTTTGAGAGCACTGTCACAGTTTTCCTTTTACTACCCTATTTTTTGCTTTTTTATTAACGATTCCTATTCCGACTAAGAATAATCTGCTTTAAGCGTGTTCCCATTCTTATTTGTCAGTACACTTTTCCCTCATCAATGAATGATATCGTTCGAAAAAAGTTCAATTTGTCTTTCAAAAAAGTTCCCTCTTTTTTGTAAAATTTTTTCAACTGGTAGGATGAGTGATTATTTTTTACTCTATTTTTTACATTTAGAAACACCTTGTTACCATTTGTTTCAGAATCTTCGTTTTTGTAGCATTTTGGGGGTAGATAAATTTATCTACCAATGGAACACTGGACGCCGACTAAAGACGACACTAATCTCTCATAAATAGTTCAAAAGAAATTTATGGATTATTTTTGGCAGTGGCAGGTGTCCGAATAACACCAATGAGGGTAATAATAATGATGAAACGCAATATTCTTGCAATGGTTATCCCAGCTCTGTTAGCTGCTGGTGCAGCAAACGCAGCTGAAATCTACAACAAAGACGGCAACAAATTAGACCTGTACGGTAAAGTTGACGTTCGTCACTACTTCGCTAACTCAGAAAGCGGCGAAGACGGCGACGATTCACGTGTTCGTTTAGGTGTTAAAGGTGACACTCAAATCACTGACCAACTGACTGGTTTTGGTCGTTTCGAGTGGGAAACTAAGACTAACAAAACTGAAAACAACAACGATAACAAAAACCGTTTAGCTTACGCTGGTCTGAAATTCAAAGATTTCGGTTCTATCGACTACGGCCGTAACTACGGTGTTATCTATGACACGAACGCATGGACCGACGTTTTCCCATTATGGGGCGGCGACACCATGGCTCAGTCTGATACTTTCATGACTTCACGTAACCGTAACCTAGCTACTTACCGTAACAACAATATGTTCGGTTATGTTGATGGCCTGAGCTTCGCGCTGCAATACCAAGGCAAAAACACTGATTCTAACAAATCAGGTGTTTCTGCACAGGACAAAAATGATGTTTGGTCTAACGGTTACAAAGACAACGGTGACGGTTACGGTTTCGCAACAGCTTACGACTTAGGTTGGGGCGTGACTCTGGGTGGTGGTTACTCTAACTCTGCTCGTACTGAAGCTCAAAAAGCTCTGACTTCTACTGCACGCGGCGAACGCGCTGAAGCATGGAACGTTGGTGCAAAATTTGACGCTAACAACGTATACTTAGCAGCTATGTACGGTCAAACTCTGAACACGACTCACTACGGTTCAGCTCACCGCATCGCTAACAAAACTGAAAACGTTGAATTAGTGGCTCAATACCTGTTCGATTTCGGTCTGAAACCATCTATCGGTTATAACCAATCTAAAGGTAAAGCTTTAGGTTTCACTAGCGATGCTGGTGACAAATACGATAACCAAGATTTAGTTAAATACATCTCTGTAGGTTCTTACTACTACTTCAACAAAAACATGTCTGCAGTTGTTGATTACAAAATCAACCTGCTGAAAGACAACGACTTCACTAACGAAGCTGGTCTGATGACTGACAACGTAGTTGGTTTAGGTTTAGTTTACCAATTCTAATTATCAGTTAACTGATAATCTGAAAACAGTAAATCATGTTTTTGAAAGCAGCGCTCCGGCGCTGCTTTTTTATTGCTCGCATTTTATTCCTCTATCATCGAATCGACTAACCCTCTTATTTGTTAATAATCCCACTAATTAGATTAACTCACTGGTCTATACTCAATTTTTGGTTAAATTTGATGTAATGGCTATCTAGCTCACAAGATCACACCAATTTTTAGTAAAACAATTGGCAAAAACCCTCTTCCAAGTTACTCTGATAGCTCGACATTTTCCGTTGTACCTCTTTTCAGCTAAACCACAGAGTTTTGGAATCGACAATATGTTTGAGAAAATCATTTCTGCCCCAGCTGACCCTATCCTCGGTCTTGCTGATAGTTTCCGTGCTGATCCTCGCGATAACAAAATCAACCTCGGTATCGGTGTCTACAAAGACGAATCAGGTAAAACCCCTGTTCTAGACACCGTCAAAAAAGCAGAGAAATTCCTGCTAGACAACGAGAATACCAAAAACTACCTCGCGATTAGCGGAATGCCGGAGTTTGGTCGTGTCACTCAAACGCTGCTGTTTGGTGCTAACCATGAAATCATCAGCTCACAACGTGCTCGTACGGCGCAAGCGCCAGGTGGTACAGGTGCCCTGCGTATCGCAGCCGATTTCATTGCTAAACAAACTAACGCAAAGCGTGTTTGGATCAGCAACCCAACGTGGCCTAACCATAAGAATATTTTCGAAGCAGCTGGTTTAGAAGTGCTGACTTACAATTACTACGATGCAGCCAACCACGGTATGGACTTTGCTGGCATGCTAAACAGCCTGTCATCTGCGGTTGCTGGTGATGTGATTGTTCTCCATGGCTGCTGCCATAACCCAACTGGTATTGACCCAACGCCAGAGCAATGGACTCAACTGGCTGCTCTGTGTGCTGAAAAAGGGTTATTACCTGTATTCGACTTCGCTTACCAAGGTTTTGCGAAAGGTTTAGATGAAGATGCAGAAGGCTTACGCATTTTCACCAAAAACAACCCAGAAATGATTGTTGCCAGCTCATTCTCGAAAAACTTCGGTCTGTACAATGAGCGTGTGGGTGCATGCACCATCATCGCCAAAGATAGCGATAACGCAGAGCGCGCATTTAGCCAAGCGAAAGCGGTTATTCGTGCTAACTACTCCAACCCACCAGCACACGGTGCGGCGGTGGTTACCACTATCCTGTCTGATGAAACATTAAAAGCTGAGTGGATCCAAGAACTGACCTCAATGCGCGAACGTATTAAACGTATGCGTCAACTGCTGGTTAAAACATTGGAAGAGAAAGGCGCTAAACAAGACTTTAGCTTCATCATCAACCAAAATGGGATGTTCTCCTTCAGTGGGCTAACTAAAGAGCAGGTAGAGCGTCTACGTAGCGAATTTGGTATCTACGCAGTAAGTTCTGGCCGCATCAACGTGGCTGGCTTAACACTGGAAAACATGGTTCCGCTGTGTGATGCTATTGTAAAAGTGCTTTAAGATTCAATTTGGAATCTGATGAATTGCAAAACACCCCTTAATGGGGTGTTTTTTTGTTTTTACATCAATAGGAATTACAGAACGTTAAGAAAATACTCCGTTGTCGACACCGCGCCCCAATGAGGCACTGGCGAATTCTTTTTAGATTGATTTTCCAAATTGCTTTCATGCTCAATCCGCTGCTCTGCAAGCAGTTGAACCAAACGATCAATCTTTAAATCCACATTCGGTTGTGAAAGTTTTGGATGATTATTCATGTGAATCACCTGCATCACATTAGCCATCGAACCTTGGTGATTATTATGGCGTAGTGTGACCGTTCTTCCGCTGTATGACTGATAGGTTGTCTCCACAATAGTAGGAGATACTTCCTGATAACGGATAGCATCTATCTTAAAGTCAATCAGAGCCACTTGATTACGCCCTTCAAAATCATGAATGGCCACATTTCCTTGCCCATGACCACTCACAATGTAGAGATCATCGCCTTTCTCGCCGGAAAGCTTGTCATTGCCAGTTAACGAAATCAGAACATCCCGCCCCATACCTTTTGCCAGTAAAGTATCATCACCTTCCCCACCATACAGAACGTTCTCACCATCAAAGCAAATCAGTTTATCATTCCCATTCCCACCCTTGATCACGCGCCCTTGGGAGGATTCATCAACAATTTCATCATCGCCATCTAACGTATCTATCAAAAAGTGTTCGCTAGGTGTTTTTATTAAGATGGCATCATTTCCTGTGGTTTGTTTCAATGGTTTAGCCATTCCCTTTAATGTTTCAGCTAATTCACTCACTGGCTTCCAGGTTGCTAATCGACCAGACTGTTTAGCTAAATCCTGTTGAGCGGATAAGTAGTCTACTAATGGTGTCATTCCATTTTTTGCCGAAGAGAAATATTCCGCATCTAATTGCTCATAGTGATGCACAGTAACACTAGCGTTGCTGCCATCGGTTGGCGGTTTGATTTTGACGATTTTTCCCGCTTGAGAAACATAAAGGTGATACTGTATTTCCCCTGAGGCATCCTTAATCACTTGTGGTTTAAAGTTAATTAGATGGATGTGGTTATCACCGAGATTGTCTTCTAAATAAACAGTACCAGAATGGTTTCCATCAATAACATAGTGGTCATTCCCCGCCTCCCCCATTAAGGTGTCATTTCCTTGACTTGACAACAATAAGTCATCGCCTTCACCACCACTCAAAAAATTGTCTCCGGCGCCACCATATAACACATTATTACCATCAATAGCTTTGATATTGTCATCCCCTTCACCACCTATCAGTATGTAACTGGCTAGGCTTCTATTGATAATAATGTCATCGCCATCTTTCCCATCAATGATATGCCGCTCAGACAGATAGCCTACTGGTAAAATAATTTCATCGGCACTGTCACTACTCTTAGAAACAGGTTTCAGTGGCATAAGGCTCTGAGTCTGCAAATCTAATGAAAACATATTGCTGTTTCTATCCTGAATCAAAATAACATCGGTCAATTTGTCATCAACATTGACGAAATTAATCGCTAATTGCCGCTGACCGAATTTATCCTTGCTATATAGCGTTAACCCCTCCATTGACAATGCATAACCATTATCGGTAGGCAGAAGTAAGATGACTTTATCATCTGCCGTAAATTGCCCATTAACCGATGCAAAATCAAAGGTGATTGTCGAACGCTCATCTTCCGCATGTACGATTTGATAGGTATCTATTCCGCGGCTGGTATGAATGTAACTTCCAGAACTAATCAGTGATAATAGATTGTTCTTATCATCCCCCTGATACACCAAATTCTCCGCTCGCCCAACTGGCGTAAACCATCCCCAACTTGGAGCTATATGATGGCGATTTTGGTTGATGGTAATGGCGTTTAACGTTTCATCAATTTTGACTGATTTACCATCCGAACTTGTGAGTTGGTCATTTTCTTGAATATAGCTAATATTGAAGAATTGAGTCGGCATCCCTTCATCTAACACTTTGATCTGGCTGGTCATCACAAAACCATCTTTCGTATGTAACCGATAAGTATGGTTGGCTTTTTGTTGACCTTGGCTCACCGTAGTCACGTTATTCAAGACAATCGTTACCGAACTCTCAACATTGCTGTAAGTAAAATCATCCACCTTGGAGCTAGGCAGCGAAATGACGAGATACAAGTTATTATCTTGAAGATAGACCTGTTTTATTTCATTCAGTGAATACGCTAGGCTAACAATGCTTTGAGATTGGCTGGACTCATCAATAACCACTTTTACGTGATACTGTTGATGGTTATGTTGGTAGATTGGGTTAAGCGTCGTTTTTGTTTTGACTGCTTTTAGTTTCCTATCCCAATAACGGTTCGTCAGATAAAGGTTATCCACATCCGTCGTCCAATCAAAACGTCGGATATGGTAACTATCATCGCCCTGACCGCCCACTGCCGTTCCTTGGGTTAAAATCAGTTTATCGTTACCACCTTCCCCAATAAGTAAATCTTTACCCAATCCACCATCAAGAATATTAGCCATATCATTGCCACGTAACTGGTCATTGCTATTTCCTTTGATGAGGATATTCTCGATACTTTGTAAATGGGCAACCGAAATAA
Organism: Providencia sp. wls1916; assembly: GCF_009706585.1. Lineage (NCBI taxonomy): Bacteria > Pseudomonadati > Pseudomonadota > Gammaproteobacteria > Enterobacterales > Morganellaceae > Providencia > Providencia sp. wls1916. The sequence goes on from NZ_WLUL01000004.1 coordinate 62,700, forward strand.
ATTGATGTGTAAACTGATGTTTATAGTGCAAACTATTTAACGCTAAATTGGCATGGACATCGTAATCTTCAGGTAAGCCATCGACCACGACAGTGTCTTGTCCTTGCTGACCATCTAGGTACTTTGTTGGTTTATTATCATCACGGGAACGAAGTGACGTTAAACTACTGTCCCGAATATAAAACAGGTCGTCTTTATTTCCCCCCGCAAAATATTTCTCCCCAGAAAGAACTTGGAAGGCATTTTTTTGTTCTTGATGGCCGATAAGCAAGTCATTGCCATTCCCTGTATTCCAACTCGTTCCTCGGCTATGCGGGTTCTTAAGATAAAGGCTAATACCTTTTTTATCATTAACTAAATGCTCACTTTCTAGTCGCTCATTTTCTTGCAATATCTGCTGCCCTAATACACCAAACTCCCTTTTTTTTGAATAGAAGCTCAACTGCTCAGGGTTCGATTTATCTAATTGATCTTTTAACGATAATGTAACGTCACCATTTGATATACGATGACGAGTTTGAAATTCATCAAGTAGTGGATTATTGTAGGCGGAATTTAAATAATAGCGTTCGTGGGTTGGCACACTCCCTGTACGCTTTTGGTCTATAACCTCTTTAGCTTTTTTACGCGTGCTAAAATTTTTCCTCAGATTCCATCCGTGATTAGCATAAAATTTTCTTAAATTTCGATACCATGTAGTATCTCTTATCACCTGATTTGCCAAAATAAAATCGACTTCCTCCGCAGTGAACGATGGTGCACCTTTTTGTGTATAACGTAATCCCCAAGTGTGCATACCATGATATTCATTTGCTAGAGTCCCATAAAAATGATTACCGTAGTCGTCAACTAAATAATATCGGGGTTCATTTTCATAAGTGGGTTTCTCTATAACCGTCAAATGATGATCAAAACCGGCTTGTAAAATACCGTTTTTAAACTGTGCAAGATCCATTTGCCACTCTTGTTCTTTAAATGCATTGATATATAACTGGGTACTCATTTCTTGTTGGCTACGTAACGTGGGCTCTAGTCCTAACGCCCCACGAATCCCTTCTTCTAATTCACGATCCCAATCAATATCAATCACTGCTTTAATATTTTCGACAGCACGAACACCGTTATAGATCCAGCCACCAACAAGTAAGATCCCCCCAACGACTAATCCCGCCACAGGGACAGTGGAAGCGCCTACGAGTACAGCAATAACCGTGACACCATTCACCACCGCACTAACAATCGAAAATGACGCATTAACAATTAAATCTTGGCGCTGCTTAGGATCAGTTACACTATCTAACTTAGAAAGATTATCGTAGGCTTGATAAGCATCGATACCCATCCCAACTAAATTGAAAATAACGACAACACCTGCCGCGACCCTTGCCCTAACTAAAGAAGTCGTACCTTTATTTGAAGCAACATTTAACATTAATGGCTGTATTATCATGTCGCCATAATTAAAAAAAGCAGAGCCACAAAGTAAATACAGCTGCTTCTCTAACTCTTTAGCTTGTTCAGCAGTGATATCTGGGTTATCCAATCTATTTAAAATTGAATAAGCCCCAATGAGGCTCTGGATAGCCCCGGCTCCCCCCATGCTTTGCCCAAAGCGATTAGCAATCCGGTGAAATAACGGTAATTGCATACCTACCTGCCGAAGTTTTTTTAATGTAGATGATGAAATAGCCTCTTGTTGAATATCTACATCATTTGCTAAATATTTAAATTGTTTTTTAAGCAGTCCAGACTCATTAAAGTTTGCATCACGTTTCACCAATTGATAAATATCCCCTGAACTTAATTGTTCATAAAATATCTTTATAAACGCAATATCATCTTTATTCCCGTCCATTAACGTAAAATACATCGCCAATTTTTCAGGTGAAAAGCGTATATTCTTATGCAGATTAGGTAATGCCATATCTCCATGAGAAATAGGCTTTCCATCTATTGTCGCGCCGAGATGCTGTAATTTAGAAAAGGCTATTTTTTCTCCATTTAATTCAACCCAACGATTTTGGGTCGAATTAAACTCCGCCTGTTCCATAATTAATGTTCGCTGATTTAACGGTTCAGATAGCGCCTCTTTCAATTCACTATCTTCAAGATTGATAAATTGAAGATCGGCTCTAAAATCGCCATCGCTAGTTAACTGAAATCCTGCCGAAGCTCCCCGAGAAATAGATTGTCCATCAGCAAGTTCTATCGTTTGATTAAAATAGTTTTTTAAATGTTGTTTAAATTGATGCTTTGCTGTCTGAAGAGAGGCATTTTCACTGGTAAATTGGATGCCTTGAGGGTCAAATAAACTAAATTCATAAACACCATTGCGTTTCACGTAAATAACGGTATAGCTGGTCATTTTCCCTTTCAAGAATACAATCCCATTTACCGAGTCAGCCTTAGTGGAAAATAGTGTTGAGATTGATTGATCAGCAATCGTGACCCCACTATTTTTAACTCGCGTATTTATATCCTGCTCATATTGCTGTATTTTATCCAGCAATACCTCTCCAGAGTCCGTTAAAATATCTTGTTGTTTAGCCCATTCAAGTTGTGCTTTTTGCTCTAAGAAATTTCTCGCGGCATAACTGTCTGTCAGATGATATTCAATGGCATATACGGCACCTAACGTTTGGTCGATAGATTGAGCCGGCTTATCTGAGCGAATTATTCCATGATTAATTAAACCGCTATGATATCCCGCCTCCATCTGGTTTTGATAATTCAATAACTGATTATATTGTTTCAAACGTTGAGTTTGGCTATTTTCATAAGCATCTAATGCCTCTGAAAATGAAAGCCCTTTCAGGGACGCGTTTTCCCCATCAAAATGACTATCACTAATCTGGCTAAGCCCCTCTAATTTATCACTAAAAAGCATAAATTTATTATGGTCAGTAACCAAATCTAATATTTTTCCTTTATCAATCCCATCACCTGCAGGAAATAGAGATTTAAGTAACTCAATTGAGTGGTCACTCAGATTATTTAATACCGACAAATCATTTTTAATGGCTAACAGCAACCTTTGCATTTTTATTGCTTGTCGCGGGTGAGACAATTGCAGGTCCGGCTCAGTACTCTCCGATAACCATGAACGTAGCTGAGTTTTATCTTTGTTCAGCGATTGGTTATATTCTGCATTGACGAACGGGTCGTGAAGTGCAATTTTGAATTTTCGTTGGTCAAAATTCCCGTGCTCATTCGTAAAATCGTCTGCTAAATAAGGATGGTCTGTCAAACGGATCGCGTTGAGATCCTGTTCTCCTAGTGCTACTTTTTCAAACAACGCTTGAATTTTTTGCCCTTTTGTTGTGGATGACGCTCCTCGCTCATGAGTAAATTTCGACAACACCTTAGTCTCGAACCCATGCTGTTTTAACGTCGCTTCAAGCTCAGAAGTAAAGCTGCGATGTTCCGCAGCCTCGGTGATCATCCCCTTACTCATGGAGTGATATAGAATATGGTCTGGTGCCGCGAATGGGTATTTTTGTTTAACCGCAACTAGTCCTGAAACCAAGTTTATATTTGATGTACGTAAGGTTTCACCATCACCTATCAGCAGCCAATCCACCTTTTTTTGGCTCTCTACTAATGAGGCAATCGAAGCCTCACCGTATTCAATAGTCCATTTTTTCGCCTCTGCATCCATTTGAAAAATCAGCGTATTATATGGATTTTTCGCTGCCCAACTTTCTGCAAGTTGGCGACCTTTTCCATCACCAGTAAGGCGGATAATGACCGTTAAATTTGAGTCTGTGACAGTCGATGTCGGGCTGGATAGTTTTTGTATACGTGTTTTATCAACCATTTTCCATAATGGGATAGACGTCATTCCTTCTTGATTTAGTTTTTTCGTAAAATCACGATAGAAATTATCGGGTAATTCCCCACCCATTTTTTTTAACTCACCGACAAATAATCGGTAAGCTTCAGGGTTATAAATCACTTTCTTCAAGAGATTGAGATCTAAATTTCGCGTCTCAGGATCCCTAAATGCAGAGAAATGGTCAGGTTCGGTATAGTCGTTTAATTGGCTTATGGATAATTCGCCACGGCGCACTTCATTGATAAAAAACAGTGTGCTCGATTGCCGATTGACACGAATTTGCTGTGTTTCAGGGTGATATTGATAAACAAACTTATAGCCATCGGTACTCGTGGATTCATTAGGATCACCCGTTGGCGCAATAAATTTTGTTCCTAGATAATCATTATTAATATTCCGATTATAAGCCGTTACTGGCATATGCATATTATGTTCGGCAAATAGGCTGACAGCTTTCATCGCAAAGTTTTCATTAACGCCTCCACGACTTAAATTACATCCTAGCATCACCAATTTATCGGGATTATGAGTATTTGATATTTGGCGCTTTAAATACCGCAGGCCATCAACATACTGCTGCGCAGATTTCCCTACATACGTTGTCGGCTGATGCTGGCCGTAATATTTACCGTGTCCCACCGTGATCCAACGTACTTTCCCTGTTTTTAGCCGTTCGACATCCCCTTGCAACACTTTGTATTGCTTGGTTTGTATATCAAATTGCACCACCATTGAATCATCGGGGTGTTTAGAAAATGCGTACGCCGTCGACCATGCAGAGATATCATCCCCTCCAAGCTGAATAATCACATTGTAATCATACTTCGTCGGCTTTACGGAACTGATCATTTCCGTATTTTGTTTTTTAGCCTCTTGATATCGCGACATAGGATCCTGCCACTGATCAATTGAGTCGGTTGTCGGAGATCGCTCCCCGGCGAGGAACTCAGAATGATTCTGCGTCATATGCTGAAGATAAATATCATCAAATCCTGTATCTAATTGAGCGACGGGTTTGCCGAGTTGTCGCTCCATTTCATTATCGTAGTGCTGACGCTGTTGGTGAATTGCCGCAACATCCACATTAAGCTCGAATTGATTGGCTAAGCTTTTTTTCCGCGCCAACTCAGCACGCCCTTCAATAAAGCTGCTTGATATTTTTTTTTGGGGATCAAAATATTGCTTAAGATCCCCTATACTCCATTTTTTATTTAATGGAACACGATAACCTTGGTTGATTAGTAGCTGCTGAAAATTTGATAGTTCTTTTACATTATAAATAATAATGGCGCCAAAGGCGTTCATCGGAAAATAGATGGATATCGCTTCGAAGAAACCTGTTAAGGCATTTCGTATCTTTAATTTTTTAGGTGGGAAAAACGTAATCGGAAAGTTTTCTTTCATGACACTTGCCGGGTTTGCATCATCCGCACCATGGTGAATTAACTCCATACCATCTGTGCGGCCAAGCTCCTTGTTTAGCTTATTTTTGATCTCTTTAATTCTGTTATTAGTGATGCCATTGTCCCTACCTTCATACTTATTATATTCCGCTTCATTGGTATATAACGCTTTCTGACGTGGAGTTAGCTCATCATAATTCACACTGGCTTTCCATTCTGCCCAAGTTGGCATTTCACTCACTTTGACATAGTGTTCCAGCTCTGAAATTGGGAAAATAATACTGAATAAATCATAATCTGCGGTCATGGCTTTCCCCGTTTTAGGGTCACCAACAACATAAAGTGGTTTAATTTCACCATTATCTTGATAATAGACTTGCCAAGTATCCACTCCATCTCGAGTTAATTTTTTCAATATAAAATGGAATTCACTTCCATCAAGAACAGAAGTAACCTGAATATCGCCATTTTTATTTATAGTCGTTGGTGATGAAATGGTTTTATATTGTTGGAGTTCGTTAATACGCTCAGATGTTATTTCCAATATCACCGAAACACCCTTGCCTTCCGCCAGCGAATCTTGGACATAACTATTATATTTTTTGCTTTCTGCCCGTCCTGATGATTTAGCAAATCTCTGTTCGACAGGTATAAATCCTGAGTGAGGTCCCCAATCTGCACTCTTTCCTTTTATCGCCAGCCCTTTACTACTATAGTGACCGGATTGCATCAATGAACTCGATTTCTCATCTACCGGACGAAAGCCAATAATAATATTCTCTCTATCTGCTACTAGTGAAAAAGCTTTTTGGTGCTCAATGGGTATCCCGATATTTTTATTTTTTTCCGGCGTTGATAATGGTTCAAGTTTTAAGTTGATATTCGCGTAATTATGACTACTGGCATGAAGACTTGGTGCGGAAGTTACTACATTTTTTAATTTAATCACATCAAAGTTACTGCTAACGGAATACACTTTGCTTTCGTTTTGAGAAATAACGATATCACCTGATATTTTAGATAACGTTTCCAGATTATCATTTATTCGTGTTTTCAATTCTGCCACATCGAGTATATCAGTGAAGATAAAATATTTTTTCCCATTTAAATCCGCTTTAATTTTAACAAATTCATTCTCTAAGAAAAATTCTTGATATATCAACTTATTTTTTTTATTGTTATCGAGATAAACAGTTTCTTTCCCTTCAGCTAAAAGCAAGCTTTCTGTCAGCTTAATATTCTCAATATTAAGATTTTTTAAAGGTGCTCTTTGAAATTCATTTTTATAAAATGATGAGTAACCGATACCAAAATCACCATTTTCCTTTCTTAAAAAACCGTAATAATCTGCCTGTTTATCAACAAAGTCGATAATAAATGCCTTGAAGCTTGCTTCGTCATAGTATTTAAAAACACCATAATTAGGATCAAAGAAATTGTAATCCCATGATTGCGTTTTCTGATTGTAATTTACTACCAATGCCATGGAATGATTTACAGCCTTAAATTCAAACAATAATATTTCTTGACTTTTATTCGTATGGCTAGAAATTTTATGAATAAATTCACTGAGGTTAATTTCGCTACGATAGCTCTCCCTACCGTTATAATTATGATTATCTAAATCTAATGAAACTCCGTTTTTCCTATTGTTTTCTTTTTGAATTTTATAGTTATCAAAATCAAGACTCTTTAAGATCATCTCTTGAGAAAAATTCGCATCGTTAATATCAAAGTTTTTCGCTATTTCATTTTTCCGGCTAGAAAATCGTTCATGAAACTGTTTGAACCAAGGGTCTTGGGCCAATGGATTATTACGTTTCTCAATCTGGCTAAATTCGATTTCCAACGCATCGTAAAATTGATGTAATTTTATTTTTTGAAGCTCTTTAAGATTATCTGCATACTGTTGCTTATTTTTATTTTTTTCACGATATTTTTTATATGATTCGATACCTTCATCAATCGAATGACTCATATATTCCAGAAAAGACTTCCCTTCAATTGGCGTAACATACCGATACGATAAATTTGCATGAATAACGGATGAATCAGTTTCGATTCTATGAGTATATATCACATCTTTTAAATACTCATTGAATAGTACACTTGCGTGCATTTTTAATGATTTAGCTCTGACTTTATCATAAGCATTTTTATATTCTGTTTTATCATCGATAATATTTATTAATTCATTTAACTTATTAAGATAATCGTTCCCTTGGCCTATTGAACTATAAGATAAGAACTCATTTGAAAACCCATAACAGTAGCCATCTGACATGGAATAATCCACACCATCCCATGTCACCATTTTTTTTAAGTGACTCAACCTACTTTGCGATTTTTCGCCTCTGAAAAAATTCGCGATTTTCCCTTTGTTATCAAACTCTTTTAAATTAATTAATAACGTTTCTTGTGAAAATCTCAACTCAATATTTGGCTTTGGCATTTATACCTCATTGTTAAAATCAATATATTCTTTAAATTAATAAATAAGCAACTGATTACCTATTTATTAAAAAATACCAAAGATAATTAACAGAATAAAACCGAAGAAATATAATTAGGATATAGTTTATTTTTTTATAAATGAGTTTTAAATTTTTATACAAAAAAGCCCCAATTAAGAGGCTTTTATAGGAGGTTTTTATTCAAACATCATTACCAAACCGGTAATTCATCTTGTAAGAAAGGATTAGAAATACGCTCATGCCCTAATGTGGACATAGGACCATGCCCTGGAATAAAGTGATAATCATCACCAAGAGGCAGCAATTTATTTTTAATCGATGCGATAAGGTCTTGATGATTACCACGCGGGAAATCACTGCGCCCGACACCACCTTTAAATAACACATCGCCCATGGAGATGAGTTTGTCAGCATGGTTCACAAAAACAATGTGACCGGGTGTATGGCCAGGGCAATGCAGCACATCAAATTGAATATTTCCACACGTGATGCTATCCCCCTCTTCTAACCAATGATCTGGTGTGAAATCAGGGCAATCACCAATATAAAACATCGCATTTTGCTCAGCGAGATTTTCAATCCAGAAAGCATCCTCTTTCTGCGGACCATAAATCGGTACACCGAAATGTTTTGCAAGGGGGGCTGAGGCGCCAATATGGTCAGAATGACCGTGGGTAAGTAAGATTTTTGCTAATGTTAATCCGCGGCTTTCAATGGCGGCAATCAGCTTTTCAGCCTCACCACCAGGATCAACAATCACTGCATTCATTGAGGTTTCATCCCAGATAACCTGACAGTTTTGCATAAACGGGGTTACTGGGATAATAGTATATTTCATCGAACAATCACTCCATAATCTGTGTCACCTATGCACAGATTACCATGTTCTCACTGGACCTGTATCGATATGAATGAAATTGCTTTTCGGATAATAGCCCACACCGCCAGCACTCATTTTTAATGCCGCTTTACGGATGTTACTTAGCTGCAAGCCTTCAATATGGAAATCCATCGCTTGCCCACGGGTATGGTAGCTTTGTTTAGCCACACCAGAGCTCTTACGACGCAATGCATTATTCGTTTCTAATGAACGGTAACCTGAAATCAGCTGAACTGGCTTATTGGTTCCCATCATCATTTGCAGTAAATAAATTTGGTCAAATAATTTAGGATCAATGGTTTTCACTTTATCGCAGCGATAATCACGGAAAAGGTGATTTAAGCGAGCTAATTCAGATTTATTATAACGGCGACCATCGAAAAATTCGGTCTTTAAAAACTCACCTGTATTTAAGTTTTGAAAACGTAAAATTCTTGGGCGAGGTGTACTCATTGCAGCAAGTACATGATTAGGTAATAGTCCCAGACCGATTGCGGCAGCACCAATTCCCAACCACTTTCTGCGGTTTTGATCAATCATATCCATAGGTGATAACTCAGGTGTTAATTATTCAGTAAATATACATTTCAACTTTATCAGTCTAGCAAAGGATATTTAGCTTTAATGTATAATTATGTAAAGAATTGCGTAAATTAAGGAAAATCCATCACTTTTATGCAAAAAGGTGAGCGAAATCACTTATAACATGCCGATTAAGACGACTTTAATTCCTTACTGCGTATGATATGTAAACACAATGCATTCAATATATAAATATATTAAAACGGAATTGTTAGGAAGATTTAGGAATTAATGCAGGAAATAGCATCGAGGAGCCTAAGCCCCTCGAGTAATAGTCACTATTTTAAAATTACTTTGATTGCAGGCAGATATTTTTCTGCATTACCAATACTGCCATCATATTGATAAATATCAGCCCGGTATTGCGGTTGGTCATCTTTATCAACCCACGCAGTTTGATAGTAAAGGTACACAGGAATACGGTCAGGAATATTCACATAACGTGTTGAACCTTCTTTTAATGCCCCATCAATGCGAGTCTGAGCCCAACCTGCGTCACCTAATAATATCGTCGCTAGCTCACTAGCCTTATTTACACGAACACAGCCTGAACTAATTGCTCTGGCATTTTTATTAAACAAACTATGGTTCGGTGTATCATGCAAATAAATCGCATCTGAGCTTGGCATATTAAACTTATAACGCCCTAAAGAGTTACTTGAGCCTGGTGCTTGACGAATGCGATAAGGGAAATTCGCTGGAGTAATATTTTCCCAGTCGATTGTATAAGGGTCGATTTCATAAGCATCTTGCCCCCAACCTGAATAAACCGTATAGCCTTTGCGGCTAAAGTAGCTTGGATCCATTTTACCTTTCGGCGCAATATCCTTGCGCGCCAAACTGGTTGGCACACTCCAAGGTGGGTTAATCACCACATTATTCAGTGCGCTGCTCATAATTGGCGTTTTACGATCTGCACGCCCAACAATCACTTTCGAATCCAAAATGATGTCGTTATTCAGATAAAAATCCAATGTGTACGCAGGAATATTCACCAAGATTCCTGTACCACTACTTTCCGGCACAATCCGTAAACGCTGAATATTCAGTGCCATCAGCCCCGCTTTTTGTTTTGGCTGCATATTGAGCCAAACACGCGTGCCTTTACCAATCACACCGTCAGCTTCTAAACCATATTGAAGCTGAAATTTTTTCACTGCATCCACTAAGTCATCACTATACACACGGGCATTGGCGGTGACTTTATTGATCTCTTCTGGCGGTGCGGATGCATCAACGGCTTCACCAACCGCAGAGGCTTCCAATAATCCATCTCGCACTAAAATCTCACGGAGCGTAATGACATCATCACTGGCTTGACCCGGTTTTAATGCCTTTGTACTTGTAATTTCTAACGTATCTTCCGGCAATGCGAGCTGTTTTAGCATCTCTTTGCGCATCGGCTGATACATCGCGTGTTTCGGTGCTTGAGCCTTCACCCACTCACCCAGGCGATGTTCAGATTCAGCCTCTAACCACGGTTTCATTTGTGCTGCAGTTGGTGCGATAATTTTATAAGGACGGCTGGTGTATAACCAATATTGTCCCGTTGACTCAACAGAAGAAAGATATTGTAAATACCCCAACATAGCGTCGGATAAAATAGCATCACGCCCCATTTCGCTCAGCTGGCTATTTTCCAATGAAACTAACCATTCGCTAAATTGAGGTTGGAAACCCGCTAAGGCAAGCTCCGCTAATTGCTGTTGAAACTAGCTAATTGCCGTTTCATCTTGCCATAACAATTGCATTTGCCTGTCTGCATAAATTTTTGCCAACTGGTCCGCAAACACCAATTTTGTTTCTACAGGCAAAGATGCGTTAAGCTTTTCCAAGCTCTCTTTTGCCGTGACTTTACTCACCTCTTCAGCAACAACTGATTGAGGTTGTTGAATTTCCATACTGTTTTGCTGCGTATTTTCTGCTGCGGAAAATGCAGGGAACTGCATCGCCATCAGCCCACATAATACTGAGATCTGCAGAGCTTTCACTCTTCTCTTTGCCATACATCCACCTTAAAGTTACTACATGGATAACATTATTTTTTTATTATAGTGACACTATTTGATTATATTTAACTCTGAGAAGAATGTTATAGGAATTGACTAATTTTGTCTTTATTGATGAAAAAAGTTATTGAGGTAGGCTATCTGAAATGAGCACTATTTATAAAAACAGCATGAGAAATAGAATTGTTTGCATTTTCCACCAAAACTAAACGATATAACATATCAAATATTGACGTCTTTTATTCTCTCAATAGAATTAATTTAATATAAGTTATATTAAATCGCTGGAATATATCATCAATAAATAAACACTATTTTGTTAGTTAAAGGCGAATAATCACCTTTAACTAACTTTTTATCGAATATTAATATTCGGAATTGATAACAACTTCCTCACCAAAGCGACCTGCTTTTGGCAACGGTTGGTAAGAGGAGTTTGAAGCGCGGAGAATACGAATCCCACGAATATCTAACTCATGAGCCGCAGCAATATCCGCATCAGCATCACCATAATAGATAGTTAATTTATGGTCACGCATCCAGCTTACTTTATTATTTTTACCGGGTTCATCACCAGCGAAAATGACTGAATTCATTTTATCTGCAGGAATTCTTAAGCCTTCTTGCACATATTGAGTCACAGTTTCAGTTTTAGTCTGTGTACGACCTGTAATAAAGTAAACTTTATCACCGCGTTCCAAGTGCATTTTAACTAAATCGATGCCCACTTGTTTTGGCATACTGAATTTATCCCACTCATTATTCATTTTTTCCCAGAATTGAGGGTTTTTCAGGTAGCTAAAATCATTTGGGGAGAATTCAAGTTTTCCACGGTAAAAACCTGGGCTTGAGAATAAAACGGTGTCATCAATATCAAAACCCACCGCCATTGGTGCTTTACCTTCTAAACTCTGTTTAATTTGCTCAACAGAGACCCAATGAACCGGTTGTTGTGCCGCTAATTCCGCAACTGTCACTCCAGTACTGACTGTTTCTGGCATTGGAATTTTGGCTTGAGATGTTGCCGTAAAACTCAGCGCTAATACAATTGCACTTAGCGTTAGTGTGATTTTCTTCATGTTCGATCCTTATAATAGTTTTATTTCGTGATTAACTACTCACGGACTGCAATGATAAAAGTTTTCATTACATAAAAATGAGATTCAAATCTCATTGCGGTCATCTATTAATGATTTAAAGGGAAATGAAGATAATAAAAATAAAGAAATTAAAAATGCAAAGATAATAAAAAACCGACACAGTTTCCTATGTCGGTTTTATTATCTACAAAAAATCAATTATTGAGGTAATGCTTGTGGAGCCGGATTATCCTGACCAAAACCTTTTAACCCAACAACGTGAACGTGTTCCGTATTACCAGTCACTTTACGCACCAGTTTATAGGTGGTTCCTTTCTCTGGGCTAATGTTTTCCGGCGCAGCGATAATAAGCTGCATTTCCAGTCTGTCACATAACTCAAATAACGTGGCGATAGACTTCGCATCCAAACGCGCCGCTTCATCCAAGAACAGTAAGCGACATGGAATGATATCTTTCGCACGCAGTCGGCGGGCTTCTTCTTCCCAGCTCTGGACGACCATTACTAAGATAGACATCCCCGTACCGATCGCTTCACCCGTTGATAACGCCCCACTTTCTGCTTTTAACCAACCATCAGAGCCGCGGTTAACTTCAACTTCTAACTCTAAGTAGTTACGGTAATCTAACAGCTCTTCACCAATGGTTTGCGGCAGGCGTTGCCCCATATCCATCTGTGGGTTCAGGCGTTGATACAGTTTCGCCATCGCTTCAGAGAAGGTTAAACGTTGGCTAGTAAACAGGTCTTGGTGCAATTCGCTCTCTTCGGATAGCACGCTCAACAATAAGGCATGGCTTTCACGAATATTCACATTCAATCTAACCCCTTTAACCTGACCAAATGCCACCGCTTGTAGGCCTTGGTTCAGCATACGAATACGGTTTTGCTCACGCTGGATAGTTTTACGAATGATATTCGCCACACTCTTCGAGCTAATTGCCAGTTTTTGCTCACGGGCAGTTAACTCTTCGGTCAGACGCGCTAACTCAATTTCCATCTGTTCAATCGCATCGATTGGGTCATCAGTACGAATAATATCTTGGCGAATGCGCTCACGCAGATGTTGGTACACTGCGATAAAGAACTGAATTTTACGCTCAGGATGTTTAGGATCTTCAGACATGCGCAACACATCACGCAGATGTTCGTTATCCGCCACCGCTAAACGCAGCGCTCCTAACGCTTTATCCGACATCGAACGTAAACTATCACCATCGGTATAAGCCAATTCGCGACGATGCAGACGACGCTCAACGCCATTATCTTTCACCAAGCGCATCACCGCACACCAGCCCGCTTTCGCCATCACGACTTGCTCACGGATTTGGTAATAATCTTTTTCCAGCTTACGCAGACGTTTTTGCAGGTTATCCATTTCCGCTTCACATAACGTCAGTTGTTTTTCTAACTGGTTGATGCGGCTACGGTTTGCCATAACAGATTGATGTAATTCATCACGGCGAATGCTGGCACGCTCTTGTGCATCTGGGTCCGCTTTCACGCCCATTTCTTGCATTTCTGCTTCAAGTTCTTTCAACATTTCTTGCTTGGTGTCGAATGAACTGCGTAGCGATGCCAAAACTTGATGATATTGCGTGCTTTGTGCTTGTTGCTGGCGTAATAGCTCACGGGCACGAGTTCTATCGGCTTCCGCATGCTCTAAACGCTGGCGCAATTTTTCATTCAAGTCCGCATTTTCGTTGACCATCCCCGTCGAATCACTGTAGCTAAAGTGCGCGCGACGCTGTGCCACTTCCACCAAGGCAAAGGCTTGTTGCTTCGCATTTTGCTGGGTATGTTTCGCCAATTCATAATCTTTACGCAGTTGATCATGTTGCTCAGGATCACTGAGTAATACCGTCACAATCGGCTCTAACTTCGCCAGATTGTTACCGTGCTTATTGATGAAATGTGCCGCGTCTTCAGCTTCTGAAAGCTCCTCTCGGATCTCTTCAACACGATCCACCAGCGTTTCATCCATCAACAAATTCACTTGCGGCAATAAACGGTTTAATGCCAGTAGGTTTTCTTTGCCTTGAGCGAACTGTTGGCGTTGTTGCTGGGTCTGTTCTTCAAATTGGTTCAGTCCACGCTCTAATTCAGTACGTTTTTGATTTAATGTACGAATTTCAGCTTCAGGATCCGCTTCAAACGCCACTGAAATATGCTGACCGATAAAACGGCTAAATGCTTGGTGAGCACGCTGAATTTTTTGCACGTCAAACGACAAGGTCGCATAACGCTCAGCCAATTCATCACGCTCAGCACTCAGTGACTCTAAATGACTTTCACGGGCAGCACGACCAAATAGCGGTAACTCTGGGTAGCGAGAATAGCGCCATTGACGCTCCGATGAACGGACTAATACAGCATTTTCAAACTCTTGGGCATCAAAAACGCTGTCATCAAATGAAGATGGATCCCCTTCGATAAAGTACACATCATCAGGGCAATCTTGTAAATTTTCTAGCTGCTCGCGAACCACAGCCAAATCTTGTACCACAATACCGTGACGCGCTGGGCCGTACAATGCAGAGAAATACGCCGCATCTTCAATGGTAATATCATCGTAGATTTCAGATAACAGTACGCCATTAAAGCGCTCTGCCAGTGCCAGCATGCGACCATCTTCGGCACCACTTGGCTGGCTTAAACGTTCGATTTGCTTATCAAGGTCACGGCGCTGCGCTGCAACTTCATCACGTTCAACCGTAATTTCCCTTTCTTGCTCAAGAAGTTGCTGCATAAATTCAGTCACTTCAGTGCTATTTTCGAAAGTTTCACCCGATTGTTCATTGAGTTGAGTCAGTGCTTCTTGCGCCATAATCCACGCAGGCGCTTTAGCGGAAAGCTGGCTGATACGCTGGCGAATTTGCTCCAACTCTTGGCGCATTTGCATGCGTTTTTCGCCGCTCTCATTAACACCAGTACTTAACTCTTCTTGCAGAATTTCTAACTCTGCCATCAAGGTATCAAGCTCATCCGGCTCAACACTTTGGCCATAACGTTTACAGAATTCGCTCAGTAATTTTTCTGCATTACGCTGGCTGTCTAAACGCTGTTGCAGTTCAGATAATTGCATACGCAGCGGCTGAACACGCTCTGCTAAATGTTGTTGCGATGACCAGTCGCGCAGTAATGAACGCGCTTGCGTGTATGCATCCCCACGGCTCACATCACCTAACATGGTTTTCACCAGTTGATACGCTTGCTCAAACTGGCTATGCGCCGCATCCGCAACGCTCATTTTTTGTTCTAATGCGAGTAAGGCTTCTGTGGCTTGCTGCTCTTTGGCTTCAAAGGTTTCCAGCCATTCATCGATGTTTTCAATGGTAAGATCAGGTAGCTGGCAGAGTTCGCGAGCACGGTTTAAGGCATGAAGTGCTTGTTGATATTGAATCGCACGAGTTTGCTGTACATCAAGCGCTTGCTGGTAATCTGCCAGCTGGTTTTTCAGCTCATCCACTTCAATTTCAGCCGCTTGAGCACGGGCATCAAGTTCTTCGTGTTTCTCTGTGGCTTCTGCGACGACTTCGCCCTGTTCTTCAAGACGATAAGTGAGCTCTTCAATATCAGCTTGGTAGCGGTCAATTTTTTCTTGATGACGTAACGCCGCTTGCACCAGATTTAAGTGGTCACTTGCCGCTTGGTAGTCCGCTTCGATTTCCGTTGATGCTTCGTTTTGTTCATTTAATTCACGCGCCATTTCCACACTACGAACTTGCTCAACGCGTAGTTGTTTACGGTTGCTATACAGTTCGTTTCGGGCAGCTAAAGCAGCATCTAGGTGAATTCGACGCTCATTTGAGTGGCGCATATAGTCCGCAGATACATAGTCTGTGGCTTCGCTGATCAAATGTTTGAATAAATCACGGTCAGATTGTGTTACGCGGATGGCTTCCAGTGTTAAACGGTTTTCACGTAATGCCGCTTCCATATCTTGGAATGCTTTACGTACACCGCTGTTTTCCGGTAATAAATAATCACGTAATGAACGAGTGATTGCACTGGAAATCCCGCCATATAAGGAAGCTTCAATCAAACGGTAATATTTACTACGATCGCCCGCTGAACGCAGGCGTTTTGGCAGTACACCCAATTCAAATAATACTGAGTGGTAGTCCGTGATCGAATTAAATTGCTTAAATTGGATGCCTTCTTGTTTTTCTACGCGCTCTTTCAGGTCATTCAACGGAATAACCTTAGCTTGGCGCCCTTCAAACACTTCCGTTAATACTTCCGTTGGCACAGTGGCTAATGGCACGCCTTGGATCATAAACGGTTTGATATCGACTTTTTTATCGCGTCCTGCTACTTGCTGTAAGCGAACACCGACCATAACTCGTTGATGTTTAGAGTTTAACACATCCAGTACGGCATAACAGACACCAGGACGCAGCTTTCCGTGTAGACCTTTATCACGGGAACCCGAGGTGGCTCCTGCTTCTGTGGTATTACGGAAATGCAGTAATGTTAAGTCAGGGATCATGGCGGTAATAAAGGCCGCCATGGTGGTGGATTTACCCGCACCATTTCCCCCAGACAGGGTGGTAACTAATTCATCAAGGTCAAAAGTACGAGCAAAAAAGCCGTTCCAGTTCACCAGCGTCAGTGAGCGAAATTTTCCGCGTTCAATCATTCTTGTTCATCCTCTTCACTGTCAGCCAGATCTTGACTCTCATCCGTTTCGTCTTCATCACTGTCTCTTAGCGACAATTCCCCTTCAAGAGAGACCGCTTCACCATCACGGATCATGCGTAATTGTGCTTCTTGAGGATTATCGCCACTACGTACATCCGCTCCAAAGCGGAATACAGACTCATTAATAATAAATTTGCTGGAGTCATTTTGCAGGAAATAGACCATACCTAAACGGCGTAAACGGTTTAAGGAGGTTCTCAGTTTTTCCTGTAATTTTTGTTTATCAAGGTCTGAACCTGTGGAGCGTTGGTTAACAAATTTCAGTAATTTGCTTTCGTCGGCCAGCGACAATAATTCTTCAAACAGCTCTTGAGAGGTAAAGACCCCTTGGTTGGTTAGACGCTCAGGACTCAAATAGAGGTAGCACAGAATTTTACCCACCATCATGTCCAGTTCAGACAAAACAGAACGGGGAATTAAAGTGCTTGAGCGAGGACGCAAATAGAAAAAGCCTTCTGGCGCCCGGATCAGTTCAACATTATAACGAGCATAAAATTGCTCTAACGATTCCTGAAAATCCATTAAAAATGCATGATTATCAAGATCATCAATACTAATATGGCGACCAGCACGCAGTTGGCTGTCCAGCTCAGGAAAAATAGGGTTAGCTAGTGCTTGAGCCAGTTTAACTGGCATAAATTGTTCAATATTTGTCGATGACATGTGCCTGTACCTTGGCTCCGTGATCATTAATAGCGCGCCATTCTGCCGGTAATCCCGCCAGATCAGCCTCTGCGATACCTAGTTTTACAGCCTGATCGATAATAATACGCGCAACATCAAAATGGCGTTTCTGCGGGTATTGCGTCAGATAACTCTGTAATACGTGACTGACATCCAGCGGTTTGTTATCCGTTTTATAGAACGCAAGTTGCGCTTCGATTAACGCCGCTAATTGGTCATTAAGTTCACTGAACTCTTCAAATTCCAGATCAGGTGGGAGTTCCCCCATCACTTCTTGATCATGAAGTGCCAGCTCCTCATCACGCATATCAAAAAGCCTATCCGCATTGGCATAGGTGAGTGCCCAAGGGCTATCGAGGTACTGCTGTACAGATTGACGTAAACGTTGAGAAAATATACGGTTTTTATCCATATCAATCGCTGTACGGATAAATTTGTGAACATGTCGGTCGTAACCAATCCATAAATCAATGGATTGCTGCCCCCAGCTCACAATACGGTCTAGCTTGTTTTGCAAATCAAAGATTAGTCGGTCGACCATTTCCGAGAACTGCGGCGCATTCATATTCGCTTCTTGAATACGCAGTAAGTTTGCCTGTAGCTTATCGCCAGCTGCTTCTAACGTGTCTTGCAATTCTCTTAATGTACCGGACGTTTCAGAAAGTAGCTGTTCACAGTTGGCAATCGCTGCCTGCCAGTCTTGGTTTAAAAGTGCAGCAATATCATCTTTAACGCTGTTTTGTTGCTCGTCCATAATTCGCTGTGACAGGTCAATACTGTCAAAAATTTCAGCGACTGAATATTTTAATGGCGCAAAAACATGGCGGTGCCAATAAAATTCATCACCACCTTCTTCGGCTGATTCCGCTGCACGTTGTAGCTCTCCCGCGACAATCGATAACTGCATCGACAATCTTAATGTCGAAAATTCGCGTTGACGAATATAGTAATCACTAATGCCAATGCCGAGTGGCGTTAGGCGATAAATCGCATTTCCTTCGACAATGTCGCTGGCAAAGCGGTTAAATATTTTTTGGCGAACCATGTCGTTGATGGCGTTGTTCGCTCTGACAGCCAGTGATTCGGTGGTTTGTTCGAAGCCTTTGCACACTTCTCGAAACGCATCCACCAGCTCCCCTTCACTCATTTCACCGTTCACCCGCTCACTGTTAAGTACTGCGACGGCCAGCAAAAATGCTAGGCGCTCTGCGGGTAGGGAAATCGCAAAATCATTTTTTCGTGCCCAAGACACGAGTTCAGGGACGGTCTGGGAAAAATCACTCATAAATCGTCCTTTTGGGTTTGTTTGCGTGCCATGACATGAATATATCGCCCCATGCTAATATAGGGTTCTTCACGACAATATTGTTGCTCAAGCGCCAATAACGCTGGAAAGTCTTTTTGTTGTAATTGTCTACTTTGCAAATAATCATGGAACACTCTGACGCCACTTTTGCCTAAAATATCCATACCACAACCAATAAGCCACTCATCAACCTGTTGAGGAAAAAGCGGGTTCTGTGGCGATAATGAACGTTTGCGACGACGCTGGATATGAGGAGTTGCGAGATGAAAATTACCTAAAATTGCATTACGCATCACCAAGCCATTTGCATTATAGAACATGACAGAAAATATACCTTCCGGCCTGATAATCTCTGCCAGTTGCTCTAATGCATATTTCTGGTCGCTAATCCATTCAAGTACCGCATGAAACAAGACAAAATCAACTGGTTCATCAAGGTGTTGAGCAATATCTTGAACAGCGCAGTGAACAAAGCTGATATTCTCGCTAATTCCTTGTTCATCAGCAAGCACCGATGCCCGTTCTAACATTTCTTCGGATAAATCGCAAAGAATAACCTGATGACCCATTGCAGCTAATTGACGAGAAAAATGACCTTCTCCGCCGCCCGCATCTAATATACGTAATGTTTGACCTTGAAAATGCGTTTCCAGTAACTGGGTCAGATCTTGCCAAACTACCGCTTCGCGAATTTTTCCTTTTGTCGTTCCATAAATATTTTTTGCAAATTTATCGACAATATCATCAAAGTTGCGGTCTGCCATCTGCGTTCCAATTACCTATCATGAGTTATTTACAGCATATCAAAACCAAGAATTATAACAGATAATCTAGCTGTTTTTGCATAGTACTTTATTTTGTATCCGATTTATTTTACATGGCATTTTATTGCTGATGCAGCTACATTTGACCCTATTCGCTTACATTATCTTCATAACAGGCTTTCTATGTTATTTCTGCTTAAAAAATACCTTGGTTCACTATTAATGCCTCTGCCCTTATTATTGATTATTGGGGGAATTGGACTGATTTTATTATGGTTTACCCGCTGGCAAAAAAGTGGAAAATCCTTGGTGACATTAAGCCTTGTTATCATCTCGCTATTAGGGCTACAACCCATTTCTGATCGGCTACTGGCGCCCGTTGAAGGCCCTTATGATAAACGTTATGAGCTTATCACCACGAATCCACCTAAAGAGATAAAATATATTGTGGTTTTGGGCGGCGGGTTTACCTATAACCCAGACTGGAGTCCTAGCTCGAATTTGCTCAGTAACAGCTTGCCTCGAGTCACTGAAGGGGTACGTCTTTATCTGCAGCATCCCGGCAGCAAATTGATTTTTACTGGCGGTAAAGCCAGTAGCCCAATCAGTAGCGCCGAAGTCGCATCCATGGTTGCTCAATCTTTAGGAGTTCCAGCGACAGATACAATCCCGCTAACCGAACCGAAAGATACGCAAGAAGAAGCCTATGAAGTGGAAAAAATTATTGGTAAGCAGCCGTTCTTGTTAGTGACTTCAGCGAACCATTTACCCCGTGCGTTGAAGATGTTTACGAGTCGTGGAATGCAGCCTTATCCAGCCCCAGCCAATCAATTGGTGATCACCAGCGATTTGAATCCTTGGGAGCGCTACATTCCTTCCGCATTTTATTTTAGCCACAGTGAACGAGCATGGTATGAGCTCATTGGTTCAATTTGGTGGCACTTAAAACCCGATAATACCCAGCCACTCGAAGATAATCAGGCGGAGTAAATACAAAGGGGAAACTTATTCAGTTTCCCCTTGTTTTATCAGACCATTATTCACACTAGAAATTATGGCTGAAATTCTTGTCTTACCAATTCGAGATCTTCTGGTGTATCCACCCCTGCGCCCGGTGCCTTTTCAGCAACCGCCACATGAATTTTCTCACCATACCAAAGCACGCGAAGCTGCTCTAGCATCTCGATTTTCTCTAATGGGCTAGCATCCCACGCGATATAACGACGAATAAAGCCAGCGCGATAAGCGTAGATACCAATGTGGCGCAAGAAAGTATCACCGATGGTCTCTTTACTCTTTGCAAATTGGTCTCTATCCCACGGAATTGTCGCTCGAGAAAAATAAAGCGCGTAACCGTCTTTATCCATCACAACCTTCACCGCATTCGGATTAAAGGCTTCTTGCGCACAATGAATAGGGACAGCGAGTGTTCCCATATTTGCCTGACTACCTTGCAAATTATGAGCGACTTGGCGAATAATTTCTGGTGGGATCAGCGGTTCATCACCCTGCACATTGACAATAATTTCGTCATCGGAAAAGCCGTAAGTGTCAATCACTTCAGCCAAACGTTCCGTGCCAGATTGATGATCGGGATTGGTCATACAAGCTTCCCCACCAGCTGCGATGACCGCTGCAGCGACATCGGGGTGGTCAGTTGCAATAATGACTCGACTGGCGCCTGATTTAATCGCTTGCTCCATGACACGAACAACCATCGGTTTACCGTGAATATCTGCTAAAGGCTTACCCGGTAATCGTGTTGAAGCGTAACGCGCAGGAATAATGACGGTAAACATAGGATTACAGTCCTTCGTCTAAAGCAACTTTACGCGCTTCGTTCTCAAGTAAAACGGGGATACCATCACGAACAGGAAAAGCGAGATGATCAAATTTGCAGATTAATTCGAGGTTTTCTTTGTTGTAACTTAGTTTGCCGTGACAGGATGGGCAAGCAACAATTTCAAGTAAACGGTGATCCATGTTTTCTCCCAAATGGATTTAAACTCACTTGGCGTCAGGATATCACATGCAGGTATCACCGTTAACTCTATTCTTGCTTATTAAGATCTCCTGCTAAGAGTGAGAGGATAGTGCAGGAGAAATATTTCTGTTAAGAATTCAATTAGTAAGCGATAACGTCTCTTGCCGTTATGCCATCTGAATTACGAGTAACAGAGAACTCGACGTTTTGACCTTCAGATAAAGATTTTATTTTTTTATTCGCAATTGACTTGGTTGTTACGAAAATATCATCGCCACCATTACGAGGTGAAATAAAGCCGTAACCTTCTTTTGCGTCAAACCATTTAACTTGGCCCATATGTAATTGAAAATTCATATTAAAACTCCTTCTTGTTCCGAGAACAATTTTTATATTTGTATCATTACTCTCTACACGTTATTCCATTTATTTTGCTGAACTATTTATTTCGATCAGTTCATTCTGACCTATCTATTCAATTCAATCTATTAACAATAATTAAGAGTAATTAACTTAACCAATTTATGCATCAAATGTTTATGCATATCTTATAACGACCCAAGTGTAGGTTTCAGGCACCACACATTTACCGTGAACTTAACAGTCTATTTTGACATTATGATGACAACACGAAATAGTAGAGTAAGTAGTGTCTTGCGAGGATAAGTGACTAACTCAAGAACGGGTCGTAAAATTAAAGCTAGCAAATAATCCACTTATTAATGTATTGCAACTTGGTACATAATAAGTAGATCTGCATCACATTGCAGGTATTATTATCTGAAATTAATCCTAAAAGCAAGCTGTTTTATTTCAGATAAGTGATTTTATTTCACTTAAGATTCGTTTTTCGCCTATTTCATCAAAATGCGCTTTCACAGGAAGATACCACCAATTGGTCTGTGCGAAGGAATGGCATTTAACAGCATCCTTTTCAGTCATCAGTAAATTTTGATTTGTTTCAGCTAAAGGAGCAAGTTGCTGCTGGCTATAAGCTTGATGATCAGAAAACGCATGAGTATTAATGAGTGTTAATCCCTTGCTTTCTAAAGAAGAGAAAAAACGAGGTGGATGACCTATTCCAGCCATCGCAACCACATTGTTAAGCTCAGTGATCGAGATTTTTTCGCCTGTAACGAGGTTCACTGCCATATCCCCTTCTAGGGACATCAGTGTTTCATTCGAGTTAGGAACACCGCCATTTACAATCATGGCGTTCACTGTCTTTAATCGCCCTGCACGTTCACGCATTGGTCCCGCGGGTAACCACCAGCCATTACCAAAACGACGCTGCCCATCAATGACAACGATTTCATAGTCACGTTGCAATGCATAATGCTGTAAACCGTCGTCTGTAACAATAATATCTAATTGAAAATTATCGAGTAATGCTTTAATGGCATCACTACGTTTTGGAGCCACCGCAACAGGCGCATGAGTACGATGATAAATCAAAACTGGCTCATCACCTGCGGCTGCCGTCGTTGTCGTTTGGTCTAACACTAGTGGATAATGGTCAGATTGACCTCCATATCCACGAGAAACAACCCCAACACGAACATCTTGTTTCATGAGCGATTCAACTAGCCAAATAACCACAGGGGTTTTTCCATTTCCCCCTGCCGTTAAATTTCCCACGACCACAACAGGTACAGGGGCTTTCCATGAGCGAAATAATCCGGTTTTATAGCCAATATGACGTACTAACGTTATCACTCCATACAGAAATGATAATGGAAGCAACAAAATATAAAGCCATGATTTACCGGACCAAATTCGCTCAATCATTCTTAAATTGGATCCTATGTAATTGCGCGTATGCCCCATTTTTCGCTAATAGCGTTGAGTGGTCACCACGTTCAATGATATGACCATCTTGTACAACCAAGATTTGATCCGCATTTTCAATAGTGGATAAACGGTGAGCAATGACTAATGAAGTTCTATTCTTCTGTAATTCATCTAATGCAGCTTGAATTGCACGCTCTGATTCAGTATCCAGAGCGGATGTTGCTTCATCTAGAATCAAAATTGGTGCATCACGTAATAATGCACGAGCAATTGCAATACGCTGGCGTTGACCACCGGAAAGCATCACACCATTTTCACCAATCATCGTATCTAAGCCATTATCCAGCTTTTGGATAAAGTCCATGGCATAAGCCATTTCAGCGGCTTTTTCAATTTCTGCTCGGCTATATCGCCCATCTGTCGCATAGGCAATATTATTCGCAACAGTATCGTTGAATAAATATACATGCTGGGAAACCAGAGCCACTTGGCTACGCAATGACTCTAAGGTGTAATCACGAATATCATGCCCATCAATACGGATACTGCCCTTATCGATATCATAGAAGCGAGTAATTAAGTTAGCGATGGTCGATTTACCTGAACCCGAGCGTCCCACTAAAGCAACGGATTTGCCTGCAGGTAGCGTAAAAGAAACATCCTCTAGTGCAGGGTGCTCTTTGGTTTGATAAGTAAACGTGACTGAGTCGAACTCAATATCACCTTTCACTTGAGTCAGAACTTTCGTTCCTTCATCTTTTTCTTTTTCAGTATCTAAAATCGCAAATAACGTTTGGCAAGCTGCCATTCCACGCTGGAATTGCGCATTAACGTTAGTTAGAGACTTAAGTGGGCGCATTAACGCAAACATGGACGAGAAAACAACACCTATCGTACCTGGTGATAATTGCTCTTTAATTTCAGGGAAGCTTGCTGCGTACAAAACAAACGCTAATGCAAAAGAGGCAATCATCTGAACAATAGGGTCAGAAATAGCTGAGGCGCTAACCATCTTCATATTTTGACGGCGCATATTATTGCTGACTTTATCAAAACGTTCAGTTTCGACTTTCTGCCCACCAAAAATGAGGACTTCTTTATGCCCTTTAAGCATCTGCTCAGCGCTAGTCGTCACATGTCCCATACCCGTTTGCATGTTTTTGCTAATTTTACGAAAACGCTTAGAAACTACTCGGATGGTGATAGAGACGACAGGGGCAATAGCAATCAAAATCAACGACAATTGCCAGCTGTTATAAAACATAATACCAAATAACGCGATGATATAAGTTCCTTCGCGAATAATGGTAATGAGGGCACCGGAAGCCGAAGATGCAACCTGCTCTGAATCATAGGTAATACGCGATAATAAAGTCCCTGTGGATTGCTGGTCAAAATAGCTCACCGGCATTCCCATCATATGACCAAATAATTTGCGGCGCATACTCATCACTACTTTTCCTGACACCCAAGAAACGCAGTATGTAGAGACGAAACTTGAAGATCCACGCACGATCATCAAGCCCAAAATTGCCAACGGTAACCACTTCAATGTGTTGTTATCCGCTTTACCAAAACCGTCATCTAATAATGGTTTCAATAAAGAAATCATAAACGCATCACCTGCGGCGTTGATGATAAGAGCAATTGCTGCAACAACTAATCCAATTTTAAAAGGCGCAATGGTTGGCCATAGGCGCTTAAATGTTTGCTTTGTCGATAGGTCTTGATCATTCATGCTTTTATTACCAGACTTAATGTAAGCGCACTATTCTACAAGGGAAATTGGCGATCACCAAACCACAGATGATACCAACGTGGATTAATTTCTTTTCTGTAACGCAAAATTTCCATTTTTTCTTTTTTAAAACATATTGTTACCTGCCCCTCCTCCGCCGTATTTAGCCACTGAATATTCTTTTTAGCATAGCGCAAATAGACTTTATCTGATGGAATTTTCCATGGGCTATATCTCGCAGAGGAAACTAATGCCAACGTTGGCTGTACTTTTCGTATAAATAACGGTGTAGAAGATGTATTACTCCCATGATGAGGAACAAATAAAATATCCGCTTTGAGCTGCCCATCATTTTGTAATACTAACTTTTTTTCACCTTGTTTTTCCAAATCACCCGTAAGCAATAGTCGCCGATGCCCATCACTAACCTGAATGACACAAGAGTCATTATTGTGTGATATCTCAGCTAATTTCTCGGGCCACAATACTTCGAACCTTAACATTCCCCATTGCCAACGTTGTCCTTGATAACAAGGAAGATGATTGAGCTGACCAAAACTGCTACGTAGATTTAACCATGGATATGCTTCAATTAAATCGGAGATACCACCAGTATGATCAAGGTGATTATGACTTAAGATTACGTTAATAGGCGTGATTTGATGATGCTTTAAGAAAGGGATAATTTGCCGTTTAGCGTTGCTTCCATCACGCCAGCGGTTTCCCGTATCATATAAAACCCCTTGTTGATTTTGCACCATAACCACAGCAAGCCCATGCCCAATATCCAACATGGTTAAGCACCAGTCATGCTCTTCGTGCTGGCTTTGGCTCTTAGTGAAAAATAATAAAAAACCAATGCAACTTAATAAACCAAGGTAATTTTTATACCAACCAAATAATATAATAAAAGCAAATACCCAACAAAAAAACACGGTGTAAATAGACATTGTGTTAATTTCAATCCAAAACCCGCTTAAATATGTCAGCGGCCTTAGCCCAAACTCAAGGATATTATCTATTAATCCGAAAGCAACATTATGCCAAGCGCTAAGAGGCAACAATAGCGTGCTAAAAATAACGGGTACTACTCCCCAAGTAATAAGAGGAACAAACCATAAGTTTGCAAATAAGCTCATGACATTAATGCCGTTAAACAGCAATACTTGAATAGGTATTAGTAAAATCAATAAACCAATTTGCAGATGAATTAGTGGCACTATTTTTCCCATGATTGGATGACAACTCAACGTAGACGAAATGGGAAAAACACGAAACCAATACAGAATAGCTAATACAGCAAAGCTTGATAACCAAAAGCTATCGGAAAGGATGGCAAGCGGATCAAACAATAAAATCCCAGCAATACTCCATAACGCCCATTGCCACGGAAAACAGAAAAATGGCTGCTTACGAACATAAATCCAAAGTAACAATGCAAATACAGCGCGAGTTGCTGGAATCGCAAAATTCGACAACCAAGCATAGAGTAAGGCAAATATAACGCCTGAAAATAATGGTAAATTCTCACCTATCCATTTAACGGGTAGAAAAAATTGCAATAAGCGAGCGCATAAGTAACCAATTAAATAGGCGATTCCAATATGCAATCCAGAGATTGCGATCAAGTGTGTCAATCCTGTTGATTGCAATAATTGTATATGTTCGACAGAAAGCCGTCCTCTTTCCCCAAACATTAACGCATAAATAATTCCATGATTTTGTCGTGTCGAAAGTATTTCACGGAACTGGTCAATAATTTTTTGCCGTAGAGAACATTGCTGACCAACTTGTACAGCTTGTTTGACTTTTAGTGTACCGATGACTCGTTGAGCAATGAAATGCCTTTGCAGATCAAATCCGCCCTCATTCAGAGAAGCATGAACTGGATTTAGCTTGCCAACAACCCTCCATTGCTGCCCTGCACATACTTTTTCATGATTATTTTGTTTTAAATTCAATGAAGCATAGAGCGGAGGAAAAATTCGTATTCCATCGACTCTGTCTATTCTCGCTCTCTTTTTAGCATCATCCTGATTGAGTGGGATGCTAACAATCGTAATATCCCATTGCCGATGAGCACTACTTAGAAAGTCGATTTTCTTTCGCACTTCAACACCATGCCAGCAAGCCCAAAGGAACCCCGCGCCCATTAATGCCAAAAATCGAATGCGCTTATTGCGCCAAATAATAACCAAAGTGACTAGCAGAATAATGCCGACCACTAAATAGTGACTAGAACTAGGAATATTTTGCAAGAAAAGTAGCGGTAACGTACCGATAATCAGTGCAATAGAGGCTTCTGTATAAGAGAGCGTATTTTGGTAATACTGGCTATAGTTTCCCATTGACCTTAAACCTACCTACGATTATTCCTGTGCAGATAAGTTAAAGGCATCCTCAGGGATTCAATAACCCTGTAAGTAAAAATTTAAAGCGTGATTCCAAAATGATGTGTAATGCAAAAGAATTAAAAAATTGAGCTGCGAAGCGCTTCGCAAAAATAGCCACAAATGATGGATTAATTAAGGTATTCGAGAAAAATATAGGGAAAATTGAAAGGGTAGATTGTAGAAATAAAAAAAAACAGCGCTATATCAATATAGGCGCTGTTTTATAGTAATAATTAAGATTTACAGTCGATTATTGGCCGTAAATATTTACACGGTCGCGTAACTCTTTACCTGGTTTAAAGTGGGGAACATATTTACCTTCCAGTTCCACTTTATCACCTGTTTTTGGGTTACGGCCAACACGTGGAGCACGGTAGTGAAGAGAAAAACTGCCGAATCCACGGACTTCAATACGCTCGCCTTCAGCTAACGTATCAGCCATATGCTCAAGTATTTCCTTTACAGCTTCCTCAACGGTTTTCGCTGAAAGATGAGACTGCTGGCTAGCCAGTCTTTCAATTAATTCAGACTTGGTCATAGTACCTCCCTAAACTACCGATACAAAGGGGTAACCGAAGTTACCCCCACTTAATTATTCGCCTTTAGCTGCTTTGAAAGCTTCAGCCATTGCATTGTTGCCAAATGCAGTATCTTCTTGCTTGTTCACAGCTGCGACAGCGTCTTTCTCATCAGCTTCGTCTTTAGCGCGAACAGACAGGTTGATTACACGGTTTTTACGGTCAACACCAGTGTATTTAGCTTCAACATCATCACCAACGTTCAGAACCAGAGTTGCATCTTCAACACGGTCACGTGAAGCTTCTGATGCACGCAGGTAACCTTCAACGCCCAGAGTCAGCTCTACAGTTGCACCTTTAGCATCAACTGCGATTACTTTACCAGTAACGATTGCGCCTTTCTTGGTTGCTGCCAGGTAGTTGTTGAATGGATCTTCAGCTAACTGTTTAACGCCCAGAGAGATACGCTCACGCTCTGCGTCGACTTGCAGAACAACAGCTGCGATTTCGTCGCCTTTTTTGTAGTCACGAACTGCTTCTTCGCCTGCAACGTTCCAGGAGATGTCAGACAGGTGAACCAGGCCATCGATGCCGCCGTCCAGACCAATGAAGATACCAAAGTCAGTGATTGACTTGATCTTACCTTCAACACGGTCGCCTTTGTTGTGAGTCTCAGCGAATTGCTGCCATGGGTTAGATTTGCATTGTTTCAGGCCTAAGGAGATACGACGACGTTCTTCATCGATATCCAGAACCATAACTTCAACAACATCACCAACGTTAACAACTTTAGATGGGTGGATGTTTTTGTTAGTCCAATCCATTTCTGAAACGTGAACCAGACCTTCAACGCCTTCTTCGATTTCTACGAAGCAACCGTAGTCAGTCAAGTTAGTAACGCGACCAGTCAGTTTAGTACCTTCTGGGTAACGTTTAGCGATTGCGACCCAAGGATCTTCGCCCAGTTGTTTCAGACCCAGAGAAACACGAGTGCGCTCACGGTCGAATTTCAGAACTTTAACATTGATTTCATCACCAACGTTGACGATTTCGCTTGGGTGCTTAACACGTTTCCAAGCCATGTCAGTGATGTGCAGCAGGCCGTCAACACCGCCCAGATCAACGAATGCACCGTAGTCAGTAAGGTTCTTAACGATACCTTTAACTTCCATGCCTTCTTGCAGGTTTTCCAGCAGTTGATCGCGCTCAGCGCTGCTTTCAGATTCAATTACAGCACGACGAGAAACAACAACGTTGTTGCGTTTCTGATCCAGCTTGATTACTTTGAACTCAAGCTCTTTGCCTTCCAAGTGCGTAGTATCACGAACTGGGCGTACATCTACCAGTGAACCTGGTAAGAAAGCACGAATGCCGTTCAGTTCTACAGTGAAACCACCTTTAACTTTACCGTTGATAACACCAGTTACAGTTTCAGCTTCTTCGTAAGCTTTTTCCAGCATCAGCCATGCTTCATGACGTTTAGCTTTCTCACGAGACAGAATAGTTTCACCGAAACCATCTTCTACTGCATCCAGAGCTACATCGATTTCGTCGCCAACTTGGATTTCCAGCTCACCCTGAGCATTTTTGAACTGTTCTACTGGGATAGCAGATTCTGATTTAAGACCTGCGTCTACCAGGACTACGTCTTTATCGATAGCAACTACTGTACCGCGTACAATAGAACCAGGACGAGTTTCAATATTCTGCAGGGATTCTTCAAAGAGTTGAGCAAAAGATTCAGTCATATTAATGATCTTCAAGTGTCTTATATTAACGTCCATCTAGCATCCCGCCAAATGGGGTTGTTTCACATACCCCACAACATTCCTTGTCGCAAGGTTTTAACCATGCTAGAAAATAACCAGCATGGAGGTAATTGCGTATATTATCTAATTATAAGCTAAAATAAAGCCTATTATCACGATAATTGTAGAATTTTTTTCGCGTAGGTGCGTGCTTTTTCAATAACTTCCTCAATAGACATACTTGTGGAATCCAGCACTAACGCATCTTTAGCGGCAATAAGAGGAGCAACCGGACGGTTACGATCCCGATAATCGCGCTCTTGAATTTCGGTCAAAAGTCGCTCAAAGTTAACATCAAACCCTTTCTCCTGCAACTGCTTCATCCGGCGATGAGCTCGCTCCTCGGCGGAGGCATCCAGAAAAATTTTCACTGGCGCATCAGGAAAAACCACCGTACCCATATCACGACCATCAGCGATTAAACCGGGCATCATTCTAAATGCTCGTTGGCGTCTTAACAGTGCTTCTCGCACACGTGGGAACGTGGCTGTTTGAGATGCGGTGTTCCCGACGGTTTCTTGCCTAATTTCATTAGACACATCTTCACCTTCGAGAATAACTTTTAAACGATTTTCTTCAGGTACAAAACGCACATCTAAATTTGCAGCTAAAGGCACTAAAGCATCTTCAGATTGAATATCGACGTGGTGATGCAGAGCCGCTAACGCTAATACGCGGTAAATCGCACCAGAGTCTAATAATTGCCATCCAAATTCATTTGCTAATGCTTGGCAAAGAGTACCTTTACCCGCTCCGCTTGGTCCATCAACGGTGATTACAGGGGCGATAGCCACCATAAAAAATCTCCTTTCCTGCAAATAGCTTCAGCTACCCGCAATTAAAATCTGTGGGAGTATTATACCTACTCATCGATATTGTGAAATACGCAGGTGAGTTTGTTACAAATAAAAATAGATGAAGGTAAGGAAAATGAAAGGAAAAAATTGGTTGATAACACATTGATGTTAATCAACCAATCCAATTCAGTTAGTGACTTAATCGTGCGAGTTGCTGGAAATAATCAGGGAAAGTTTTTGCTGTACAACCCGGATCTAGAATCGTCACAGGGGTATCGGAAAGCGCTACCAATGAAAAGCACATTGCAATACGATGGTCATTATAGGTTTCGATTTCAGCGTGTTTTATCTGGGCTGGTGGTACGACACGGATAAAATCATGCCCTTCTTCTACTTCCGCGCCCACTTTACGCAGTTCGGTCGCCATTGCATATAAGCGATCTGTTTCTTTTACTCGCCAGTTATAAATATTACGAATAACTGTCTCGCCCTTTGCAAATAGAGCGACCGTTCCGATAGTCATCGCTGCATCTGGAATAGCGTTCATATCCATATCAATGCCGTTCAGAGTGCCACGCTCACATTCAACGTAATCATCCCCCCAGCGGATAATTGCGCCCATTTTTTCCAAAACGTTAGCGAACTTAGTATCACCCTGTAAGCTATTACGGCCGATCCCAGTGACTCGGACTACGCCGCCTTTAATCGCTGCTGCGGCTAGGAAATAGGAAGCGGAAGACGCATCCCCCTCGACAAGGTACTCACCCGGGGATACATACTGCTGCTGACCTTTAATCACAAATTTTTGGTATTGATGATTTTCAACATCCACACCAAAGGTTTTCATTAATGCCAGCGTAATGTCGATATACGGCTTGGAAACCAAATCACCCGCAATAGTAATTACCGTGCCCTGAGAAGCTAAAGGCGCTGCCATTAGTAATGCGGTTAAAAATTGGCTAGAAACTGAGCCATCTACGGAAATATTCCCACCGATAAAGCCGCCGTTTAAGCGCATCGGAGGGTAATTTTCTTGTTCAAGATAATCAATATCAGCACCGCCTTCTCTTAAGGCATCAACTAAGTGACCGATTGGGCGCTCTTTCATTCTAGGCTCGCCTGTCAGCACAATATTATTTGCGCATAATGACAGTGCTGCTGTTAATGGACGCATCGCGGTGCCCGCATTACCTAAAAAGATCTCAAGCTCACCTTGATGAGATAAACAGCCATTTATCCCTTCAACTTGGCAACGAGTTTTATCTTCAGATAATTGATATTTAACACCTAGTAGGCTTAATGCATTCAGCATATGGCGAATATCATCACTGTCTAATAAGTTAGTCAGTACCGTGGTGCCTTTTGCCATGGCGGCTAATAGAAGTGCGCGGTTGGAGACACTTTTTGACCCCGGCAGATTAATGGTGCCATTAATTGAAGAAATTGGTTGTAATGTCAGGGATTGCATGAAAAGTGATTTCTCCGATGTGATTTGCTACTTTTTTATCGTTATTTAAATTAATAAGCCGACTCGTTCTTCCTGAGCAAATCGGCTTGACTACTAGTACATCATAAATTAGGCATGATGGCGTTCAAAATCAGCCATAAAGTCAACTAACGCCTGAACACCCGCCAGCGGCATTGCATTATAAATAGATGCGCGCATTCCGCCTGAAACCTTGTGGCCTTTTAGTGATAATAACCCTTGGTTTTTAGCATCTTCGATAAATGTTGCATCCAATGCAGGATTTTGCATTTGGAATGGTACGTTCATCCAAGAGCGGTTTTCTACCGCGACGCGGTTAATATAGAATTCACTGTCATCAATTGCGCTATACAGTAACTGTGATTTTTCATAGTTACGCTTTGCAATTTCCTGCAATCCGCCTTGCTCTTTTAACCATTTGAAAACCATACCCGCTAAATACCAAGCAAAAGTTGGCGGAGTATTGAACATGGATTCATATTGCGCAAGTACCGTGTAATCGAAAACAGATGGCGTTTGAGGTGAAGCTTTGCCTAGTAGGTCTTCACGAATGATAACCAGCGTTAAACCTGCTGGACCAATATTTTTCTGTGCACCGGCATAAATCACACCATAGCGACTTACATCGATAGGTTTAGATAAAATCGCAGATGAATAGTCAGCAACAATAATTTTGTCCGCAGGGAAATCAGGCTCTTCATGGATAGCTAAGCCACCAATGGTTTCATTCGGGCAATAATGAACATAGGCTGCATCTTTGCTTAATGGCCATTCGCTCATTGGTTTGATGCTGACAACACCATTATTTTCTTGAACGACATCAATAACATTCGGTGTGCAATATTTTTGAGCTTCTTTGGCTGCCGATTCAGACCAATAGCCACTGACAATGTAGTCAGCTGTCGTTTTATCTCCTAACAGGTTCATTGGCAGCGTGGCAAAGTGAGCACGAGCACCACCATGACAGAATAAAACTTTATAGTTATCAGGGATATTTAATAAATCGCGTAAATCTTGTTCTGCTTCTTTCGCAACTTCAATAAAATCCTTCCCGCGATGGCTCACTTCCATCACAGAAACCCCTAAACCTTTCCAGTTACAAAATTCTTGCTCTGCACGGCGCATGACTTCAATGGGTAACATTGCCGGCCCTGCGCTAAAATTATAAACCTGACTCATTGACCTTACCTACCTTCAATATTGTTAGTTAACATCACTCAGATACCTAAAGTTGTATCATTCCGTGCCACTAGCTGCAACGGTTATTACGTATCGATGACAAAAACAAAAGGTCAAATTTGAAGGGTAAAAAAAGAAAACAATTTTGTTAATAGCGTCACAGAATCAGCTACCGCAATTTTATGAAGTAATGTGTGCTAAAAAGGGGATAAAATCTCGAATCTGATTTATTTTGTAGTCGGGGATTTAATGATGAAAAGCGGGCGATTACCACCCGCTTTAAAGACAATAATTAGCTAATGACTTTACTGACGATTTCAATCGCTTCTTTCTCAATCAAGTGAAGATGTTCTTCACCACGGAAGCTTTCACAGTAAATTTTGTAGGCTTCTTCAGTACCTGATGGGCGAGCGGCAAACCAACCATAGTCAGTCATGATTTTTAACCCACCAATTGATGCACCGTTGCCCGGAGCCGCCGTTAAACGCTGAGTAATTTTATCACCCGCAAGTGTGTCTGCTGATACCATTTCTGGCGACAATTTGCTTAACTTAGCTTTCTGCTCGTGGGTCGCTTTCGCTTGGATACGACTGTAGATTGGTGCCCCAAATTTTTCAGCGAGTTTATTATAACGCTGCTGAGGGTTTTCCCCTGTTACTGCTGTAATTTCTGCAGCAAGCAGACATAAAATAATTCCGTCTTTATCCGTCGACCATGGCGTGCCATCAAATTTTAAAAATGAAGCACCAGCACTCTCTTCACCACCAAAACCAAGGCTGCCGTTAAATAAACCATCCACAAACCATTTAAAACCGACAGGCACTTCAATGAGTTCACGGCCAATATCATTAACAACACGGTCAATCATGGCGCTGGAAACTAACGTTTTACCTACAGCAACTTCTTTGCCCCATTGAGGGCGGTGCTGGAATAGATAATCAATAGCAACAGCAAGATAGTGGTTAGGATTCATTAACCCGCTTGGGGTAACAATACCGTGGCGATCATAATCCGGATCGTTCGCAAATGCTAAATCAAACTTTTCCTTCATGCCCAGCAAGCCTGCCATCGCCCAACGAGATGAACAGTCCATGCGGATCACACCATCGTGGTCTAATGGCATAAAGCGGAATGTTTGGTCTAGCTGGTCATTAACAATTTCAATATCTAATTGATAATACTCTGCAATTTTTTTCCAGTATTCAATACCGGAACCACCCAGAGGGTCGACACCGATTTTTAATCCTGATTTTTGGATAGCTTGCATATCCACAACTTCGCCGAGCGCACGAACATATGGCATCACCAGATCTTGTTCTGTTACAAAACCACTCGCCATTGCATCAGCAAAATCTAAGCACTTCACGCCATCAAGATCGGCTGCAAGTAACTGATTAGCATTCTGCTCAATAACCGATGTTAAATCTGTATCTGCAGGACCACCGTTAGCTGGATTGTATTTAATTCCGCCATCTTCTGGTGGATTATGGGATGGTGTAATTACGATGCCATCGGCAACATCTTGATGTGCATTGTTATAGCTTAAAATTGCGTGGGAGATAGCCGGAGTTGGGGTAAAACCGTTATCTTCTTGAACAATAACATGAACTTGGTTAGCTGCTAATACTTCAATCACCGACATAAAAGCCGCTTCTGACAAAGCATGGGTATCTTTACCCACATAACAAGGTCCTGTTACTCCTTGCTGCTTACGCAGATCCGCTATCGCTTGAGCGATTGCCAGAATGTGATTTTCATTAAAGTTGTTACGCAGCGAACTACCACGGTGCCCAGAAGTCCCAAACTTGACGGCCTGAGAAGACACATCGGGATCTGGCTGTTGGGTATAATATTGAGCCGTTAACTGAGCAACGTTAATCAAATCACTTTGAAATGGAAGCTGCCCTGCTCGTTCATGAATTGCCACTTGTTATCTCCCAAAGCACTGATGCTTAGCGTGAAACACCAGTGACTTCACAATGTTTAGATGACTATCAAGGTTAGATAGCATTACTAAGATTAGATAGTATTTACCAAAGTTAAATCGTATTGCCGACTTTTTCGATGACATTCGCTGGGAAGTTCATCTCTTGCATAATCGCATCAATCATACTGCGCTTGCGATTAGTGTTGGTATTGGTGATAACCCAATACGGCGTGCCCGGTATATGGCGAGGTTTTGATTGCTTGCCCGCAGCCAGTAGTGTTTGCTCATCACCAGCAAAATAAACACGGGTACGACCATGCATGGATTCTGTTGCGCTCTCAAAGCTTTTCGCATCTAAGCTATATAGCGTTGAAAGAATTAGCATAAAGCGATCAATTGCCTTATTTTTTTCTGCATAAGCATCAGATAATAATAATTCTCTGATAACTCTCACAGGGTTTTGAGCAACCACCTTGGTATTCATCACCGGCACATCTTGTGACGCTAACGGTGCTACACTCACTTCTTTTGCGGGTACTGGCTGCTGCGCGGATTTGAAATTTAGCATACGGCGTAAAATATCCGATGCACTTTCACCGATATGCTGTGTGTGACTTGCAATATAGCGGTAAAGCTCTTCATCAACTTCTATCGTTTTCATTTTTTCCCAGTACTTTCTTAATCTAAAATTCGCGCCAGATTATAAGCCAGATTTAAAAAAAACAAAACAATTAAAATTTCAATAACTTAAAACAAACAACGAGTTAAGTTTCATGGGATTTCAGTAGGTTACCTTGTTATGATTATACAGATTTGGTTTTTTGGCATCACCATGCCATGATAAGTCTTCAATCTGACAAACAACATCAATCGTAGTCCAAATATGACCGAATTACTCAATTATACAATCCATAAACCTGAAAATCCGATCACCGTCACCCCCGTCGTTTTGATCCATGGACTCTTTGGTGACCTGAATAATTTAGGTGTTTTAGGTCGTGACTTACAAAACTATTTCGATACTATTCAAATCGATGTACGCAATCATGGTGACTCATTTCGTTCTGACGAAATGGAATACCAACAAATGGCCGAAGATGTGATTTCACTCGTAAAATCCCTTGGTTACGACAATGCCATTCTTATTGGACATTCTATGGGTGGAAAAATTGCCATGGCTGCCAGTGAAATAGCACCTGATTTCATCGAAAAAATTGTGGCCATCGATATCGCACCTGTCGCTTACAACGTTCGCCGCCATGACGAAATTATTGCAGCGCTAGAAGCAACAACTCAAGCGCACGCTAAAACCCGTCAAGAGGCTAGCGGCATTATGCGCAAATTCATTCCCGAAGAAGGTGTCATTCAATTCTTACTAAAATCCTTTAAACAAGGTGAGTGGAAATTCAACCTTTCGGCAATCAAAGCTAACTATGAAAAGATCATCGGGTGGAAAACGGTGCCTGCATGGGATAAACCCGTGTTACTTATCCCCGGCGGAAACTCACCCTATGTTCAAGCCGAGTACCGCGACAGCATTGCAGCTCAGTTTCCTCAAGCCAAAGCTTGGGTGGTTGCTGATGCTGGGCACTGGGTTCATGCCGAAAAGCCGGAGCATGTACTACGAGCGATTCACCGATTTTTAGCTATTCACGACTAATCTATCCGCCTTGACTCCCACAATCCTGATATTGAATATTCAAATCTTCAATATCAGGATAAAAGACATCCACTAAATATATTCATATTCAAATAATAAGACGAACTTCAATACACTTGTAATTATGATGACTGTATTATCTACCTTGACTAAATAATTATATTTTTCAAATCGATATATACACAGACATTATTAAATATACAGGATGATGAATATACACAATGGAAAGTGTCAAAACACAATCAACATTATATTTTATTAGCGTTATTGCAAAACTTTCTGGCGAAATTGATTATGATGATTTCAAACAGAAAACAGAGAATATAAATCAAATTCAAGATTATATTAAAACAATAAAAGATAATTATCAGATTAAATGCAAGAACAAGCATCAGCGCGATAAAAGTATCACAAAACTACCATCCCCTACCATTCTTTATGATAACAATGGTCATGCTTTTCTGTTAGCTAATCATAATCAAGAACAAGTACTCATTCAGCGTTTTGGTCATCCTGCGCCTGAAATATGGAGCCATGAAGAGCTACAGAAAAATTGGAATGGGAATTGGCTTCACGTCAAAGTTAAACAAGGAAAATTCGATATTTCATGGTTCCAAACGGAATTTATGAAGTACCGTACAATCATCACTTGGGTATTAGTTTTCTCTTTTATTTTACAAATATTAGCGCTAGCCGCCCCCATTGTGATGCAGGTTATTATGGATAAGGTACTTATTCATAATAGTTTATCAACCTTGGATGTTTTAATTTTCGGTTTAATCGTCGCGGCGATTATTGAAGTCATCTTAAAAGGGCTGCGAGAATATATTTATAATCATACCGTCAATCGAATTGATATGACGTTAGGATTAAAGTTAGTTAATCACTTATTGCACCTGCCTATTTCATTTTTTAAAAATCGACAAATTGGTGCCATTGTTACTCGAGTTAAAGAATTGGAAACTATTCGCGAATTCTTAACCAGTAGCTTTTTCACTCTGTGTGTCGATGTTCTGTTCTTGTTCGTTTTCATCTATGTAATGAACTTGCTTTCCAGCACCCTCACCTTACTTTTCCTCTGTTCTATTCCCTGTTATTTATTGGTTGCTTGGTGGCTCACACCGAAAATTGAAGCCGCAGCGCAGCAACAGTTTGCCAATATTGCAGTGAATACCTCATTCTTGACAGAAAGCGTTAATGGGATTGAAACCGCCAAGAGCTTATCCATTGAACCGAGCTTTACCCGTCGTTGGGATAAACAAACGGCAGATATGAGCCAAACCAATTTTGTGTCTGGGCAAATCAGTTCACGCTCTGAACATATTGTCATGGTCATTGAAAAGGTGACGAGCGCTATCATTTTATGGGTTGGCGCATCTGAAGTTCTTGCACTGCAATTGACTATTGGGCAATTCATTGCCTTTCATATGATGGTCAACCATGCAAACCAACCCCTCGTGAAATTAGTGAAATTATGGGGAGATTATATTCGTACCAAAGTGGCGGTCGAAAAGCTGTCTCAAATCATCAATCTTCCGCAAGAACAGAGCAAAAAAGGAAATGAATCTCGACTCAGTGGCAATATTCAATTGCATAACATTAGCTTCCGTTATCAACCTAATATGCCGACCGTCCTCAATAACTTTAACCTTTCAATAAAAGCCGGGGAAACCATTGGTATTGTAGGCACATCAGGCTCAGGGAAAAGTACTCTCGCTCGGCTAATTTTGCGTTTATACACCCCAGAAAAAGGGGGAATCTATCTTGATGGAACACCAATTACAGCACTTAGCCTTGCTTCCCTAAGGCAGCAAATTGGTATTGTTTTGCAAGAGAATTTTCTATTTCATCAGTCTGTTTTCGACAACATTGCTCAAACTCGCCCTAATGCCTCGATGGATGAGGTTGTGAATGCCGCAAAAATGGCGGGTGCCCACGATTTCATCCTTAAACTACCAATGGGCTATGACACAATCTTAGCCGAAGGCGGTTCCTCTCTTTCTGGAGGGCAGCGCCAACGCATCGCCATTGCCAGAACACTGTTATCGGATCCGAAGATCATTATTTTCGATGAGGCCACCAGCGCCTTAGATGATGAATCCCAAGCTATCATCCAAGAAAATATGCAAGAAATAGCCAAAGGACGTACCGTAATTACTATTGCCCACCGCCTTTCGACGATCCGTAATCACCAGAGAATTATCGTAATGCAGCAAGGGTAAATTGTTGAGCAAGGCAGCCATCAACAATTAATCGAGAACAATCAATTCTATACACATTTATGGACGCTTCAGCAGTCTCTTAAATAATGACACGGATGTTAACCATGAAAAAAAAACCAACGCTCTCTCGCTATAACAGTTTTCTACCTGCACATTTAGCTATTCTAAAAACACCGCCTTCTTATTTGGCATTTACCATAGCCATCAGTATTAGTGTTGGTATTTTTATCGCTATTGCTTGGTCTTATTTTGGCAAATTAGATATTCAAGCGACTACTCAAGGAAAACTCATCGTTTCGGGTCGCACCCAAACCATTCAAGCTTTTGAATTAAGCCGCTTACAGCAAATTCACGTTGAAGATGGGCAACAGATAAAGCAAGGGGATCCACTGCTCAGCGTTAAAGTATTAGGCGTAGACCAAGATATCCTTAGTCAGCACTACCAAAAAAACTTTCACGCCAGTGAAGAAATGATCCACCATGCCCTACTCAACCAGCAATCCATTGAAATTTCTGCTTATTACAGCCAGTTATCAGCTGCTGAGCAAACTCAAGCACAACTCAGCTATCAAACCATTAAAAAAGAGTATGAAACCTTACTCAACGAAATAACCAATGAAATTCAGCTTAATCGCGTTAACTTTCAAGCAAGAGAACGAGAGTTAAAAGACATCAATATCTTAATGAATAATATTAAAAAACGGCTCGATGCGCATACCGCCCTGAGTCAAAAACAGTTAATCAGTCAAAAAGAATTTTTAGAACAGGAGCGTGAATTACTACTCGCAAGAAAAGAAAAAACCACCAAACAATCCGAACTCTCTATATTAAATAGCCAACATCATGCTTTGCTCGAAAAGCAAGATAGGATTAATGCGCAAAAACACCAAGAATGGCATGAGAAATATCAGCAAGCTAAATTCAAATTTGTTTCTCTTGAACAGGAATTGATTAAAAACCAAGAGAGAAATCAGCTTGAAGTTATTCGTGCTCCAGTAGATGGGACCGTGCAACAAATTGCGGTTTATACCCTTGGAGCTGTATTACAACCAGCACAGCAATTGATGGTTATTGTGCCCAATAATCATGTGCAATTAGCTGAAGTCAAAATACTGAATAAAGATATCGGCTTTATTCAAGAAGGTTTAAAAGCGGATGTCAAAATTGACGCCTTCCCTTATACCCGCTATGGGACTATCGAAGGCGAGGTATTGTCCATTTCCCGCGATAGCACGCAAGATGACAATCTAGGTCTCGTCTATTTAGCGCAAATTGGTTTAAGCAGCAAACAGCTATTGGTGGAAGGCGAGCAAATTGAAATGACTCCAGGCTTGTCTATTGTCGCTGAAATAAAAACAGATAAACGACGATTAATTGACTACCTATTAAGCCCAATTAACGAATATACCGCCACAGCCATGAGAGAGAAGTAATCGATGGAACAGCAAAATAACAATGGCTTGGAAGCCTTAATATGGATTGCTAATCATTTTCAAAAAAATGTCACTCAAGAACAATTAATGCATGCCATTGGTATGCAGAATGACTCCCCCACAGATTTTGAAATTAGACAATGTGCACAGATTATTGGTTATGAAACAGAGCTCATTTCTCTCACTCGACAACAGATGCAGGATATTCCATTACCTGCTTTGGTGTTGATTAATCAACGCTGGCATATTATCACCCAAAATTCACCACTCACCGTGATTTCTCCCAAAGGAGACGGTGAGGAATCATGGGATAAATCCACCGAATACAATTACTCCGTCATTTTAATTAAAGAGCAGTTGGAGAAAGAACAAAAAAGAGCGTTTGGCATCAGTTGGTTTATTCCATCTATTATTCGCCAACGTTTTAAACTCAAAAATGTCTTTATTCTTGCCGCAATTGTGCAATTTTTTGCGCTGGTAAGCCCTCTACTATTTCAAAACTTAATCGATAAAGTGCTTGTCGGGCGCAGCTTGCCTAATTTACATGTTATTGCCTTAGGAATATTAGCCATTGCTATTGCAGAACCTGTTTACAGCTTTATTCGTAATAAAGTTTTTAGCCATACAAGTACACAAATTAGTGCTGAACTTTCGGGAAAAATTTATCGTCATTTAATGGCACTGCCGCTTAATTACTTTAAATTAAGACCCACAGGTAAAATCATTGCACGTGTCCGTGAATTAGCCCATATACGCCAATTTTTGACTGGCTCAACACTGATGCTGTTTATTGATTTTATCTTTGTCATCCTTTTTATCGCTGTCTTATTTTCGTATAGCAGCCTGATGACATGGACACTAGTAGGCTCTATGGGGGTCTTTTTTGTTTTGTGGATGATATTAGGTCCAATCATTCGTCAGCAGACGGAAAAATCCTACCAAGCCGATGAAAACGGGCTTACATTTTTAACTGAATCAATAACTGGTATCGAAACCGTAAAAACAACAGCAACTGAAAAATACTTTTTCCAACGTTGGCAAAAATTACTCAGTCAGCAATTGAGTCAAGGTTTCAAAGTTTCCATGCGTAGTGTGGTGGCAACACAGTTAATGACGTTAGTTAGTAAAGTGACTACCGCTATTCTACTCTGGCTTGGCGTTAATGAGGTTTTGGCTGGAAATATCACGCCAGGAGAACTTGTCGCTTTCAATATGTTAAGTGCTCACGTTACTCAGCCTATTCTACGCTTTGCTCAAATTTGGCAAGACTTCCAACATACCATTATTTCTCTGCGTCGCGTTGGTGATATTCTTGATAAACCTATTGAAAATGAACGACAAGGCATTGCCAGCTCAAGCACCATTCAAGGGGAAATTGAGTTTCAAAATATCCGCTTTCGCTATCAACCTGAAACCCCTGAAGTGCTAAGTAACCTGACGTTATCCATCAAAGCCGGGGAATTTATTGGTATCACAGGGCCATCTGGTTCAGGAAAAAGCACCCTCACCAAATTGTTACAGCGGCTATATATTCCTCAACATGGGCAAGTTATTGTGGATGGAATGGATTTAGCGGTGACAGATACTGTCGCGTTACGCCGCCGAATGAGTATCGTCCTTCAAGAAAGCACCCTTTTTGTAGGAACAATTGCAGAAAATATCCGATTAAGTTACCCACAAGCGAGCGAAGAGCAATTAGTCCATGCTGCAAAATTGGCTGGAGCCTATGAGTTTATTATGTCTCTGCCTGAAAACTTTAATTATCATTTATCTGAAAAAGGGTTAAATCTCTCTGGCGGTCAACGTCAGCGTATTGCTCTTGCTCGAGCCTTAATTACTGAACCTGATATTTTAATTCTCGATGAAGCCACCTCTGCGCTGGATTACGAATCAGAATCTGCCATCATGAAAAATATGCCGTTAATCACGCAAGGCAGAACTGTGATTAGCATTGCGCATCGTCTCAATACTATTATGAACGCCGATAAAATTTACGTGATACGAGATGGTGAAGTCGCCGAAGCAGAAACTCATCAGAACCTTCTAAAACTGAATGGCCTTTATGCCAATTTATGGCAACAACAGACGCGTTAACCTGAAGAAAAAAGCATCACTTACTCTTTGGGTGATGCTTTTTTCTTAAAAGTGCTTTTTTTTTAATCTATTAGATGAATTAGCGGGGTATGCACCTATGGTACTAGGGGTTCAGCTAGGGTATCATTGCCCGCTGAATTACTGGCACACCCCTTCCGTTAGCAATAGTAGATATGGCAAAAGAACAAACTGACCGCACCACACTGGATTTGTTCGCAGAAGAACGCAGGCCTGGGCGACCAAAAACTAGCCCGTTGTCGCGAGATGAACAATTACGAATCAATAAGCGAAATCAGCTAAAACGAGACAAAGTCAAAGGGCTACGTCGAGTTGAGCTGAAATTAAATGAAGACGCTGTCGCGGTCTTAAACCAATTAGCTGAAGAGAAAAACATAAGCCGAAGTGAGCTAATTGAAGAAATTTTGATGGCTCAACTTGAGCAGGTTAGTGAGACAACTGATCGCTAGCCGTATCTGGGTAAATCACACAAATTTGACAGACTAACACTGTTTTTTTCGCCAAAATAAGGCGCAAAATTTTACCTATTTTCGTTCTATTTTTAGTTCTAGCAGAATCGGTAATTTATACTCTCTACTAGAAAAACAAGAGGTTAATCACTTTATGGCAGTTATAGGCATTTTCTTCGGAAGTGACACAGGTAACACAGAAAATATTGCCAAAATGATCCAAGAAAGATTAGGCAAAGATGTTGCAGAAGTTCACGATATTGCTAAATGCAGCAAAGAAGATATCGAAGCGTTTGATATCCTACTTCTTGGCATCCCTACGTGGTACTACGGTGAAGCTCAGTGTGATTGGGATGATTTCTTCCCAACATTAGAAGAAATTGATTTTGACGGTAAGCTTGTCGCACTGTTTGGTTGTGGAGACCAAGAAGACTACGCAGAGTATTTCTGTGATGCGATGGGAACTATCCGTGACATCATTGAGCCGCGTGGTGCAGTGATCGTCGGTCATTGGCCAACTGAAGGCTACCACTTTGAAGTTTCTAAAGGTATGGCGGACGATAACCACTTTATCGGTCTTGCTATCGATGAAGATCGTCAACCAGAACTGACTGAAGAGCGTGTTGACGCTTGGGTTAAACAAATCTCTGAAGAGATGTCTCTGGCTGAAATCCTTGGCTAATAATGACATAGATTGTCAATTAAAAGCGGGAACCATTCGATATGATGGATTAATCTTCCTATCTAATGGACTCGCTTTTAAGAACGAATCAAAATAATGAGACAATGCATGGTTTCTATTTTTATTTTCCATGCCTATAATTGTAAATCAGTTTAGAAGACAACTGGATTTTTGTTAAAAACGTCTCATTATTGTTAAATTTATGATTTAAAATACAGGACAAGCCCGCATGACAGACAATAATAAAGCATTGAAAAATGCAGGACTCAAAGTCACTCTTCCAAGATTAAAGATTTTGGAAGTACTTCAGGAGCCTGAGTGCCATCACGTCAGTGCGGAAGATCTCTACAAAAAGCTGATTGATATTGGTGAAGAAATCGGGTTAGCCACTGTTTACCGCGTATTAAACCAATTTGATGATGCTGGTATTGTGACTCGTCACAATTTCGAAGGTGGAAAATCCGTATTTGAATTAACTCAGCAACACCACCATGACCACTTGATCTGTTTAGATTGTGGTAAGGTTATCGAATTCACTGACGAATCAATCGAAAAGCGTCAGCATGACATCGCTGCTCGTCACGGTATCAAACTCTCTAACCACAGTTTATATTTGTACGGTCACTGTGCTGAAGGCGATTGTCGTGAAAATAGTGCTGCGCACGAAGCTAAATAATGACTTAATCAGGCGCGAATAACTAAAAGCGCGCTTTATTTAATGAATCATTTAATGTTAATTATACCCACTTAATGTTTATTAGTGGGTATTTTTATTTGAACATACTTAACATTTCCCTATTTCTGCTCTTTAGCTGAAAATTAGCGACTATTTTTTAAAAATACATAGTTTCATTTCTTCAGATAAAACCAAAATCATCCTCTATTCTTTAATTTGTTATGTGCTATTTTAATTTATACTAATTAT
The DNA here is from genome assembly GCF_009706585.1 of Providencia sp. wls1916. Lineage (NCBI taxonomy): Bacteria > Pseudomonadati > Pseudomonadota > Gammaproteobacteria > Enterobacterales > Morganellaceae > Providencia > Providencia sp. wls1916. The sequence goes on from NZ_WLUL01000004.1 coordinate 107,541, forward strand.
CAAATTTGTGTGTAAGAGATTAAGGAATGAAGAAAACATATCTGTTTTTGAACATAAGTTTTTTCTTCTGGTTTCTTACTTTGATAGCGTGGTTTTTTAGATATACCATCGTGGCATCCGTTGCCTTTATATCTTCGATCATTTGTTTAGTTTTATACTTCAATTACAAAAAGGTTAGTCGCATGTTCAATAAAAAACAAAGCAAACCAGAACCCACTCCCACTATCAATAAAGAAGAAATCATGCAGCAAATTGCTGAGGAAAAAATGCAAGTATCGTCACCAATGATCAGCGAAGAAAAAACCAATACTATCATCGCCAAAGATGTTGTATTTGAAGGTAATATTACCTCCAATGAACAGGTTCATATCTATGGCACAGTCATTGGCAACATTGCTGGTAAAAATAATACCGTTAAAATCATGCAAAATGGTCAAGTTACCGGCAATATCACCAGCAATGAGTTGTGGGTAAACGGTAAAGTGGAAGGGGAATGTATTTCAGAAACCATTAGTATTGATACTAATGGTGAAATCTACGGCACGATTCGCTATTCAAATTTATCCATCAAAAAAGGCGGAATTTTTTCTGGTTTAGCAGAAGTCAAATCTGCGGTTAAATCAGAAGGTAATGTTGCCGTATTTAAAGAAAAATCCAAACAAGGAAAACCAGAAGCTCAAACACCTGACGTGGGTTCTTTATAATTAAATTTGTTAAATAGATGATATAGAATTGCTCGATAATAACTGATTTACCTTATTTATAGGTATTTATTGTCGAGTTATTTTGATTATACAAATTAACTCATCCCCAAAAGAACACGGCTTATACGTAATAAAAATAGAATAAAGGCGACATCTCTGCCGCCTATTATTAAATATTAATATTGTTCAAACATCTCTTGGATTTTTTTCGGATCTTTCGTTTGTGTTAAGGCTAATTGCAGTAACACACGAGATTTTTGTGGATTCAATCTTTCAGATGCCACAAATCCATATTCGTTATCATTCACTTCTGCATTTCGCGTTGTATAGCCTGTCGGTACCCGACTAGAACGCACCACGACAACATCCTCTTTCGCTGCATTAGCTAATGCATCAAAAATAGTTTTATACATATTCCCGTTACCAACACCGGCACTCACTATACCTTTAACACCTTCTTCTCGCAGTGCTTTTACTGGTGCTGAAGATGCATTCGCATAGTTATAGACAATACCCACTTCCGGTAATTTATCTAATTTGCTCACATCAAAAACAGGTTTATCCCCACGCGGCTGAGGCGCTTGATAATAGGTAACCTTACCATCATGAATATAGCCTTCTGCCCCCGCATTCACAGCATCAAAGGCTTGAACTTCTGTTGTGCTCATTTTCATAACATTGCGACCTTGGATCACTTTGTCATTCATCGCCATCAACACGCCACGCTCTCCCGCTGATTTATCAGATGCTAATACGACGGCATTGTATAAGTTCAATGGGCCGTCAGCGCCCAAAGCCGTGGAAGGACGCATTGCCCCCACCATCACAATCGGCTTTTTACAGGCCGTGGTTAAATCAAGGAAAAAGGCCGTTTCCTCCATGGTGTCAGTACCATGGGTAATCACAAAACCATCGGTTTTATTGCAATCTTGATTAATTTTTTTTGCGAGAGTTAACCAAACTTGATCATTCATATCTTGAGAACCGATATTCACCAGCTGCTCACCACTCAGGTTAGCAATTTTTTTAGTCTCCGGTACCGCATTAAGTAAAGAGTCAATTCCTACTTTCCCAGCTTGGTAGCTTGAACCTGTTGCTGATTCTCCACCACCCGCAATGGTTCCGCCCGTTGCCAGCACCATAATATTCGGTTGTGCAAATGCTGATGCGGCAAACAGTGAAACCAGTGTGGCTAACAGCGCTTTATTTCGGTTTTTCATCCTATTTTCCTTTAACTAAAATTAACGAGCATAATATTAAAAATAAACTCACGTTATTATGTGGATTTAATCTGAGAGTTTTGTGATCGACTTTGTCATTTTAGTAAATTTTAATTTTTCGCTATTTTTCTGTCTTGAATAAAAAGCGTGAGCACTAGGCAAAAAGTCCGTATCATAGCGGCTATCTGAAACAAGCCATTTACAAGTGACTGACAATGAGCCAAACATTTATTCCCGGCAAAGATGCCGCACTCGAAGACTCCATTGATGCATTCCAAACCAAACTGAAAAATTTAGGATTCTATATCGAAGAAGCCTCTTGGCTGAATCCGGTTCCAAATGTTTGGTCCGTTCATATTCGTGACAAAGAGTGCCCGCTGTGCTTTACCAACGGTAAAGGCGCAAGTAAAAAAGCGGCTTTAGCCTCTGCTCTCGGTGAATATTTTGAGCGTTTATCCACCAACTATTTCTTCGCAGATTTCTATTTAGGTAAATCCATCGCTGAGGGGGATTTCGTTCATTATCCTAATGAGAAATGGTTCCCGTTAACTGAAGATGATAGTCTGCCAGCAGGTTTGCTGGATGAGCGCTTGGTTGCTTTCTATGATCCTGACAATGCACTCGCAGGAAGCCAGCTGATTGACCTGCAATCAGGTAATGAAGAACGCGGTATTTGCGCCCTGCCATTCACACGCCAATCTGACAACAGCACCGTCTATATTCCAATGAATATCGTCGGCAACTTGTATGTGTCTAATGGAATGTCAGCCGGAAACACAGCAAACGAGGCTCGTGTACAAGGGTTATCCGAAGTGTTTGAGCGCTTTGTTAAAAATAAAATTATTGCCGAAAGTATTAGTTTACCAACGATCCCTACCGATGTGATGGCTCGCTACCCTGGTGTCGTTGCAGCGATTGAAACGTTGGAAAACGAAGGCTTCCCTATCTTCTGTTACGACGCCTCTTTGGGTGGCCAATTTCCAGTCATCTGTGTGGTGCTGTTTAACCCACAGAACGGGACTTGCTTTGCCTCTTTCGGCGCGCACCCTGATTTTGGTGTTGCCTTAGAGCGTACAGTCACAGAATTGCTGCAAGGTCGTGGACTGAAAGATTTGGACGTGTTTAACGCCCCAACCTTTGATGATGAAGAAGTCGGTGAGCACACAAACTTAGAAACCCACTTTATCGATTCTAGCGGTTTAATTAGCTGGGATATGTTTAAAGACGATGCGGATTATCCATTTGCAGATTGGAGCTTTAAAGGCACCACGACAGAAGAATTTGCAACGTTAATGGCAATCTTCAACAAACTTGACGCAGAAGTGTATATCGCAGATTACAGCCATTTAGGTGTGTATGCCTGCCGTATCTTGGTGCCAGGTATGTCAGATATCTATCCTGTAGAAGATTTGCATATTGCCAACAATGCAATGGGTGCTTACCTTCGCGACACCATTATGTCCCTCCCTGATAGTCAGTGGGAAAAAGAAGATTATCTTGCTCTCATTGAACAGTTAGATGATGACGGATTAGATGACTTTACCCGTGTGCGCGAACTATTAGGTTTGGCTGTTGGTAAAGATAATGGCTGGAGCAATCTACGTATTGGCGAATTGAAATCAATGTTAGCCTTAGCGGGTGGAGACCTTGAACAAGCATTGGCTTGGGTTGAATGGACACAAGACTTCAACAGTTCCGTATTCACGCCAGAACGCGCTAACTACTACCGCTGCTTACATACTCTGCTGCTACTTTCCCAAGAAGAAGAAAGAGAGCCAGCTCAATACTATCAAGCTTTTGTCCGTATGTATGGTCAAGAGGCGGTAGATGCGGCGTCAGCAGCAATTGAGGGTGAATCAAGCTTCTACGGATTATGGTCAATTGATGAAGAGCTCAAAGCATTACCTGCTCATCAAGGGCTTTTAGCAGCTTACGAAAAGCTACAAAAAGCGAAGCGTGCTAATGCTTAATTAGAAAACCTCCCACCAAATCCATAGGCTTGGTGGGGGTTTAAGATGATTTGAGATAAAAGCCTCTGGGCTTTTATCTTTACTTAAGCAATATTTAATTTCAATCACATAATAATTATCGAAATTCATTAACAATCATCTGTAACATTTTACTTATCGAGAGCGTTTTGAGCTGTTTTATAAAATTTTTTTATAAAATTTAAAAAATATTTTTCATTTTAAAATCAAATAATTAGATGAAATTTTGACGTTTTTTATACTGTTTCCACCCCGTTCTCTCAACACTTCATGATCCACATCAAATTTATCGTCACACCCGTTTGTTACTATAATTGCGTGCTATAATTAATCAACTTTGTAAGAGAGTGTTAGTATGAAAGCTGACAACCCTTTTAATTTATTATCTCCTGCTGTCATGGCGCAAGTTGCTGATGATGCAGGTGTTTATAAAACGAACAAACACCCAGCTATTACCTACTTGTCAGCATTCACTGCTGGTATCTTTATCTCTATCGCTTTCGTTTTCTATATCACTGCAACGACAGGTGCAGCAAGTGCTCCTTACGGTTTTACTAAACTGATTGGCGGTATCTGCTTCTCCCTTGGACTAATGTTAGTTGTTGTATGCGGTGCTGACTTATTTACATCCACTGTTCTTACCATCGTATCTAAAGCAACAGGCAAAATTACTTGGGGAAAAATGTTCCTCAATTGGTTCAACGTTTATATTGGCAACTTAATTGGCGCACTGTTTTTTGTCGCTATTATTTGGTTTGCAGGCCAATATGCTGCGGCGAATGGGCAATGGGGGTTAAACGTTCTTCAAACGGCTAACTACAAGTTGCACCATACTTTTGTTGAAGCTGTCTTTTTAGGTATTTTAGCTAACTTAATGGTTTGCTTAGCAGTTTGGATGAGCTATGCCGGTCGTAGCCTAACTGACAAGCTGGTAGTATTAGTTCTGCCAATCGCAATGTTTGTTGCTAGTGGCTTTGAACATAGCATTGCAAATATGTTTATGATCCCTCTAGCTATCATGATTAAAGAATTCGCCCCTGTTGAATTTTGGTCAAATATCAACATGGCACCAGAACAATTTTCTAACTTAACAGTTGGAAACTTTATTACCGAAAACTTAATACCAGTAACTATCGGAAATATTATTGGCGGCGCAGTGTTAGTCGGCCTAATTTACTGGTTAATGCATCTACGTAATAGCGAAAAACATTAATCGAAATTGGTTAATATACTCGGTATTACAAGTACACAAAGATTTATTAAGATCCCTCAAAGATCCATTGTTAAAAGGTAAAAGTATCATGTCCGAATTAAATGAAAAATTCGCTTTAGCATGGCAAGGTTTTAGCCAAGGTGACTGGCAGAATAACGTCAACGTCCGTGACTTTATTCAGAAAAACTATACTCCGTATGAAGGTGATGAATCTTTCTTAGCAGGCTCTACTCCAGCGACTGATAAGCTGTGGGAAAAAGTCATGGAAGGGATCAAAATCGAAAACCGCACTCACGCGCCAGTTGATTTTGATACAGACGTTGCATCAACAATCACTTCCCATGATGCAGGTTACATTAGCAAAGACTTAGAAACTATCGTTGGTTTACAAACTGACGCACCTCTGAAACGTGGTCTTATCCCGTTCGGTGGTATCAAAATGGTTGAAGGTTCATGTAAAGCTTACGATCGTACTTTAGATCCTAGCCTGAAAAAAATCTTCACAGAATACCGTAAAACCCATAACCAAGGTGTTTTCGATGTTTATACTCCAGACATCTTAAAATGCCGTAAATCCGGTATCTTAACCGGTTTACCAGATGCTTATGGTCGTGGTCGTATCATCGGTGACTACCGTCGCGTTGCGCTGTACGGTATTGATTTCCTGATGAAAGACAAGTTCAACCAATTCACCTCTCTGCAAGAAAGATTAGAGAAAGGTGAAGACCTGCAAATGACTATCCAACTGCGCGAAGAAATTGCTGAACAGCACCGTGCACTGGGTCAAATCAAAGAGATGGCTGCTAAATATGGCTACGACATCTCCGGTCCTGCAACTAACGCACAAGAAGCTGTTCAATGGACTTACTTCGGTTACTTAGCCGCTGTTAAATCTCAAAACGGTGCAGCGATGTCATTTGGTCGTGTATCTACGTTCTTAGACGTGTACATCCAACGTGACTTAGAAGCAGGTAAAATCACAGAAGAACAAGCGCAAGAACTGATTGACCATTTAGTCATGAAACTGCGTATGGTTCGTTTCTTACGTACTCCTGAATACGATGAGCTGTTCTCTGGTGACCCAATCTGGGCAACAGAATCACTGGCTGGTATGGGTCTTGATGGCCGTACTATGGTGACTAAAAACACTTTCCGTTTCCTGAACACACTGTATACCATGGGCCCATCTCCAGAGCCTAACATGACTATCCTGTGGTCAGAAAAACTGCCAATGAACTTCAAAAAGTTCGCAGCAAAAGTGTCTATCGATACTTCATCTGTACAGTATGAAAACGATGACTTAATGCGTCCTGACTTCAACAATGATGACTACGCAATCGCATGTTGCGTGAGCCCAATGATTGTTGGTAAACAAATGCAGTTCTTCGGTGCTCGTGCAAACTTAGCGAAAACTATGCTGTACACCATCAACGGTGGTGTGGACGAAAAACTGAAAATGCAAGTCGGTCCTAAACATGCTCCAATCATGGACGAAGTTCTTGATTTCGATACCGTGATGGACAAAATGGACCACTTTATGGATTGGTTAGCAACTCAGTACGTCACTGCGCTGAACTGCATCCACTTCATGCACGATAAATACAGCTATGAAGCAGCACTGATGGCACTTCATGACCGTGATGTTTACCGTACAATGGCATGTGGTATCGCAGGTCTATCTGTTGCAGCTGACTCACTGTCTGCTATCAAATACGCAAAAGTTAAACCAATTCGTGACGAAGATGGTATTGCTATCGACTTCGAAATCGAAGGTGAATACCCACAATTTGGTAACAACGACCCACGTGTTGATGACATCGCTTGTGACTTAGTAGAACGTTTCATGAAGAAAATCCAGAAGCTGCCTACTTACCGTAACGCGGTTCCAACTCAGTCAGTTTTGACCATCACTTCTAACGTTGTGTATGGTAAGAAAACAGGTAACACCCCTGATGGTCGTCGTGCTGGCGCTCCATTCGGACCAGGCGCTAACCCAATGCACGGTCGTGACCAAAAAGGTGCGGTTGCATCACTGACTTCAGTGGCTAAACTGCCGTTTGCTTACGCGAAAGATGGTATTTCTTATACCTTCTCTATCGTTCCAAATGCATTAGGTAAAGACGACGAAGTGCGTAAAACTAACTTAGCGGGTCTGATGGATGGTTACTTCCACCATGAATCCTCTATCGAGGGTGGTCAGCACTTAAACGTGAACGTTATGAACCGCGAAATGCTGTTAGACGCAATGGAAAACCCAGAGAAATATCCGCAGCTGACTATCCGTGTATCAGGATATGCAGTGCGCTTTAACTCTCTGACTAAAGAACAGCAGCAAGACGTTATTACTCGTACTTTCACCAGTACTCTGTAAGACTTTGCTAAGATTCTATAACGTAAAATAAATAAAAGGCCCCTCCCATTGGGGCCTTTCTATCTTAGTCAAAGATAACAAATTATAATTCTACATTCTGTGAGTTCCTGCTATGTCAACAACGCAAAAGACTATTCCAACGACTGAAATTTCGACCACCTCGCCACCTGCGACGTTTGGGCGAATTCACTCCTTCGAATCCTGTGGTACCGTCGACGGACCAGGGATCCGCTTTATTGTCTTCTTTCAAGGCTGCCTAATGCGCTGCCTGTATTGCCATAATCGTGATACATGGGATACCCATACCGGTAACATGGTCACTGTTGATGAATTAATGAAAGAAGCCGTCACTTATCGCCATTTTATGAACGCTACAGGTGGTGGTGTAACCGCATCTGGTGGTGAAGCTATTTTACAGGCTGATTTTGTCCGTGATTGGTTCAGCGCTTGTAAAAAAGAAAACATCCATACCTGTTTAGACACTAATGGATTTGTTCGTCGTTATGACCCCGTCATTGATGAGCTGATGGAAGTCACTGATCTTGTCATGCTTGACTTAAAACAGCTTAATGATGAGATCCACCAAAAACTCGTGGGTGTTTCCAATCATCGCACCTTAGAATTTGCTCGCTACCTCGCTAAGCGCAATCAAAAAACCTGGATCCGCTATGTCGTTGTCCCAGGCTGGAGTGACGATGACCACTCAGTCCATATGCTCGGTGAATTTGTCAAAGATATGGATAATATCGAGAAAATTGAACTGCTCCCTTACCATGAGCTGGGTAAACACAAATGGGAAACCATGGGTGAAGAATACAAACTTGATGGCGTGAGACCACCGTCAAAAGAAGTGATGGAAAGAGTAAAAAGCATCCTCGAAAGCTACGGCAAAAAAGTCATGTACTAATTAAAATGAGGCTTCCTTCGGGGAGCCTCATTATTATCCCTTCTTCTACACCATCCTACCCGCTTTCATAATCCTGCCTACTCTCACGCAACCAGATTACTCTGCTTTGATAATGTTGAGTTTTTAGGCATAATCCCCAAGTTAAATTTAATTTATAAATCAATAGCAGCATAACACTATAATAAACATTGCTGATTCATCACTACGAATAGGTCATTTACCATGAACAATGAACACGATCATGTCGATAACAACATATCACCTGTAACGCCAGCACCTGAAACACCATCACCTCAAGAGCCCGTTGATAGTTTTGTATTTACGCCTGAACCTCGCGCCGTTCAAGCAGGAGAAGGCGTTGAATGGATTAGCCAAGCGTGGGCACTGGTCAAAGAAAAATTAGGTATGTGGATCCTGATTAACGTTGTCTTTTTCCTGATTATCTTTGCTATGGCTTTTCTACCCATTGTCAGCATGTTTGTGAGTTTTGTTACTCCCGTTTTCGTCGGGGGGATCATTGCAATTTGTGAAAACCAACGCAAAACTGGCGAAGCGGATATTGGCTTGCTTTTCTCTGGGTTCCAAAAGAAATTTGGTGAGCTATTTGCTATTGGTGCCATAAACTTTGCAGCCAATATGGTCGGAATGTTAATTGCTTTTCTGATTGCTGGCTCGGCCATTTTTAGCTTAGTAATGCAAGCTGACCAATACGATGGTATTTCGGATGCAGCCTTGTTTGCATCAACTGGAACATTTGTATTTGCGGGCATTATCATGGCATTAGCTAGCTTATTTGGCACTGCACTAACGTGGTTTGCTCCCGCTCTTATCATGAATCATGATTTCAAAATTGGCACATCTATCTCCGCCAGCTTACAGGCAGTGAAGAAAAACCTATTACCCGGCTTCTTATTCTTCCTGATTGCCATGGTGCTAATGTTTGTCTCCATTATCCCATTCGGCTTAGGATTATTTATCTCAATGCCAATTATGTACGCAACTTACTACAGCACGTACCGCAGTATCTTTTTTACCGATACTAAACAGTCACAGACCAGTTCATTGATTGTGTAATTAAAGCGGACGAGACTCACTAATTTCTTTGGAAGTTTTGTACTGAGCTCATCAGCATTGACTAAAATTATCTCCTGACACCTCAGGGTTGAATTACGACGATGAGGTGTTTTTTAATTACTAAAATCAGTAAATAAAACCATTTATAACAAAAAGTTAATCAGTCAAGCCATTATCTAGAATTAGGACTAACTTTTTTCCACTCCTTAAAAAATATTGGTTAGTATCTCGTCGTCAACCGCTCGGGATAAGGATCGATATGTCTATTCACTTAGTTTCTAAACCGCATGATTCTGCATTCAAAGGCTTTATGACTAAGCTTGGTAATGCAAGGGATTTCTTCGAGGCTCATTTACCAAGTCGTATTACACAATACTGTAATTTCGATACTTTAATACTAACGAGTGCTTCATTTATAGATAAAACGCTGCGTTCTCGCTTATCTGATTTGCTCTATAGAGTCGAAACAAAACAAGGTTCGGGTTACTTCTATCTATTAGTTGAGCACCAATCGACTCCAGATAAATTAATGGGCTGGCGCTTAATGCATTACGCGTTCTCCGCAATGAATCAACATCTACAACACGGTCATCATGCTTTACCCCTTATCGTCCCTATTCAGTTTTATCATGGTGATCCGTCGCCTTACCCTTATTCACGCTCATGGACAGACTGCTTTCAGTGGTCAGATTTAGCCCATGACCTTTATTGTAATCCCCTACCACTGATTGACGTAAATGCTGTCAGCGATGATGAAATTCTTACCCACCGGAAGGTGGCTGCAATGGAGTTAGCTTTCAAGCATTCAACCCGACAGGGTGACATTGTTCTGCTATCTAAACGCTTAGCACATGTGATTAAAGAAAATGAAAATCATCGAGATGATGTGATTCTAATTATTAACTATCTATTTAGTGTGATGGATTCCACTGATTACACCCAAATAGTACAGGCTTTAATCAATCAAACTGAAAAATATGAGGAAACTATTATGAATATTGCACAGAGACTCAGGGATGAAGGAATGCAAAAAGGTATAGAACAAGGCATAGAGCAAGGCATAGAGCAAGGTATAGAGCAAGGTATAGAGCAGGCGAGAAAAGAAGAAATAGTTAATACTCGTCAACGCATGAGGTCACTGGTCATAACGAGTTTAAGCCTGGGACTCAGTATTGATGTTATTAGCCAAATCTCGGGATTGTCCCATTCAGAAATTCAAGTGTTGAGCTTGTAACTTAACCACTTATTTTTACAATAAAAAAGGCTGAACCCAGTCTAAAACCAAGCTCAGCCTTCAACATCAAATATATCAATTAGCCGATATATTCTAAGCCTTTCATATATGGACGTAAGACTGCTGGCACTTCAATACGTCCATCCGCTTGCTGATAGTTTTCTAATACAGCAACCAGAGTACGACCAACCGCTAAACCAGAACCATTCAATGTATGAACCAGTTGGGTTTTCTTGTCGCTCTTACCACGGAAACGCGCTTGCATACGGCGAGCTTGGAAGTCCCACATATTTGAGCAAGAAGAAATCTCACGATATGTATTTTGCGCTGGCAGCCAAACTTCTAAATCATAAGTTTTGCGTGAACCAAAGCCAATATCCCCAGTACATAGCAGCACTTTACGGTATGGCAGTTCCAGTAATTGCAGAACTTTTTCCGCGTGACCGGTTAACTCTTCCAGTGCCGCCATTGATTTCTCAGGATGCACGATTTGCACTAATTCAACTTTATCAAATTGGTGCATACGGATAAGGCCACGAGTATCACGACCATAAGAGCCCGCTTCTGAACGGAAACATGGTGTATGAGCCGTCATTTTCAAAGGAAGTGAATCTTCATCTAAAATTTCATCACGCACCAAGTTAGTTACTGGCACTTCCGCAGTTGGGATCAGAGCATAAGTGCTGCTATCCGCTTCTTCTTCCAACGGTTTAGTGTGGAATAAATCTTCACCAAATTTCGGCAGCTGACCAGTACCATACAGCGTGTCATGGTTAACTAAATAAGGAACATACAGCTCTTGATAACCATGTTGTTCAGTATGTAAATCCAGCATAAATTGCGCTAATGCACGGTGCATACGCGCAATTTGACCTTTCATCACAACAAAACGAGCACCTGTCAATTTCACTGCCGCTGGAAAATCTAAACCACCAGCCAGTTCACCTAAGCTCACATGATCTTTGACTTCAAAATCATATTGGCGAGGTTGCCCCCAACGAGTGATTTCTAAGTTTTCTGAGTCATCTTTACCGTCAGGCACTTCATCATCAGGAATATTCGGGATACTTAATGCAATATCACGGATTTCTTGTTGCAGCTTATCTAACTCTGCTTTAGCAGCATCCAATTTTTCGCCTAATTGGTTCACTTCCAGACGCAATGGCTCAATGTCTTCACCACGCGCTTTCGCTGCACCAATAGTTTTCGATCGCGAGTTACGGTCTGCTTGCAGGGTTTCAGTTTCAACTTGTAAAACTTTGCGGCGTTCTTCTAATTCACGCAGCTTTTCCACATCAAGGGTAAAACCCCTGCGAGCCAGTTTTGTAGCAACCGCGTCTAGCTCCGTACGCAGTAAATTTGGATCGAGCATGCTTATCCTGTGATTTTGTTAGTCAATTGTGAGAGCGAATATAACGCGCTCCGGCGTTATATTTAGAATATTTTATTGCTTTATAACCTTACCGCATTGACCCGATTAGCGATAGCGTTTTGTTGTGCTAATTTGATCTTGTTGGGCTAACCAGTCGAGTTTTTCAGCAATTTTGCCTTCTAGCCCGCGTGCCGTTGGGTAATAGTATTGCGTCGCTTTCATCGGTTCAGGGAAATAATTTTCACCCGCCGCGTAAGCATTAGGCTCGTCGTGAGCATAACGATACTCTTTACCGACACCTAACTCTTTCATTAATTTGGTAGGGGCATTTCTTAAATGTTCAGGAACATCATAATCTGGCTGCATTTGAGCATCTTTAATTGCGGCTTTATAAGCGGTGTAAACGGCATTACTTTTCGGTGCGCATGCAAGATAAACAATGGCTTGAGCGATAGCTCGCTCCCCTTCCGCCGGGCCTACACGAGTAAAACAATCCCATGCTGAAATCGCCACTTGCATGGCTCGAGGATCGGCATTCCCGACATCTTCAGAGGCAATCGCCAATAAACGACGAGCGACATACAGAGGATCACCGCCCGCAGTAATAATCCGAGCATACCAATAAAGTGCAGCATCTGGAGCTGAACCACGAACTGATTTATGCAACGCAGAAATCAAATCATAGTAACGGTCACCCTTATTATCGAAACGCGCTGCGCGTTCACCACTCACTTCTTTGAGCAACTCGGCAGTTAACACTCGTTGACCTTGGTTATCTGCCTCCGCCATATCCGACATCATTTCCAGCAGATTCAATGAGCGCCTTGCATCCCCATTAACCAAGTCAGCGATCATTTTTCGGGTACTATCTGGAAGAACGATATTTTGTCCACCTAAACCCCGGGTGCTATCGCCCAATGCCTGTAACAGCACTTCTTCAATTTCACTACTTTCTAAGGATTTTAATAGATAGACTCTTGCGCGAGAAAGTAGTGCCGAGTTGAGTTCGAATGATGGGTTTTCGGTAGTCGCACCAATAAAAGTGATGGTACCGTCTTCAATATGAGGTAAAAAAGCATCTTGCTGGCTTTTATTAAAGCGGTGAACTTCATCCACAAACAAAATGGTTCTTCGCCCCGCACTGCGATTTTGGCGCGCTTTTTCGATAGATTCACGGATCTCTTTGATCCCTGAAGTTACCGCAGAAATGCGCTCGATATCCGCTTGTGCATAGTGACCAATAATTTCAGCCAAAGTAGTTTTCCCCGTTCCCGGAGGTCCCCACAAGATCATTGAGTGTAAATGACCCGCCTTAATCGCACGTGGTAATGGTTTACCTTCGGCAAGTAAATGTGTTTGACCAATATATTGCTCAAGCGTTTCTGGCCGCATACGCGCAGCCAGAGGTTGGAATTCATTTTGTGAAAAATCGAGAGATAAGTTACCCACGAGACCCTCTTTACTCCCTAGATATTAGTGAGCGCGAGAACGCTGGTCATCCAATGTGACCCCTTTTGGTACTGTAAATTTGAATTTACTTGGGTCAACTGGGCCATTTTTTTGCTGTTTTAATTGATAGGCGCTGGTTTGTCCGTCTTGTTCAACCGCAGCAAATTTCTCAATCGTCCCTTGTGGGTTAACCGTAATAGAGAAACTTTTTAATGTCCCGTTAGATTGTTTTGGTTTCAGATCAAACGTATTGCCCTGTTGGACAATAGAATACTGTTTCCAATCCTGCGGATTGTTGCGAGTTAATAGCAGGAATGGCGTATCTTGGGTAGCATCAGCTAAGTTTGTCACCGTCACTTGCTCAACAAATGGGTTGTAAAACCACAGGTTTTTACCGTCTGATACCAGAACACTTTCATCCGGCGAAGTCATATTCCAGTTAAATAAGTTAGGGCGTTCAATCCACAAGTCACCGACACCCTCTTGGATAAGATCACCTTCTGGGCTAGTTACTTTCTGAGAAAAGCTCGCTTGGAAGCTATTCACTTTACTCAGTCGATCTTGAAGGTCTTGACTCGCATCTGCCAATACTTGACCTACGTTTAAACTCAGGGCTAATGCACCTAACAACATCATTTTTTTCATCGAGAAAAGACCTTAAAATTAATACCACAAGGGGCGTATGTCTTTATACACCCCTTGAATTAAACCAGCAATTATCACATGAAATATTAATATCCCATTGATGGCGGGGCTAATACTTCTCGGTTTCCATTATGCCCCGGTTCACTGACAATCCCTTGATCTTCCATTTGCTCAACAATCCGAGCTGCCCGGTTGTAACCGATACGGAATTGACGTTGTACACCGGAGATAGATACCCTTTGTTTTTCAACAACAAATTCGACAGCTTGATCAAATAACGGGTCGAGATCCTCATCACCATTATCTGAACTTCCACCGCCTTCACTATCATCGCTACATGTCGTGATGCTATCAATATATTGCGGTTTCCCACGTGCTCTCCAATCATTTACGACAGCGTGAACTTCTTGGTCACGGACAAATGCACCGTGAACACGCACTGGAATCGATGAGTTTGGTGGCAGATACAGCATATCCCCCATACCCAGCAGTGATTCAGCACCACCTTGGTCAAGAATAGTGCGCGAGTCAATCTTACTCGATACCGTAAAGGCGATACGCGTTGGAATATTGGCTTTAATTAACCCAGTAATGATGTCAACCGATGGACGTTGGGTCGCTAAAACGAGGTGGATACCGGCTGCACGCGCTTTTTGTGCTAAACGAGCAATCAACTCTTCCACTTTCTTCCCTGCGGTCATCATTAAGTCCGCAAATTCGTCCACCATCACCACGATATAAGGTTCTTTTTTCAGCATTGGATGTTCCATATCCATACTGTCGCCAGGCTTCCAGAATGGATCTGGGATTGGGCGACTCATATCCGCTGCCGCTTTAATTTTGTCGTTGTAACCCGCGAGATTACGTACGCCTAATGCTGACATCAGTTTATAACGGCGTTCCATTTCATTGACACACCAACGTAGCGCATTCGCTGCATCTTTCATGTCAGTAACGACTTCAGTTAACAGGTGCGGGATCCCTTCATAGATAGAAAGTTCCAGCATTTTCGGGTCTATCATAATAAAGCGAACATCTTCAGGCTTCGCTTTATATAAGATACTCAGGATCATCGCATTGACCCCAACCGATTTACCGGATCCCGTTGTACCCGCCACTAATAAGTGCGGCATTTTTGCCAAATCGGCAACAACCGGATCACCTTCGATATCTTTCCCTAAAACAATCGTCAGCGGCGATGGATTTTTTCTAAAATCATCACAGTCTAAGACTTCACTCAAATAAACGGTTTGACGTTTTTCATTCGGTAACTCTAAACCAACATAGGGTTTACCTGGAATCACCTCAACAACACGAACCGCTGTTGTCGACAATGAACGCGCAAGATCTCGGGATAACGTGGAAATTCGAGCTGCTTTCACTCCCGGCGCAAGATCCAACTCAAAACGGGTGATTACGGGACCTGGAGAGAAGCCAACCACTTCAGCTTTAACCCGATAATCGTTCAAGCGTGCTTCAATTAACCTTGCGGTTTGCTCTAATTTGAACATATCCACTGGCTCTTCTTGCTCTGGTGGACTCGCCAGTAGGTCAAGCGACGGCATTGGCGTCGTTGGTTTCGGTAACGGTTGGTCGTTACGTACTAAGAATGGGTGGAATAAACTATCCTGCTGTGACTGCTGTGGCTGCTGTGGCTGCTGTGGCTGCTGTGGCTGCTGTGGCTGCTGTGGCTGCTGTGG
>NZ_WLUL01000005.1:0-40000 GCF_009706585.1 Providencia sp. wls1916
TGTCTAAAGAAAAATTTGAACGTTCAAAACCGCACGTTAACGTTGGTACAATCGGCCACGTTGACCATGGTAAAACTACCCTGACAGCAGCAATCACTACTGTTCTGGCGAAAACTTACGGCGGTAACGCTCGTGCATTCGACCAAATCGATAACGCACCAGAAGAAAAAGCGCGTGGTATCACCATTTCTACTTCTCACGTAGAATACGATACTCCAACTCGCCACTACGCACACGTAGACTGCCCAGGTCACGCCGACTATGTTAAAAACATGATCACTGGTGCTGCGCAGATGGACGGTGCAATTCTGGTTGTTGCTGCGACTGATGGCCCAATGCCACAAACTCGTGAGCACATCCTGTTAGGTCGCCAAGTAGGTGTTCCTTACATCATCGTTTTCCTGAACAAATGTGACATGGTAGACGACGAAGAACTGTTAGAATTAGTTGAAATGGAAGTTCGTGAACTTCTGTCTCAATACGATTTCCCAGGCGACGACACTCCAGTTGTTCGCGGTTCAGCACTGAAAGCGCTGGAAGGCAACCCAGAGTGGGAAGCGAAAATTGTTGAATTAGCAGGCTACCTGGATTCTTACATCCCAGAACCAGAGCGTGCAATTGATAAGCCATTCCTGCTGCCAATCGAAGACGTATTCTCAATCTCTGGTCGTGGTACAGTAGTAACAGGCCGTGTTGAGCGTGGTATCATCAAAGTTGGTGAAGAAGTTGAAATCGTTGGTATCCAAGCAACGGCTAAGACGACTTGTACTGGCGTTGAAATGTTCCGTAAACTGCTGGACGAAGGTCGTGCGGGTGAGAACGTTGGTGTTCTGCTGCGTGGTACTAAGCGTGAAGAAATTCAACGTGGTCAAGTACTGGCTAAACCAGGTTCAATCAAGCCACACACTCAATTCGAATCAGAAGTTTATATTCTGAGCAAAGATGAAGGTGGTCGTCATACTCCATTCTTCAAAGGCTACCGTCCACAGTTCTACTTCCGTACAACTGACGTAACCGGTACTATCGAACTGCCAGAAGGCGTAGAGATGGTAATGCCAGGCGATAACATCAACATGATCGTGACTCTGATTCACCCAATCGCGATGGATGATGGTTTACGTTTCGCAATCCGTGAAGGTGGTCGTACTGTAGGTGCGGGTGTTGTTGCAAAAATCATTGCATAATACCGCTCTTTCTGAATAAGAAAGAACCACTTTAGTAAAAAGGGCATCGACTGATGCCCTTTTTATACTCAAGTTTTTAAAATGTTAGCGTTTAAACCTAAGAACCTATCTCATCAATCGTTTTCATAATTATTGGTGAGATAGGCTCTGAAACAACGATTTACTGACTGTATTGAAAGCCCGATGCAGTTATATGAGATTTATTAAGGTTTTGCTCAGAAGTTATGGTATATTTTACCGCTGCCACGAAAAGAAATTTATTTTCGAAATAGGGTGGTGATTAAATTTACTGGGTATGCTGGCATATTCTATTGGTGTGCTCTGATTGCCATACTGCAAAGGTAAGGCAAGCGAGCTTTATACATACTTCATGGTAACAGGTTGAATTATGAGTGCGAATAGCGAAGCTCAAGGAAGTGGACGCAGTGCAGACATCTTCAAATGGGTAGTTGTCTGTGCCTTATTATTAGTTGCTATCGTAGGCAACTATTACTTCCGTCAATATAATCTCGCACTGCGTGCTTTTGCAGTTGTGGCTGTAGTAGCTATTGCTGGTGCTGTTGCTTTGTGGACCACAAAAGGTAAAGCAACTCTGGCGTTTGCGCGCGAAGCTCGCATCGAGGTGAAGAAAGTCATTTGGCCTACTCGCCAGGAAGCATTACAAACGACTTTGATTGTTGCTGCTGTAACGGCTGTAATGTCACTAATCCTGTGGGGATTAGATGGTATCCTAGTGCGTTTAGTTTCATTTATTACAAGCCTGAGGTTATTCTAAATGTCAGATTTACCTAAAAAACGCTGGTATGTCATTCAGGCATTCTCTGGTTTTGAAGGTCGCGTAGCACAGTCTCTGCGTGAACATATCAAATTACATAATATGGAAGAGTTGTTTGGCGATGTTATGGTTCCAACTGAAGAAGTTGTTGAGATCCGTAGCGGCCAGCGCCGTAAAAGTGAGCGCAAATTCTTCCCTGGTTACGTATTAGTTCAAATGGTCATGAATGATGACTCTTGGCACTTAGTACGCAGTGTTCCGCGTGTAATGGGCTTTATCGGTGGGACTTCAGATCGTCCAGCACCAATTAGTGATAAAGAAGTTGATGCGATTATGAATCGCTTACAACAAGTGGGTGATAAGCCACGTCCTAAAACGCTATTTGAACCAGGTGAAATGGTTCGTGTTAGTGAAGGTCCATTCGCTGACTTCAACGGTGTTGTTGAAGAAATCGACTATGAAAAGAGCCGCTTAAAAGTCTCTGTTTCTATTTTTGGTCGTGCAACTCCAGTTGAGTTAGACTTCGGACAGGTAGAAAAAGCCTAACAATTCCGAATAGCAGACTTGCAAAAGGCGCGAAATTTTCATACAATTTCGCGCCTTTTGTTTTTTATGCTTGGCATCATACTGTGCAAACGGTGTTTTGCGGGGCGTTAATGTAACGGGGAGCCTTAATCCATTAAGGCGTTATTACCCAATTTGAGGAAATATTCATGGCTAAGAAAGTACAAGCCTACGTTAAGCTGCAAGTAGCAGCTGGTATGGCAAACCCAAGTCCACCGGTTGGTCCAGCACTGGGTCAGCAAGGTGTGAACATCATGGAATTCTGTAAAGCGTTCAACGCAAAAACAGACAGCCTGGAAAAAGGTTTACCAATTCCTGTTGTTATTACTGTTTATGCAGACCGTTCATTCACTTTCGTAACTAAAACTCCACCGGCAGCAGTTCTGCTGAAAAAAGCGGCTGGCGTTAAGTCTGGTTCTGGTAAGCCGAACAAAGACAAAGTTGGTAAAGTGACTTCTGCACAGGTTCGCGAAATCGCAGAAACTAAAGCTGCGGATATGACTGGTGCTGACGTTGACGCGATGATGCGTTCAATCGCTGGTACTGCTCGTTCCATGGGCCTGGTAGTGGAGGACTAATAGAATGGCTAAACTGACTAAGCGCATGCGCAATATCCGTGAGAAAGTTGATGTAACTAAACAGTATGACATCAATGAAGCCGTTGCTCTGCTGAAAGAATTAGCGACTGCTAAATTCGTTGAAAGCGTTGACGTAGCTATCAATCTTGGTATCGATGCTCGTAAATCTGACCAGAACGTTCGCGGTGCAACTGTACTGCCACACGGTACTGGCCGTTCAGTTCGCGTTGCTGTGTTCGCACAAGGCGCAAACGCTGAAGCTGCTAAAGCTGCTGGCGCTGAACTGGTTGGTATGGAAGATCTGGCTGATAAAATCAAAGCTGGTGAAATGAACTTTGACGTTGTTATTGCTTCTCCAGATGCAATGCGCGTTGTTGGCCAATTAGGTCAAGTTCTGGGCCCACGTGGTCTGATGCCAAACCCGAAAGTTGGTACTGTAACTCCTAACGTTGCTGAAGCAGTTAATAACGCTAAAGCTGGTCAGGTTCGTTACCGTAACGACAAAAACGGAATCATCCATACCACTATCGGTAAAGCTGATTTCGACGCTGACAAACTGAAAGAAAACTTAGAAGCACTGCTGATCGCGCTGAAAAAAGCAAAACCAGCTTCTGCTAAAGGTGTTTTCATCAAGAAAATCAGCCTGTCCACTACCATGGGCGCAGGTGTTGCTATCGACCAATCTGGTCTGTCAGCAGCAGTTTAATTCCGTTAGCATTTGCTAATCGGCAATTAGGCTTTACCTTTGCGTCAAATTTGTATAAAATTTGACGCCTCGAGTTTGTTGGGTATAGAAATATGCTCAACAAACCACAAATTTCGGTATGGAGTCTGGCCTTTCCAGACCCCGTCCAAGACCGCAGGTGTAGTTTATTAGTTACTAGTAGCTACTTAATTTACCTGCGTAGACGGTGACAGAGATACCTAGAATTTAATTCTGGATTTCTATTCTGCTCACCGTGTTTTAGCGCTCTTACATAATGTTGTGTTTGAGTGATGTGAGTCCCGGGTTTTCCCGGTTAATCCAGGAGCAAGAAGCTAATGGCACTAAATCTTCAAGACAAACAAGCGATTGTTGCTGAAGTCAGCGAAGTAGCCAAAGGCGCGCTTTCTGCAGTTGTTGCTGATTCACGCGGCGTAACTGTAGCAAAAATGACTGAACTGCGTAAAGCAGGTCGCGAAGCTGGCGTTTATATCCGTGTTGTTCGTAACACACTGATTCGCCGTGCTGTTGAAGGTACAGCTTATGATGTACTGAAAGACGCGTTTGTTGGTCCAACCTTAATTGCTTTCTCTAACGAACATCCGGGCGCTGGCGCTCGTCTGTTCAAAGAGTTCGCGAAAGCGAATCCAGCATTTGAGATTAAAGCTGCGGCCTTTGAAGGTGAGTTAATCCAAGCGAAAGATATCGATCGTCTGGCAACTCTCCCAACTTACGATGAAGCAATCGCACGCCTGATGGCAACCATGAAAGAAGCCGCTGCCGGCAAATTGGTTCGTACTCTGGCTGCTCTGCGCGATCAGAAAGAAGCTGCATAAGCCCTTTCCTTCGTTGCTTTTTAACGTATAAACTATTTCTGAATTTTAGGAACACTTGTTATGTCTATCACTAAAGACCAAATCCTTGATGCAGTTGCAGAAATGTCTGTAATGGACGTTGTTGAACTGATTACTATGATGGAAGAAAAATTCGGCGTTTCTGCTGCTGCAGCTGTTGCTGTTGCTGCGGGTTCAGCTGAAGCTGCTGAAGAAAAAACTGAATTCGACGTTGTTCTGGCATCTGTTGGTGCGAACAAAGTTGCAGTTATCAAAGCAGTTCGTGGCGCAACCGGTCTTGGCCTGAAAGAAGCTAAAGATATGGTAGAATCAGCTCCAGCAGTTATCAAAGAAGCTGCAAGCAAAGACGAAGCTGAAACTCTGAAAAAATCTCTTGAAGAAGCAGGCGCTTCTGTTGAACTTAAATAAGTTCAATTTCAAGAACGCAGCTTAAGTAATTAGGCTGATGGCTGGTGATTTTTTAATCACCAGCCTTTTTGCGCTGTAAAGCGTGATGGGTGTTAACAGCTTTTCACGCAGTTTTAATGTTAACAAACAACCCTCCAATACTTCTTTCTATTTGACGACTTAATATACTGTGTTCTGCGCTACGACCCGCTCGGGTAGCTCGGTAGCAACTGCAACGCAATGAAATGATTTAAGAGTAATAGAAATGGGTATTCAGGAAAGTATTCATTTTCCATTTCTTCAAAAAACGCGTTCCTGTTCTGCCCTTAATCCAAAGGCGAACGATTTGGGTCACTGATCAACGAGCTGAGGAAACCTATGGTTTACTCCTATACCGAGAAAAAACGTATTCGTAAGGATTTTGGTAAACGTCCACAAGTTTTGGATATACCTTATCTCCTTTCCATCCAACTTGACTCGTTCCAGAAGTTTATCGAGCAAGATCCTGATGGCCAGAATGGTCTGGAAGCTGCTTTCCGTTCCGTATTCCCAATTCAGAGCTACAGCGGTAATGCTGAGCTGCAATATGTCAGCTATCGTTTAGGTGAGCCTGTTTTTGACGTTAAAGAATGTCAAATTCGCGGCGTGACCTATTCTGCACCACTGCGTGTAAAACTGCGCCTGATCGTGTATGAGCGAGAAGCTCCAGAAGGCACCGTTAAAGACATCAAAGAACAAGAAGTCTACATGGGTGAAATTCCACTCATGACTGAAAACGGAACTTTTGTTATCAACGGTACTGAGCGTGTTATCGTTTCTCAGTTACACCGTAGTCCTGGTGTATTCTTCGATAGCGATAAAGGTAAAACTCACTCTTCAGGTAAAGTGCTGTATAACGCACGTATTATTCCTTACCGTGGTTCATGGCTTGATTTCGAATTCGATCCGAAAGATAACCTGTTTGTACGTATTGACCGTCGCCGTAAATTACCTGCGACCATTATTCTGCGTGCAATGGATTACAACACCGAAGAAATCTTAAATCTGTTCTTCGACAAAACTGTATTCCAAATCCGCGATAACAAACTGATGATGACGCTGGTTCCTGAGCGTCTGCGTGGTGAAACTGCTTCTTTCGATATCGAAGCAAACGGCAAAGTGTATGTTGAAAAAGGCCGTCGTATCACTGCTCGTCATATTCGTCAGTTAGAAAAAGAAGAAGTTAGCAACATCGAAGTTCCTGTTGAATACATCGCAGGTAAAGTTGTTGCAAGAGATTACATCGATGAGAGCACCGGTGAGCTGATTTGTGCAGCGAACATGGAACTGTCATTAGATATGTTGGCACGTCTGAGCCAGTCTGGTCACAAAACAATCGAAACATTGTTCACCAACGACTTAGACCACGGTGCTTATATCTCTGAAACCGTTCGCGTCGACCCAACGAACGATCGCTTAAGTGCACTGGTAGAAATCTACCGTATGATGCGCCCTGGTGAGCCGCCAACACGCGAAGCTGCAGAAAACCTGTTCGATAACTTGTTCTTCTCTGAAGACCGTTACGACTTGTCTGCTGTAGGTCGTATGAAGTTCAACCGTTCACTGAACCGCGATGAAATCGAAGGTTCTGGTATCCTGAGTGAAGAAGACATCATTGATGTTATGCGTAAACTCATCGATATCCGTAACGGTAAAGGCGAAGTCGATGATATTGACCACTTAGGTAACCGTCGTATTCGTTCCGTTGGCGAAATGGCTGAGAACCAATTCCGTGTAGGTCTGGTTCGTGTTGAGCGTGCAGTGAAAGAGCGTCTTTCTCTGGGTGACCTCGATGCATTAATGCCACAGGATATGATCAACGCTAAGCCAATTTCAGCAGCAGTTAAAGAGTTCTTTGGTTCCAGCCAGCTGTCTCAATTTATGGACCAGAACAACCCACTGTCTGAAATTACGCATAAACGTCGTATCTCTGCATTAGGCCCAGGTGGTCTGACTCGTGAACGCGCAGGCTTCGAAGTACGTGACGTACACCCAACTCACTATGGTCGTGTTTGTCCAATCGAAACCCCTGAAGGTCCGAACATCGGTCTGATCAACTCATTATCTGTTTATGCACAGACCAATGAGTACGGTTTCTTAGAAACTCCATACCGTTTAGTCCGTGATGGCATCGTAACTGATGAAATCCATTACCTGTCTGCAATCGAAGAAGGTAACTTCATCATTGCTCAGGCTAACACCGTATTAAGCGACGATGGCCGTTTCATCGAAGAATTAGTTACTTGCCGTAACAAAGGCGAGTCAAGCTTATTCAGCCGTGAACAAGTTGAATATATGGACGTTTCGACTCAACAGGTTGTTTCTGTTGGTGCGTCACTGATCCCATTCCTTGAACACGATGACGCCAACCGTGCATTGATGGGTGCGAACATGCAACGTCAAGCGGTTCCTACTTTACGTGCTGACAAACCATTAGTTGGTACAGGTATGGAACGTGCAGTAGCGGTTGACTCCGGTGTTACTGCTGTTGCAAGACGTGGTGGTTCAGTTCAATACGTTGATGCTTCTCGTATCGTTATCAAAGTTAACGAAGATGAGATGTATCCGGGCGAAGCTGGAATCGATATCTATAACCTGACTAAATATACTCGTTCTAACCAGAACACCTGTATTAACCAGATGCCTTGCGTATCTTTAGGTGAACCAGTTGAACGTGGTGATGTGTTAGCGGATGGTCCTTCAACAGACCTCGGCGAATTAGCACTGGGTCAAAACATGCGCGTGGCATTCATGCCATGGAATGGTTATAACTTCGAAGACTCCATCTTAGTTTCTGAGCGTGTTGTTCAAGAAGACCGTTTCACAACTATTCACATTCAGGAACTCTCTTGTGTGTCTCGTGACACCAAATTAGGGCCTGAAGAGATCACTGCGGATATTCCAAACGTTGGTGAAGCAGCACTGTCTAAACTTGATGAATCCGGTATCGTTTATATCGGTGCAGAAGTGAAAGGCGGAGACATTCTGGTTGGTAAAGTCACTCCTAAAGGTGAAACCCAATTAACGCCAGAAGAAAAACTGCTGCGTGCTATCTTCGGTGAAAAAGCTTCAGACGTTAAAGACTCTTCTTTACGTATTCCTAACGGTGTATCAGGTACGGTTATCGACGTACAAGTATTTACCCGTGATGGCGTAGAGAAAGACAAACGTGCTCTGGAAATCGAAGAAACTCAGTTACGTGATGCGAAGAAAGACTTAACAGAAGAGCTGCGTATTTTTGAATCCGCACTGTTCTCTCGTATCCGTTCTGTACTGATCAGCGGTGGTATTGAAGCTGATAAACTGGACAAACTGCCTCGTGACCGTTGGTTAGAATTAGCATTAGCTGATGAAGAGAAACAAAACCAGTTAGAGCAATTAGCTGAACAGTACGACGAACTGAAATCTGAGTTCGCTAAGAAACTGGAAGCAAAACGTCGCAAGATCACTCAAGGTGATGACCTTGCACCGGGCGTACTGAAAATTGTTAAGGTTTATCTGGCAGTTAAACGTCAGATTCAACCGGGTGATAAAATGGCGGGTCGCCATGGTAACAAAGGTGTTATCTCAAAAATCAACCCAGTTGAAGACATGCCTTACGATGAAAACGGTAACCCAGTTGACATCGTTCTGAACCCGCTGGGCGTACCATCACGTATGAACATCGGTCAGATTCTGGAAACTCACTTAGGTATGGCTGCTAAAGGTATTGGTGAAAAAATCAATGCTATGCTTAAACAGCAGCAAGAAGTTGCCAAACTGCGTGAATTCATCCAGAAAGCTTACGATTTAGGTGATGATCCGCGTCAGAAAGTTGACTTAAATACTTTCTCTGATGAAGAAGTTATGCGTTTGGCAGAGAACCTGAGAAAAGGTATGCCAATTGCAACACCAGTGTTTGATGGTGCAAAAGAGAAAGAAATTAAAGAACTGCTGAAACTGGGCGGTCTGCCAACTTCAGGTCAGATTACATTGTTCGACGGTCGTACTGGCGAGAAATTTGAGCGTCAAGTAACCGTAGGTTACATGTACATGCTGAAACTGAACCACTTGGTTGACGATAAGATGCACGCCCGTTCAACTGGTTCTTACAGCTTGGTTACTCAGCAGCCGCTGGGTGGTAAAGCGCAGTTCGGTGGTCAGCGTTTCGGGGAGATGGAAGTGTGGGCACTGGAAGCATACGGTGCAGCCTATACTCTTCAAGAAATGCTTACAGTTAAATCGGATGACGTTAACGGCCGTACGAAGATGTATAAAAACATCGTCGATGGTAGCCATCAGATGGAACCTGGTATGCCGGAATCTTTCAACGTATTGCTGAAAGAAATTCGCTCACTGGGTATCAACATCGAGCTGGAAGACGAGTAATTCGTTCTGTGCCGGAAGGTTCGCCTTCCGGCCCGTGTAAGCACTGGGATTTGGGGAGAGTGGCTTCGAGCACTCACCTGACAGGTCTAACTCCGACAGGAGCCATTTTGTGAAAGACTTAATTAAGTTTCTGAAAGCGCAAACCAAGACCGAAGAGTTTGATGCGATCAAGATTGCTCTGGCATCACCTGACATGATCCGTTCATGGTCATTCGGTGAAGTTAAAAAGCCAGAAACCATTAACTACCGTACGTTCAAACCTGAGCGTGACGGTCTTTTCTGTGCGCGTATTTTCGGGCCAGTAAAAGACTACGAATGCCTGTGCGGTAAGTACAAGCGTTTAAAACACCGTGGTGTGATTTGTGAGAAGTGTGGCGTTGAAGTTACACAAACTAAAGTGCGTTGTGAGCGTATGGGTCATATTGAACTCGCGTCTCCAACTGCGCATATTTGGTTCTTAAAATCACTGCCATCCCGTATTGGTTTGCTGCTCGATATGCCACTGCGCGATATCGAACGCGTTCTGTATTTTGAATCTTATGTTGTTGTTGAAGGCGGAATGACCAGCCTTGAGCGCGCACAGATTCTGACAGAAGAGCAATACTTAGATGCGTTGGAAGAGTTCGGTGACGAATTTGACGCGAAAATGGGTGCGGAAGCAATCCAAGGTCTGCTGAAAAACCTCGATCTTGAGAACGAGTGTGAAACGCTGCGTGAAGAGTTAAACGAAACTAACTCAGAAACCAAGCGTAAAAAGCTGACTAAGCGTATCAAACTGTTAGAAGCGTTTATTCAATCTGGTAACAAACCAGAGTGGATGATCCTGAACGTTCTGCCAGTTCTGCCACCTGATCTGCGTCCATTAGTACCACTGGATGGTGGTCGTTTCGCTACATCGGATCTGAACGATCTGTATCGTCGCGTAATCAACCGTAACAACCGTCTGAAACGTCTTCTGGATCTGGCTGCGCCAGACATCATCGTACGTAACGAAAAACGTATGCTGCAAGAAGCGGTTGATGCTCTGTTAGATAACGGTCGTCGTGGTCGCGCAATCACTGGTTCTAACAAACGTCCTCTGAAATCTTTGGCAGATATGATCAAAGGTAAACAAGGTCGTTTCCGTCAGAACTTACTTGGTAAGCGTGTTGACTACTCAGGTCGTTCTGTAATCACCGTAGGTCCATACCTGCGTCTGCATCAGTGCGGTCTGCCTAAGAAAATGGCACTTGAGTTATTCAAACCATTTATCTACGGCAAATTAGAATTACGTGGTCTGGCAACAACCATTAAAGCTGCGAAGAAAATGGTTGAGCGCGAAGAAGCGGTTGTTTGGGATATCTTGGATGAAGTTATCCGCGAACACCCAGTGATGCTGAACCGTGCACCAACACTTCACCGTCTGGGTATCCAAGCGTTCGAACCAATTCTGATCGAAGGTAAAGCTATCCAATTGCACCCACTCGTTTGTGCGGCATATAACGCCGACTTCGATGGTGACCAAATGGCGGTACACGTTCCTCTGACTCTGGAAGCTCAGTTAGAAGCGCGTGCGTTGATGATGTCAACCAACAACATCCTGTCTCCGGCAAGTGGTGAGCCTATCATCGTTCCTTCTCAGGACGTTGTATTAGGTATCTACTACATGACGCGCGACTGCGTAAACGCGAAAGGCGAGGGCATGGTTTTAGCCGGTCCTAAAGAAGCTGAGCGTGTTTACCGTTCTGGCCATGCTTCACTGCATGCCCGCGTTAAAGTTCGTATCACTGAAGAAGTGAAAGACAGCGAAGGTAACATTACGATTAACACTGGTTTAGTTGATACCACTGTTGGCCGTGCAATTTTATGGATGATCGTACCGAAAGGTCTGCCTTACTCGCTGGTTAACCAAGCGTTAGGTAAGAAAGCTATCTCCAAAATGCTGAACACCTGTTACCGCGTACTGGGTCTGAAACCAACGGTTATTTTTGCTGACCAAATCATGTATACCGGTTTTGCCTATGCGGCACGTTCTGGTGCATCGGTTGGTATCGACGATATGGTTATTCCAGAGAAAAAAGCTGGGATCATCGCCGAAGCAGAAGCAGAAGTTGCAGAAATTCAGGAACAGTTCCAGTCTGGTCTGGTTACAGCAGGCGAACGTTACAACAAAGTTATCGATATCTGGGCAGCGGCAAACGAACGTGTTGCTAAAGCGATGATGGAAAACTTGTCTACTGAAGCAGTCATTAACCGTGACGGTGAAGAAGAACAACAAGTTTCTTTCAACAGTATCTTTATGATGGCCGACTCCGGTGCTCGTGGTTCTGCAGCGCAGATTCGTCAGCTGGCCGGTATGCGTGGTCTGATGGCTAAGCCAGATGGCTCAATCATCGAAACGCCAATCACGGCGAACTTCCGTGAAGGTCTGAACGTTCTCCAGTACTTTATTTCTACCCACGGTGCTCGTAAAGGTCTTGCGGATACCGCATTGAAAACTGCGAACTCCGGTTATCTGACTCGTCGTTTAGTTGACGTTGCTCAGGACTTGGTTGTCACTGAAGATGACTGTGGTACTCACGAAGGTATCCTGATGACTCCGGTTATCGAGGGTGGCGACGTTAAAGAACCACTGCGTGAACGTGTACTTGGACGTGTAACTGCAGAAGATATCCTGATCCCAGGTACTGCAGATATTCTGGTTCCACGTAATACACTGTTACACGAAAAACTGTGTGACCTGTTAGAAGCTAACTCTGTTGACAGCGTGAAAGTACGTTCCGTAGTAAGTTGTGAAACTGACTTCGGTGTGTGTGCTCACTGTTATGGTCGTGACCTTGCTCGTGGTCATATCATCAACAAAGGTGAAGCTATCGGTGTTATCGCGGCACAGTCAATCGGTGAGCCGGGTACACAGCTGACGATGCGTACGTTCCACATCGGTGGTGCGGCATCTCGTGCGGCAGCAGAATCAAGCATCCAAGTTCGTAACACAGGTACGTTGAAACTGTTCAACGCGAAATATGTTACTAACTCAGAAGGCAAGCTGGTAATTACTTCTCGTAATACAGAACTGCGTCTGATCGATGAATTCGGTCGTACTAAAGAGAGCTATAAAGTTCCTTACGGTGCGCACTTAACGAAGGGTGATGGTGCAGCAGTGATCGGCGGTGAAACCGTTGCAAACTGGGATCCACACACCATGCCAGTTGTCAGTGAAGTATCGGGTATCATCAGCTTCTCCGACATGCTTGAAGGTCTGTCAATGACTCGTCAAACTGATGAGTTAACTGGTTTATCTTCAATCGTTGTTATGGATACCGCTGAGCGTACCAGTGCTGGTAAAGACTTACGTCCTGCACTGCGTGTAGTCGATGCGAACGGTAAAGATGTTCTGATCCCTAACACAGACATGCCTGCTCAGTATTTCTTACCGGGTAACGCAATTGTTCAGTTAGATGATGGCATTGCAATCAACGTCGGTGATACTTTAGCGCGTATTCCACAAGAATCCGTAGGTACTAAAGATATCACGGGTGGTCTGCCACGCGTTGCTGACCTGTTCGAAGCTCGTCGTCCGAAAGAGCCTGCGATCCTGGCTGAAATCAGCGGTATTATCTCGTTTGGTAAAGAAACCAAAGGGAAACGCCGTCTGGTTATCACTCCATTAGATGGAAGTGAACCATACGAAGAGATGATCCCTAAATGGCGTCAGCTTAACGTATTCGAAGGTGAAATCGTTGAACGCGGTGACGTAGTTTCTGATGGTCCAGAGTCTCCACATGATATCCTGCGTCTGCGTGGTGTTCATGCTGTGACTCGTTACATCACGAACGAAGTTCAGGAAGTTTACCGCTTACAAGGCGTTAAGATTAACGATAAACACATCGAAGTTATCGTTCGTCAGATGCTGCGTAAAGTCACCATCGCGGATGCAGGAAGCTCTGAATTCCTCGAAGGTGAGCAAGTTGAGTACTCACGAGTTAAAGTTTCTAACCGTAAACTGGAAACTGAAGGTAAGATTCCAGCTAACTTTGAACGTGATCTGTTGGGTATTACTAAGGCATCTCTGGCAACAGAATCCTTCATCTCAGCGGCATCGTTCCAAGAAACAACTCGCGTACTGACAGAAGCAGCGGTAGCAGGTAAGCGTGATGAACTGCGCGGTCTGAAAGAGAACGTTATTGTTGGACGTCTGATCCCAGCAGGTACCGGTTTCGCGTACCACCAGGATCGTATTCGTCGTCGTCATCTGAGCGAAGCTGTGGAAGCTCCACAAGTTAGCGCAGATGAAGCAACAGCGAACTTAGCTGAACTGTTAAATGCAGGCTTCACCAGCGACAATCAGAACTAATTTCTGATTTACAAAATCGCTTAATAGAAACCGGTGTCGAAAGATGCCGGTTTTTTTTACCTACCCATTGCCAGCTATTCATCATTAAGGTAGCTCAGCGGCACAGGAATGCGGCGACTTTCTTGATTAGCCAGCCAATGTTCCATATCAAACAACCACCACTGATCAATAATAAGTTCATAAAAGCGTGAATGGCCGCCTTTTTGAAGTTGCTCAAGGGCAATAGAGGGCAACGTATTTTGAGCTTCATCGAAAAGTGAATGTTGATGAAATTCCCTATAAGCTTCTGCAGACTCATCAACCGATAATTCCCGTGCTGTTCCTATGAACTGAGCGCCGTCAAAACCGGCAGAATCAAACTCAGGTAAATGATAATTAAACAGCGTTCCACTTACTTGGGCGTGATGGCGAATATTTTGGGAATGCTGGCTTTGATGTGCGGAATACCAAAGAAATCGTAGAGGATTGAACAGAATTTTCGGCTCGACGGTGGTTGCCCACGGAATATTTTCGGGGCTGAGTGTAGCAAAAGTAACAAAACGGGTGGCGTGCAAAAGAATTAAACTGCGCTGCTTTAAACTCATGGGGTCTCCATTGTATGTATATAAGAAGAAAGCCCACTGTAGGGACTTTCGTGATTGGGTATCATGTTTTGAACTAATTTAAGGAATTGTTTTTGTTGCAGTGATAATGACAGTATGAGGACACTGAATATAATGAAACAGAGATGGGTCTTTTTCTAAAGATGAAGTTGAATGACAAAGCGTCGAGACATGGATGAACCCAGCATGTAAAAACGTATTCTCTAATGTTTGCATCGCATAATAGTAGGCGGTCAGTGTATAACGCTTTTGCCCTGTATAAAGTATCAAATCGACGCAGCTTCCATCATGCCGAGGTTTCGACTCAATTAATTGAAAACCATAAGGAAGATAATAATCGGGGTCGGCCGAAAAATCAGGAGATAGGGTTATTGCAATAATCTTACCTTGAGGGGTTAAGGTACGGTACATGCTTTTAAGTAGTGAGAGTAGATGTGTTTCATTGGTTGCATACGGAAGAACATAGATAGCGACCACAATATCAAATTGGTGATGAGTGAGGTCGTCTAATTCACTGAAATACTCAATATTTAATGGTTCTTTTATTTCATGCATTTGGGCGCTATTAATCATGCCAATTGAACTATCATACCCTACAACTTGCTGACATCTTTGGTTTGCTAACCAACGCGAAATCCCTCCTGCGCCACAACCATAATCCAGTATTTTTAGTGAACGAGTGTCACCTAACCAATTTTTTATCGTGGGTAATTCGAGTTCTTTTCGATATGGCCATTCCAAACTTTCATTATAGAGTTCGGCTAAATTATCAAATTTTTTCATTTTTTAGATAGTGTTCTAATTCGGTGTTAGTAAATGATTTACGTCATTATCAGAATAATTTTTGTATAACGAGATGCTTTTAATTGACTGTTTTCATGGTGATTAAGTATGTCAGTTAAAATTTTGAAGTAATATAGGTGAACAGTAACGCGATGAATATTACCTCATTTATTAGGGGATAATAATAATTGAAACGCTCCTATGGAGAATTTATTGTTTTATTTTAAATCAATGTATTGTCTTCTTATCTTGCCTGGTAAAACATGAACAATAAAAATATTTAATTAATTTTATTTGTTAATATATTGATTTTTAATTGGATACTTTAATAAGTGTTAACGCATTGACATTTATTATTATGTCAATGCAAATACGAATAAATTAATAATACCGCCCTCGATTGAATCAATTAAGGGGTGATTAAATACGTTATAAAAGTATTATATAAATATATTATTCGAATATGAAAATCCAATAAATTAAATACTATGAAATTAACAGGAATATAAATATGGGTAAAAATACAGAAAGTAATGACATTGAAAATGATAATAAAATAACGTCTAACAGCATGATGCAAAATATGGCTTCGTTTGGGGCACCAAGTATTATGGTTAACCAAACTTCACAGCTGGTTACAGGAACGGGGGATATTGCCTTAGATTTGGTCGTGGTGATTGATACCAGCGGTTCCATGTCTGATGAATCTGCGGATCTTAGCCAACAAATTGACGCTGCTATTGAAAAAGCAGCAGCAAATTGTCCATCACATTTACGCGCCACATTCTTGGGGATACAAGGTGTTTGGACGGGAACTAAATTCGATCAATCGGTGAGTGATTATTTAATCTTAAAAGGAGTTAACGAAAGTAGCCTACAAGCACGTCCTCCATTTAAAGAAGCGGATGGTATTGACCATGCGGGGAACAAAGAAGATCTCTGCCGAGCCGTCATTGATGTAAGTCGATACTTTGACTGGCGTGATGGTGCTAGACGAGCCATTTTTGTCTTAGGTGATGAAGGCATGGAGGGCGGTGGTGGTCGACTTACCAGTGCGGCAATAGCCAAAAACAATGAAGCGATTGAAATTGCTCAACATGCTCATGTCAAAGTGTACACCTATCAAGGGACACCGGATGATGCGCCAACCAATCTTGACCGTTTCCCAAGCCTAGCTGATAGAGACAGAGTAACACAAGAATATGCCCGTTTAGCTGAGCAAACAGGTGGACGTTCTTATATCTACACCACGGGCATCGCCAATTTTGCTTTAGTCTTGCAAGAAATTCTTTGTGACAGCCTGATCCCGCCGACTATCCCAAATCCAGAGCGTTCGGACTGTGCGAATGTCTGTGACCAACTGCCGACTATCTTAGGAACAGTGAATACGCTAGCTGAAATTATCAATAAGGCGATAGATGCTTGCTGTGGTAACGAAAGTCATCATGGTCACCACTCGCATCATCATTCAGCTTGCCAGTGTCAAAAATAATAACAAACAGGCCTGCAATTGCAGGCCTAATACTATGAGAGTCAAACGAATATTTGTGAGAAAGCCTTTATAAATCGGGATTACTTGCTGGTATCTATGATAAAAAATGAATAAAGTACCTTGCTAATATGCCACTTACAACGTTAACCACAGCGTAGCAAAGGATAATATTTTGGCGCCTATCACCGAAGAAAAGCATGATGGACAAATTCTACTCGTCAGTAGCTCACGGCTAAATGATGAAACATCTATTATGTTTTATCGAATCGGAACAGATAAACCTGAATATGAAATTGAAATATATAGCCATGCTAGTCGTTCCAGCTCAGAAGATATTTTATGGTTAGATTATGATGCAGAGTATGGCTGTGGTGATGTCCACTCAGACACTTTTCTCAAAATAAATGATGGGGAAGAAGAGGGATTACCTTGTCACTGTTATTACAGCGGAGATAGCATTATTCTGCATGCACAGCTCCCGATTAGCACCCTTCACCTTATCCAGACATCGAATAGATTGCAATTAAGATTATCTATTTCAGGATTGACCACTAATCACGGTAATCACACAATATTGCTGTCCGATAGGATAATAAATGAGTGGAAACAGATTATTGTTCTTCAATAGAATAAGACCCTCAATGGATTCCATTGGGGTCTTATTTGTGGTGTGCAGATTAAACTCTATGGATATATCCCAGAGTACGATTTAATAGAAAATTCCAATAATTGCACAGTGCGCGACAAACCCAACCATCAACGGTATGGCGGTTCGTTTCACCACATCGAATGGTTGAAGTTTGGCACCACTGGATACGGCGATTATTACCCCCGAAACCGGAGACATACCACGCCCCATATGCGAAGCTTGCTGCATTGGTAGGATCATCGCAATCGGGTTAACCCCCATACTGTGTGCAATTTGTGGGATTAACTCCACGAATGCTAAGAATGGTGCGTTACCAGAACCCATAATAATAGCGGCGGCTAACGTGACTAATGCAAACACAATCGCCATCGCAAATGGTGGTAAACCGACGGATTCTGCGCCAAGGATTAATTGGTCGATGGCACCACTGACTTTGATCCCGTGAGCAAACACACCCGCAGCAACTAACAGTCCGACTACGTTACTAAACGCATGCCCCATCCCATTTAAGAAGGTTTGGAAACCATTACACACTTGCTTGAAGTTACGTACTCGCACGGTTTCTAGTACCATACAAATCGCCATAGCAATCAGTACGATGGTCACAACGTCGAGGTGAATTCCCTCAAAAAACAGGTTGGAAGAGCCGACTGCCATAATGATTGGTAGCATCGGTAAAATGGCATAGTAGCCGGGCACCGATTTGGCTGTTGCTTCTTTGTCATGGGACTGCACCGCTTTACCAATTTCAGGGACGAAACCTTGTTTACGGTCACAATGACGTTGCCAGAAAATATGGGTAATACCGACCACCAGCACCGTGGCTAATGCCGCAGGCCCTTGGTAGTAAAGTACATATTCAACGACTGACATATCAACGGCTTTCGCACCACGGATAGCATCAATCGCGGTTGGTGTATAAGCAACCCCAAGGGATGTTGCGATAACCCCAGCGGCAGATGCAGGGGAGAGTCCCAAACCAATCATAATTGGGAACATGGTCCCCATTAACAGTACAGCTAAGCCTGTCGCTGACGGAATCGCTAACTGCAAGATACTCGCTAACAAGAATGAGAAAAATAGTAGTACATAAGGCGAACGCATATTTTTCAGTGGTTTAGTTGCTACGCGTACTACCGCTTCGTTGGCACCGATGTGATCCATATAGTGAGCAAAACCCATTAGTGCCATGATCATCAAACCAAGATCAGCAGCACGGCTACTAAATAGGTCACGCATTACTTCAAACGGATCGAGCCAAGTAATGCCCGTGGTTGCGACGCTTTTCGGTAGGATAGGACCCCAGCCTAAGGCTAGGGTGAAAATCATCAACACTAAACCGGCAATTAACAGCACCGGTTCAGCTTTGTATCCCTTCAGAATAAAGCGTGCAACCAAAACAACGATAATTAGAACCGTTAGAATTGGGATCATGCTTTAGCTCCTGGCTTGAAACGTTCTGCTGTAATTTGTACCACTTGTTTTAAAACATCACTGGCGGCATACAGAGATTTCACTGGTAGATATTCATAAATCGAGTGGAAGTTATGAGCGCCAGTGAAAATGTTCGGGCAAGGAAGACCATTCTGTGAAAGTGCTGCACCATCATAGCCTCCACGCATAGGGATAACTTTTGGCGTGATCCCGCAAGCTTCATAAGCTGCGTGAGCAATATCGATTGGATAACGGTTTTCACCTTGTAAGCTGTTGTACACGTTTGAGTAACGGTCAGCTAAGGTACAGGTTACGCTTTCTGGTCCCCACAGGTCTTCACAATGACCCGCCAATTTTTTCAGGAATGCCATACGAGCGCGATAGCCCTCTTCGGTAAAGTCACGCACATCCATTTTCAGAACAGTGCGAGCGCTGTTACCTGACATCTGCTTAACCCAGTAATAACCTTCACGGTTTTCAGTATATTCAGGCGCTTCGCCACCGGGCAGCATTGCGATAAATTTCTGCGCCATTAGCAGGGAATTCACCAGTTTGCCTTTAGCGGACATTGGGTGAGCTGACTTACCTGTAAAGACGATTTCAACATCCCCCGCATTCCAGTTTTCATACACCAGCTCGCCAATACCACAGCAGTCTAGGGTGTAGGCAAAATCTGCACCAAACTCTTTCACATCAAACACTTTCGCGCCGCGTAGACCTTGTTCTTCATCAGGAACGAAGCCCACTTTGATATCCCCGTGTTTGATGTCTGGGTTTTGTTTAAAGTACTGCAACATATCCATAATCGAGGCGATAGCAGCTTTATCATCGGCACCTAATAGGCTGGTACCGTCGGTGACAATGATGTCATCACCAAGGTAATTTTCTAATTCTGGGAACTCACTTTTACGCAGGTAAATATTGAGTTCTTTATTCATACAAATATCTTCGCCGTTATAAGGCAAAATTTGTGCTTTGGTGTCGTTAGTCTGCTCTGCGCTCGTATCTAAGTGACCAAAGAATGCCACCGTTGGCACTTTATAATCCAGGTTGGAAGGCAGTGTTGCGGTAACGATAGCTGTATCACGCAGTTTGATATCCTGTAAGCCTAAGCCTTCTAACTCTTGAACTAGCTGTTTGGCAAGAACGCGCTGGCCTTCAGAGGATGGCATGATGCCTGCGGCGCCTTTTTCCCTATTCGTGGTGGTGTTAATTTTTGTATAAGAAATAAAACGGTCAACAATATTCATTATTCTCATTCTCCAGCATCATCGTGATGCATTATTTTTATACTTTCATTATTGCAATGAAGAAAAACATACTTCGTTGCAATATTCTTTTATCATGAATAATGCCAAAATAAATATCTGACCAGTTATTTTTTTGACTAAAGACACAGAGTGATTAAAAAAGAAGAATAGAAGTGGCAATATTTAATTATTAAATTAGAATGTGCATCACAAAATACCTGGTGGGAGATTTATTTATCTAATTGATATAAATGAGATATTTTTGGTTGCCTACCGCTGGTTATATTTAATACTAGATATTCATCTTTCCTAACTTAAATTGTTATTTAACGAAGATAATAACAATTTAAAATTCAGTTATACTATTATCATAATTTCATCGTAGTTTAAAAAACTATTAAAATATTTTTTAAATATTATTAATATTTTAATTCAGACTGATTGATGACGTATTCTTTTAGTTTTTGTGATCAGATTAATATTATTATTTAAAAATTAAACGTCGTATATTCTTAGTTCCATTTAATGGGAAATATTCTCTTCAATATTTCCCATTAAAAATGGAGCCATTAACGTCCTAAGTAGCCATCCCAATCTTTCCAAACAGGTTGTAGACCGGCTTGTACTAAGGCATGTGCGACTTGTGCTGCACTGCGGTTATCGTGGGGCGAGAACTGCTCTAACTCGGTTTTCGAATCCGCATAGCCTCCTGGTTGGGTTTTAGAGCCAGCACTGACGCTGTTAATCGCCAGTGGTACCACATGATCCCGAAAATAAGGGGATTCTCGGGTGGATAGCGACAATTCTACCGTTGGGGCAAGCAAGCGAAATGCACAGATTAACTGAA
Source organism: Providencia sp. wls1916 (assembly GCF_009706585.1). Lineage (NCBI taxonomy): Bacteria > Pseudomonadati > Pseudomonadota > Gammaproteobacteria > Enterobacterales > Morganellaceae > Providencia > Providencia sp. wls1916. The sequence goes on from NZ_WLUL01000005.1 coordinate 20,843, forward strand.
CCAGCTCAGCATCCCCCATCAGCGAGGCGGGTTCGATTCCTCCCACGCAAGGGCGCAAGCGTGGAAATGAAATAGAATAGCGGCTTTGCCAATAGTGTTGCTGCATATACAGAAGATGCTCTGCCACCATGTAACAATCCGTTCGCCAGCTACTGGAAAGCCCGATTAATGCCCCCAATCCAATTTTATCAACACCCGCTTGACCAAGGCGCTCTGGCGTTGCTAATCGCCAATGAAAATCCTGTTTTTTGCCTTTTAAATGATGAAGTTGATAAGTCGGCTCATGGTAGGTTTCTTGGTATACCATCACACCATCTAATCCTAAGGTTTTCAGCTCGCGATACTCTTCGGTTGATAAGGGCTGAACCTCCATCATAAGGGAACTGAAATAGGAGCGGATCACCGGGATATGGCGACGAAAATAGTCCATTCCGACTTTGGTTTGATGTTCACCTGTTACCAAGAGCAAACTGTCAAAACCGATTTGGCGGATGGTTTCGCATTCACGGACAATTTCGGCATCGTCGAGGGTTTTGCGCTTAATGCGGTTGCTCATCGAAAACCCGCAATAGGTACAGTCATTGGCACATAAGTTGGAAAGGTACAAAGGAACATAAAATCCAACGGTATGGCCGAAGCGTTGACGCGTTAGGCGCTGCGCCTTTTGTGCCATCGGCTCGATGTAATGCCGCGCCGCAGGGGAAAGCAACGCCATAAAATCATCGAGAGTCAATGTATCACTCTGCAACGCTTGCTCTACATCCGAGGCGGTTTTGCTATTGATCTGTAATGTGAGGTTGTCCCAATCTAACTGTTCCCAACGCTCCCGAAAGCTTTCAATCATTGCAGCGCCTCCAAAAATTGAGTCAGAGGACTAGATGCCTCCGCTCTCTGTTTGGGTGCCGCAAGTCCACTTTGGCGAGCGAGTTGTGCAGCTTCGACCGCCATATTAAAGGCTTGTGCCATTAATATGGGCTGTTTAGCCACGGCAATGGCGGTATTGACTAGCACCGCATCGGCGCCCATCTCAATAGCTTCGGCGGCATGGCTAGGTGCGCCAATTCCTGCATCCACCACTACTGGTACATTAGCCTGTTCGATGATGATTTGCAGCATCTCCTTAGTCACTAAGCCTTTATTGGTACCAATCGGCGCGCCCAGAGGCATCACGGCAGCGCAGCCCACTTCTTCCAGTCGCTTACATAGCACGGGATCCGCGCTGCAATAAGGCAACACCACAAATCCTTCTTTAACCAGTTGCTCTGCTGCGAGTAACGTTTCGATAGGGTCTGGCAATAAGTAACGGACATCGGGATGGATTTCGAGTTTTACCCAATGAGTGCCGAGGGCTTCACGAGCGAGACGCGCAGCAAAAATCGCTTCTTGGGCATTCTTGGCGCCGGAAGTATTGGGAAGCAATTTAACTCCTAACTCTTGAAGTGGCTGTAAAATACCATCATCTTGCCCACGTAAATTAACGCGTTTCATCGCCATGGTCACCAGCTGGCTGCCCGATGCTTGGATGGCTTGCTGCATTAATGTTGGATTGGCAAACTTGCCTGTTCCGGTAAATAAACGTGACTGAAAAGTGACATCAGCAATTTTTAACATCATTAACCCCCTGCGATAGCTTGAAACAGCAGAATGTTGTCTTGTTCATTCAAAAAATGACTTTCCCACTGGCTTTTAGGAATGATGACTTGGTTGATAGCCAGTGCTGAGCCGGATGTACTTTGCCCGAGTTGCGTTAATAGCTGGTGGACGGTAATGGGCGATTCAACCTCCATCGGCTGGTCATTGATTATGATATGCATGTGACCTCTCGGCAGACAGGGCAATGTTTTGAACGGGTCAGCTGCAAGGTATTCCATTGCTGCTGCTTTCCATCAAACAGGCGTAGTTTTCCACTTAACGGGGACGGTAATCCCACCAGCAATTTGATGGCTTCTAATGCTTGTAACGTCCCAATCACTCCCACTACCGGACCTAAAACCCCCGCTGTGCGGCAGTTACGTTGTGGTTCTTCTTGGTCGGGATACAAACAGGCGTAGCAGCCCGATTGAAAAGGAGGCTCAAGAACCATCAATTGTCCACCAAAGCCAACGGCACTGCCGCTGACGAGCGGGGTATTGCTAATGACGCACGCGGCATTGACCGCATGGCGAGTGGCCATGTTGTCACAGCAATCCAGCACCAAATCCACCTGTTCCACTAAGGGAAGTAAGCTGTCCGCATCAAGCTTTTGTTGGAAAATGCGCGTCTTAGTATGGGGATTAAGCTGCTTTAAACGCGCTGCGGCCAGCTGCGCTTTCGACTGGTTAATATCCTGCGTGTCATACAGCACTTGGCGCTGCAAGTTAGACACATGCAGGTCATCATGATCCGCTATCCATAATTCACCGACACCCGCCCCCGCGAGATACAAACTTGCAGGGGAGCCTAGTCCACCTAAACCGACAATCAGTACCTTGCTTTGTTTGAGTTTTTGTTGCCCTTCAGGGCTGACATCCTCAAGCAGCAATTGGCGGCTATAACGCATAAATTCGAGATCATTGAGCATGGTCGTTTTCCTTTAAGCGAGAGGTTGGTTCAACCAGATCCAGCAATGTTCGCGTTGCACTTTGCCAGTCATCGGCTTGGGTGATGGCACTGACAACCGCTACACTGCCAACGCCAGTGGCGAGCACGGCAGGCACGCGTTCAATGGATATCCCGCCTATTGCCACTGTCGGATAGTCTGGCGTCTCCTCAACCATCTGTTTTAACGCTTCTAAACCTTGCGGAGAGGAAGGCATCTGCTTGGTTTGGGTTGGAAAGATATGCCCCAGTGCGATATAAGACGGACGCACGGTTTTGGCAATCGCGACTTCATCAGGATCGTGGGTGGAGATCCCCAGCCGTAGCTCCGCTTGGTGAATCGCTACTAGATCGGTAGTTTCCAGATCTTCTTGCCCTAAGTGTACGCCATAGGCACCCAGCTCTATGGCTAAACGCCAATAGTCATTAATAAATAATCGGGCATTATGCTGCTTACCAAGGGCTATTGCTTGCTGGATCTGTTCACGTACTTGGTGGTCTTGCTTGTCTTTGATGCGCAATTGCAAGGTGGAAACACCTGCAATTAGCAGGCGTTCAATCCATTCAACAGAATCCACAACCGGGTACAGACCGAGGCAGTGTTCGGTCGGTGGAAATGGGCTATTTGGGAGATTAAGCGTTTTGTTCATCACTCACGACCTCAGCAATCTCAGCCCCATGATAGAGTTCGCTACCGTGAGCGCGGAAAGCTTCCGACATCTGCTCCATGCCCGCCTCTTTTTGTGCAGCATAGTCACGAACTTCTTGGGAAATCTTCATGGAGCAGAATTTTGGTCCACACATAGAGCAGAAGTGGGCGATTTTCCCTGACGCTTGCGGTAAGGTTTCATCGTGATATTTACGCGCGGTTTCAGGGTCTAGGGCGAGGTTAAACTGGTCTTCCCAACGGAACTCAAAACGCGCTTTGGACATGGCATTATCACGAATTTGCGCACCCGGATGACCTTTCGCGAGATCAGCGGCGTGGGCAGCAATCTTGTAGGTAATCAGCCCCTGTTTGACGTCTTCTTTGTTCGGTAAACCAAGGTGCTCTTTTGGCGTCACGTAGCACAGCATCGCACAACCAAACCAGCCGATCATTGCTGCGCCAATACCGGAAGTGAAGTGGTCATAGCCCGGTGCGATATCGGTGGTTAGGGGGCCTAACGTATAGAATGGGGCTTCGTGGCAGTGCTCTAGCTCTTCGGTCATATTGCGGCGGATCATCTGCATCGGCACATGCCCCGGTCCTTCAATCATCACCTGCACATCGTATTCCCATGCAATTTTGGTCAGCTCGCCTAAGGTATGCAGCTCTGAGAATTGGGCTTCATCGTTGGCATCTTGCACAGAACCCGGACGTAACCCATCACCAAGAGACAGGGAAACATCATAAGCAGCACAAATTTCGCAAATTTCACGGAAATGCTCATACAGGAAGTTTTCTTGGTGGTGGGATAAACACCATTTCGCCATGATAGAGCCGCCACGGGAGACTATGCCGGTCAGGCGCTTCGCCGTCATTGGTACGTAGCGCAGTAAAACGCCGGCATGGATAGTGAAGTAATCTACTCCTTGTTCGGCTTGCTCTAGCAGAGTATCGCGGAACATTTCCCACGTGAGGTTTTCAGCAACACCGTTCACTTTTTCGAGCGCTTGGTAGATAGGTACGGTACCAATTGGCACTGGGCTATTACGTAAAATCCATTCGCGGGTTTCGTGAATATAACGACCTGTGGATAAATCCATCACCGTATCTGCACCCCAGCGAGTAGACCAAATCAGTTTTTCCACCTCTTCTTCGATGGATGAAGTCACGGAGGAGTTACCGATATTGGCATTCACTTTCACTAAGAAATTGCGCCCGATAATCATCGGCTCAGATTCTGGATGGTTAATATTGGCAGGGATGATAGCGCGACCTGCCGCCACTTCTTGGCGTACAAATTCCGGCGTAATATTTTCTGGCAAAATAGCACCAAAGCTTTGCCCCGGATGTTGCTGCCTTAACACTTCACTGCGAATGCGTTCACGACCCATATTTTCACGGATGGCGATAAATTCCATTTCAGGGGTCACAATACCTTGACGAGCATAATGCAACTGAGTGACGCATTTGCCTGTTTGCGCTTTCAGTGGTGCAGGGCGGTGATTAAAACGTAAGTGATCTAAGCCCGCATCGGCTAAGCGCTGCTGGGTAAAGTCGGAGCTGAGATTTTCGACAGCAACAGTATCCGCGCGTTCACTGATCCACGGCGCACGGATTTTTTTCAATCCTTTGTGAACATTGAGTTCAGAGGCCGGGTCGCCGTAAGGACCTGAGGTGTCATAAACAGGGACGGCCTCGTTATCTTCAAATTTGGGATTATCTTTGTCTCCGCCGATAAGCGTTGGGGAGAGCTGGATTTCGCGCATGGGAACTTGGATATCATCCCGCGAGCCTTGCAGGTAGATACGTTCAGAGTTAGGGAATGAAACACCGGAAATGGTATTGATAAAGTCTTCTGCGGCATCACGCTGCTCTTTTCGAGAGCGTGCTGGTGCAGCTTTAGGGGAAATATCGGTACTCGGTATAACTGCATTATTAGCATTATTGGACATAGCAATTTCCTGACATCGTCACAGGCTATACGGCGTAAAGCGCCAATAGCGGGTTTATCGAAAGAAAGTTGCTTGTCTGGAGTTCGGAGGAGTAATGGTAAGGCGTTGCGGCTAGTTTTTCGCCAAATAAATAAGCGAAAATTGCGCTGAATGATTACTCTTGTTCCCTTCGCGGGTATTAACCCGATCAGGTTCCGCGGATCCCGAATTAACGGTCTCAGCCTGATGCATATGCATACTAGACACTCCGACAAGAATTAATCAGTATAAAGTTTCCCCGTCATTCTTCAAGCGATAAGTGCGTTGGCTTCTCTCGGCTACCCTAGTCACATACTTGTGTATGCTCCTAGGGATATCCTCGCTTGCCGCCTTCTTCTCACTCGAATAATTTAGGGGAAATCAGTGTATTGGGTAAAAATCCAAAACCTAGAAATTAAAAGTTAGAACTAGGTTGGTTAAATAGGGTTTTACAAACTCCACGAATATTGCGGCCAGTGGTTTTCGTTGGCGGCTTGGAGAAGGCGCGGGTCGCCGTTGACGATAAATGTCTCATCGGCGAAATGACACATTGGTAGGTCATTGGCGGAATCGGTGTAGAAATAAATATACGCATCGGTGATTGGCTGGTGGGAAATCCACTGAGTTAAACGCTTAACTTTACCCTCTTTAAAGGTCGGGATACCGTCAACTTCGGTGGTGTAGCAGCCATTTGAACGCTTAATATCAATGCCCATCGTGACATCGGCGCCAAGGTGATCCGCGATCTTCTTCACGATAAAGGTAACCGTTGCGGAGATCACAATGATCGGGATCCCTTGAGATCGATATGAGGCGATAGTGCTTAATGCGCTAGGGTAAATGCGCGGAATGATAATGGTATCCACAAAATCATCTAACCACTCATCGACTTGCTCTGTCTTGATGCCAGCAAGGGTCTGCAAACTAAACTTTAAGTAAGTCACCATATCCAAATTGCCCGCGTTGTATTGCGCCATCATCTCTTTATCGGCTTCGACAAAACGCGGGTCGGTAATGATTTTCTTATCCCACAAATATTGCGTCCAAAGTACGCTACTATCGCCACGGATCAGGGTGTCATCGAGATCAAAAATCGCTAATTTGGTTTGTGTAGACGGGTTTTGCATGAGGTTCCTTTCGTTGACTAGCTCGTCGTTGATTAACTTAAAGCTCGAATTTCATTTTTATTAAACATTAACTCAAGGCGTGTGCCTGGCTCAAATAAACGCTCGGATGAGCGGTTGAGCAAGTCTACGGTCATATCCCCCGCAGGCGTGTTCACGCTATAGCGAATAATATTCCCTAAAAGCTGGTGGTCAAGGATCACGGCATCTACAGGGGCGGAAATATGGCTGCCATATTGGCGTCCGACTTCGCGAACATAAATGGACTCAGGGCGAATGGCGAGGGTGCCTTGTAAATTGACGCCCAACATCCCATTGGCTTTTTCTGCTTCCACCAGATTGTAATGCCCCATAAATCGAGCCACAAATTCAGTGGCAGGCTGAGTATAGATATTTTCCGCGGTATCGCTTTGGATAATCGAGCCTTTGTTCATTAAGAAGATGCGGTCAGACATAATCATTGCTTCGTCTTGGTCGTGGGTGACGAAAATGGTAGTGAGCTTCAGCTCTCGCTGGATTTCACGAATTTGCTGGCGTAAGTGCTTACGAATACGTGCATCAAGGGCGGATAACGGTTCATCGAGGAGTAAAATTTGCGGCTTCATCACCAATGCACGGGCGAGGGCGACACGTTGGCGCTGACCACCCGAAAGCTGGTGCGGATATTGGTTCTCTTTTCCTTGTAATTCCACCATATCAATGACTTCTGCCACGGCTTTATCGCGCTCAGTGGCGGGCATCTTGCGCATTTTCAACCCAAATGCGATGTTTTCAGCCACGGTCATATTTGGGAATAGAGCGTAGCTTTGAAACACCATGCCCACGCCGCGCTGTTGAGCTGGCTGCTGAGTGATATTCTGGCGGTTGATATACAGCTCCCCGCTGTCAGGCTGTTCAAGTCCCGCAATACAGCGCAGTAACGTGGATTTCCCACAGCCACTTGGCCCCAATAGCGTAATAAATTCCCCTTGTTCAATCGTAAACTGGATATCAGAGAATACTTGGTTCTGACCAAAGGATTTAGTTAGGTTTTCGGCAATGACGTAGCTCATCGTTCATCTCCCGCACGATTCAAGCGCGTTGCTAACCAAGTCAGCAGCAACGTAAATAAGAAGTAAGACATCACTAGCGCAGAGGTAAAGTGTCCGCTAGTTTGGCGCATATTAAACAGATAGATCTGCAAGGTTTCGAAACGGGTTCCCACTAAGATATTGGCGAATACGAACTCCCCCATTAAGAATGAGAAGGAAATCAGTAAAGAAACCAATAACCCTTTACGGATATTTGGCAGCACTATCATTAAAAAGGCTTTAAAGGTGCTGGCACCGAGTAAGTGAGCGGCGTCCATTAAGTCATGCAGATTGATTCCTTGAAAGCTATTCGCCAGTGCGCGGTACATAAATGGCAATGTAATGGTGAAGTAGGTGCCAATTAAGATCCACGGGGTACCGACCAACATGAATGGCTCATCCGCAAAGATTTGCAGTAAACCGACTGAAGAGACCACGGGTGGGATCGCAAAAGGGAGAATAATCAGTAAATCCATCAACCCTTTGAGGTTTGGAAAGCGGTAAAAAACGGCAAAAGTCATGGGTAAAATCACGAGCACGCTGATCAGCAATGTGCCAAAGCAGATCAAGAGTGATCGTCCAAATGCCATTAGAAATCGTGGATCTTGCCATAGTTGTAGATACCATTTGATGGATAGGGCATCAGGCATAATCGTCGCACCCCATGAGCTCGAAATGGAGTAAATAAAGGTGGCGATAATCGGCAGCGCAAGAATGGCGGCAACGGTACCAAGAACCATTTTATGAAACAGTAAACTCGGTGCTTTTGGGCTACGAATATTAGGATTTAGCATGGTAGCTCCGCTTTAATAACCAGTGGTGAATGGCGGTGATAAACCCGAGGATCGCAATCAGAACAACGGATAGCGCGGCTGCCATATTTGGCTCTAAGAACAGGTCGCCAGAGACAAGGCTGGCAATGCGGATAGTCACTAGGTTGTAGTTACCACTGGTGAGTGCGTAAGTACTGGCATAAGCGCCAACGGCATTGGCAACCAAGATAATAAATGTGCCTAACAGTGCAGGAGAAATGACCGGAATACCCACTTTCAGCCAATAGGTTAACTTGCTGGCTCCCATAGTTTTTGCGGCATCTTCCCACTCAGGTTTGAGTGCATCGAATGCAGGGTAAAGCAGTAAAATGCCGAGTGGGATTTGGAAGTAGATATACAGCAGCATCAAGCCGCTGGCGCTGTAGATATTAAAATCATCAATCCATCCCCACGCTTTAAGTTGCAGGGTAATGGCTCCGTTAAAACCTAAGATAATAATAAACGCGAAGGCTAACGGTACGCCGCTGAAGTTGCTCGCCATGGTGGTAAACGAAATCATGAAATTGCGCACTTTGCCTTGCATCTTATAGATAGAAAATGCCGTTACACAAGCGATAAGCAAACCAACAACGCTACAAATCAGCGATAGCCACAAAGTGTTTTGAAATGCTTGTAGATAGAAATCGTTGGTGAAGATCTCTACGTAATTCTCAAAAGACCATGCTTCTTCGTAGACAAAACTGTTGAAGAGTACCCAAATCATCGGGGCGATTTGAAACAGGCAAAACAGCACAATAAATGGCACGATTAACAGTGCGGCGTGCCAGTGAAAACGCACATTGGGCTTGTTAAACATGGTTAAGCCTCCCTCTTGTTGACGGGACTGGTCGTTGGCAGGGATATCCGCCATTAGCGACCTCCTGCCAGTAAATCATCACAGACAGTTTTGTTTGAGAATGGCACACCCAGTAGTTGGCAAACGGTGCCACAAATCGCTGTTTGTTCCATCGGAACGTCTGGGCGATGAGAGAATGCGCTGCCAATAGTCAACAGCGGAACCGTACACTCTTCCGGCAAAATACCACCGTGGCTACGGTCGTTATTCATCCCGTGGTCGCTGGTGATGATGATTTGGTAGCCTTGCTCTATCCACATCGGTAAGTAATGGGATAAATAAATGTCTGCTTTGCGAGCCGCATTGCGATATTGGGACGAATCAAAACCAAACTTGTGCCCCGCATCATCGATATTCATTGGGTGGATCAGCAAAAAATCGGGGTCGTGTTGGGTACGCAGGTATTCCGCATCCATAAACAGGTGGTCATCAGGGTAGTGGTCTGCTTGGTAGAAGCAACCATGCTGAATAGGCAGCTGCTTATCATGGGTAAATCGGTCACGATTCGCCTCAAATGGCGCGCGATTATACAGCTCACTGACCCAATAATAGGCTGCTGCCGCTGTCGTTTTTCCGGCTTGGTGAGCCAATGAAAAGATGCTATCGAAGTGAGAAAGTCGCACCACATCGTTGTTGACGATGCCACTTTGAACCGGAGGAATGCCCGTCAAAATGCATTCGTACAGCGGGCGAGACATGGATGGGAGCTCACACTCCATTTTATAAAGTGTTGCTCTATCGGCTTTGATAAGACCATTGAGATAGCCCATACATTGATGGGCTACTGAATAACTTAAACCGTCGAGAACAACAAGTATGACTTTTTCAGACATCAGACTGTTGATTCCTAATTGCGATTATTGCTGGTGAATTAATACTTGCTGCTGCCACATTTTCGGTAAGTTGCGTGATGACTTTTCCCAGCCTTGCGCATCTTTAATCGGGTGAACATTTTTGTATTGCTCATCTGGCAGTAATTTGGCTTGGATATCCGCAGGCAGTGTCAGGTATTGAGCACGAATTGGGCGCGCATAACCTTCTGCAAGGTTGATTTGCCCTTTATCACTGGAGATAAATTCGCGGGCTAATTTCGCGGCATTTGGGTTTTTAGCAAACTTATTGATGATAGTGGTATAGCCGGAGATAACGCTGCCATCGGATGGGATCACTACGATAAAGCGGTCGCGGTTGATTTGGTCACGGTAGTTCAGTGCGTTGAAGTCCCATAAAATGCCCACTTCCACTTCGCCTTTTTCGATGTTGGCAACGGTTGGGTCATTGACGGATAAACGTTTCTGTTTCGCTAATTCGCCAAAGAATTCAATGGCAGGCTTCAGGTTATTTTCATCACCACCACGTGCAAAAGCGGCTGCTAATACAGCGTTGTTGGCTTGTGCGGCAATGCCCACATCCCCAACGGTGACTTTATATTTTCCTTTAAGTAAATCATCCCAGCTTTTTGGTGCGTCTTTAACTAAGTCTTTATTGATCATAAACGCGATCGTGCCAGTGTAAGCTAATGCCCAGTGGCCGTCTTTATCTTTTGCCCAATCAGGCACTTGTGACCAAGTGGTCGGTTTGTACGGCTGAGTGACCCCTTTTTGTACTGCAACCGGACCAAATGACGCGCCGACATCACCGATATCTGCGGTAGCGTTATTTTTCTCAGCGGCAAATTTTGCAATTTCCTGCGCAGAGCTCATGTCCGTATCTTGATGCTTTAAACCGTATTCTGTCGATAAATCCTGCCATGTGCCTTTCCAGTTTGCCCATGTATCAGGCATCCCGACGCTATAAACTTGGCCTTCTTTCTTTGCAGCTTCGATAAGTTGTGTTAAATCGCTGTCAGCCGCAAATGCCATTTGAGAAGTGCTGAGTGACAGTAAAATTGCAGGTACGATAGCTTTCATCTTGTTTCTCTCTATAAGAGTCGCCGTATTGGTTAGTTGGCATGCTAATTATTCGAGATGACAATGAATTGACAGTTGTGTGACACTTTTTAGATGCTGTGACGTTTAAATGTCTAAAAAGTGTCAAAATAATGAAAGGGTAGTGACGAATCAAACGGTTGTATGACAATCTATAAAACAAGCGTATCTTTAACCGCAACTCAGCGTGCTGACATAGAGAAACAGAATGAATAAACACACATTAGCAGGAACCGAAAGCGGCTGGTGGTTTGTCTGCTTTGCGGGGCGGTTGTGGCTGCCCCAAGGTGATGTACCTAAAGGTGCTGCACAGCAATTTGGATTAACGGGGAAACTAGCCACTCCCATAGGTGAGTGGCAAGGGGAAATTGTCTGGCTGATTGCTGAAAAAATGCCATCAGATATGGCTTCCCCTCGCGTGGTCGCTTCCCAAGATGAAGGGCTATTTCGTTTAGCTGGACGGGGTGTACAACTCGCGGAATTTTATCGTTCTCATCGTTACTGTGGTTATTGCGGAACGGCGATGCGCCATAGTTCAACGGAATGGGCGTGTTTGTGCGACCACTGCCATGAACGTTATTATCCACAAATTGCCCCATGTATTATCGTTGGTATTCGCCGCGATGATCATATTTTGCTGGCACAACATCGTCGCCATTCACAAAATCCGCTGTTCACGGTGTTAGCAGGGTTTGTGGAAGTGGGGGAAACCTTAGAAGAGGCGGTGGCTCGCGAAGTGATGGAGGAGAGCCATATAAAAGTGCGCAATATTCGTTATGTCTCTTCCCAGCCTTGGCCATTCCCACACTCACTGATGATGGGCTTTTTAGCTGATTATGATAGTGGGGACATTCAAGTGGATCCTAAAGAGTTAGTGAGCGCTAACTGGTATCACTATAATGATCTGCCGCTGATCCCACCGGGAGATACGATTGCTCGGCGATTAATTGAAGATAGTGTGGTGTTATGTCGTCAATTTGATGAAGATAACCACTAATTGCGCTGGCGCTGATATTGTTTCCCTTTGCTGGTATAATATGGCGCCTTAGCCATTTGCGGCGGCCACAATAATAATGGAGTAAATAATGACTGAGTTGAAAAATGACCGCTATCTACGTGCGTTGCTACGTCAGCCTGTAGATGTGACCCCAGTATGGATGATGCGTCAAGCCGGGCGTTACCTACCAGAATACAAAGCGACCCGCGCAGAAGCTGGTGATTTTATTGCTTTATGCAAAAATACTGAGTTAGCGTGCGAAGTCACGTTACAGCCACTTCGTCGTTTTCCATTAGACGCCGCAATTTTATTCTCAGATATTCTGACCATCCCCGATGCAATGGGGCTGGGTCTTTATTTTGAAACAGGAGAAGGTCCTCGTTTTGAAAGACCAGTAGCAAGCGCTGCCGATGTTAAAAATATCCCAATTCCCGATCCAGAAATGGAACTGGGCTACGTGATGGACGCAGTTCGTGCCATCCGTAAAGCCTTAAATGGTGATGTACCACTGATTGGTTTCTCGGGTAGCCCGTGGACATTAGCGACCTATATGGTTGAAGGTGGTAGCAGCAAAGCGTTCACTAAAATCAAAAAAATGATGTATGAAGATCCAAATACGCTGCATTTACTGCTGGATAAGCTGGCAGATAGCGTGATTTTGTATCTGAATGCTCAAGTGCGCGCAGGCGCTCAATCCCTGATGATTTTCGATACGTGGGGCGGCGTGCTGACTAAGCGTGATTATCTGGAATTCTCCTTGCGCTACATGCACAAAATTGTTGATGGCTTAATTCGTGAAAATGACGGTCGTCGTGTGCCTGTGACCCTGTTTACCAAAGGTGGCGGGCAGTGGTTAGAAGAGATGGCGGCAACAGGCTGTGATGCGCTAGGTTTGGATTGGACGACCGAAATTGCGGATGCTCGTCGTCGCGTTGGTGACAAAGTTGCGCTGCAAGGCAATATGGATCCTTCAATGTTATATGCACCACCTGCGCGTATTGAACAAGAAGTGCAGCACATTTTAGCAGGCTTTGGTCAAGGTGAAGGGCATGTCTTCAATTTAGGTCATGGTATTCATCAAGATGTGGCGCCTGAACATGCGGGTGCGTTTGTGGACGCGGTTCACCGTTTCTCTCGTCAATATCATCAGTAGCCGCCAAGGCATAATCGAGGTAGAACTTGGTGTTTTATCTCGATTTGAACCTCTCAATGTGTGGTGTATTTACAGGATCTTGTAAGTACATCATTATCATCTATGATTAATCCTTATTAATAATGGTTCCGTGATGGCAATTGATACTCAGCAGTTGCGACAACAGCAGGTAGAGCTAGCTCAACAAGTCATTCTGAATGATGAATTTGTCCCGCCGCGTTTTATTGGTGGTGCGGATGTCGGTTTTGAGCAAGACGGTACCGTCACTCGCGCGGTGATTGTGGTGCTTTCATGGCCTGAGCTGCAATTGGTGGAATATCAAATAGCACGGATCCCAACTCAGTTACCCTATATACCCGGGTTGCTCTCGTTTCGTGAAGTCCCAGGGTTAATGGCTGCGTGGGAAAAAATCCAACAAAAGCCCGACTTAGTGCTGGTGGACGGTCAAGGTATTGCTCATCCGCGGCGTTTTGGTGTGGCTTGCCATTTCGGATTGTTGGCCGATGTCGCAACGATAGGGGTAGCAAAAAGCCGTTTATGTGGTGATGATGTTGAACTCAATGCTGAACCTGAAAGCGTCGAAATGTTGAAAGTGGCTCAAGAGCAATTAGGATGGGTTTATCGCAGTAAGAAACGCTGTAATCCTTTATATCTTTCTCCGGGTCACAAAGTCAGTTTTATTTCCTCGCTAGAGTGGGTAAAACGGTGTATTCAGGGGTATAGATTGCCAGAACCGACCCGTTTTGCTGATGGAATCGCTTCGAATCGCACATTTTTTAAGCGAATGAATGAGAAAATTGGCTAATTATCAGCAAAATATGTGGCATTGGCAGATTTTCAGGTAAACTGCGAAGTATTGAGATTGATGAGTCAGAAATTATGTTAAGAAATCCTATTCATTTGAGGTTAGAGAAACTAGAAAGCTGGCAGCATATGACCTTCATGGCATCCCTGTGCGAGAGAATGTATCCTAATTATCAAATGTTTTGCCAGCAAACTGAATTTGCTGATGCGAAGGTTTATCGTGCCATCCTTGATTTAGTTTGGGAAACCTTGGTTATCAAAGATAGCAAAGTCAATTTCGACAATCAGTTAGAGAAGTTAGAAGAAATTATTCCAGTCGCCGATGACTTCGATATGTACGGTGTTTATCCCGCTATCGACGCTTGTATTGCTTTAGGTGAACTCATTCATGCAAAACTGAGTGGTGAAACCCTTGAGCACGCAATCTTAGTCAGTGAAGCATCGATTCGTACTGTTGCTATGCTTGAAATGACCCAAGCAGGGCGTGAAATGACCGATGAAGAGCTAAAAGTGGTGCCTGCTGTGGAAGAAGAGTGGGACATTCAATGGGATATTTTCCGCTTATTAGCCGCTTGCGAAGAACGAGACTTAGAGTTAATTAAAGGATTAAAATCTGACCTCCGCGAAGCGGGTGTCAGCAATATCGGCATTACTGTCGCGTAAATTTTGCACTTTTAAGTGCGAAAACGTGACTTAAAGCAGTAATGCTGTGTACTAAGACTTCACATTTACCCCTACTCTGTTCTACATTTAGGGGCGAGAAGAAGTGGCTATCGGGGGCGTGTATCAGGGGCTGTCTATCTGGCATATCCGACGCACTCGATGCTTTGCAAACGATAAACACACTGTGTAAGGATAATTTATGAACAAGACTGAATTAGTTGATGCTATCGCAGAATCAGCAGATCTGACTAAAACTCAAGCTAAAGCAGCTTTAGAAGCAACTCTGAGCGCAATTTCAGATTCTCTGAAAAGCGGCGAAGCAGTACAACTGGTCGGTTTCGGTACTTTTAAAGTTAGCCACCGTGCAGCTCGTACCGGTCGTAACCCACAAACTAAAGCAGAAATCCAAATTCCTGCAACAACTGTACCAGCATTCTCTGCCGGTAAAGCACTGAAAGACGCTGTAAAATAAGTACATTGTCTACGAGAATTATCAGAGGGGGTATGAAGTTACCCCTTTTGTTTATTCGCCAAAGGTTGCTGGTGTTGGGAGCAGTCTCAATACTAAGCGCCTGTTCTTCTAATTCGCCTCGACTCCCTGAGTTTAGTGCCAGCGGATTTATTGCCGATGAAGGCGTAATCCGAATGTGGAGACTGAATGATGCGAAGAGTCAGCCGTTGGTCTTAATGGTGGTGTATAGCCCCTATAAAAGAACCGACACCTCCGTCAATTTCTTCGAATATCGTGATGGTAAATTGTGGCAGATCCGCAGCCAAGTCCTCAATCAAGGGGATAACAACATCACTGAACAACTGCGCTTTAGTAAAGATAATGAAATTGTGTTTATGCAGCGCGCGCAAAATAATATCAAAACCCCGCTTTCCTCTGATGAAATTAACCGCTGGCGTTTTGAAGCTGACCGTATCCTGAATATCAATACCGCGTTGATAGTGGGTGGTGTAGAACTACATCAAGGGTATTGGAAGCAAGGTAAAATCACCACTTGTGATGGTGAAAAGCGCGATGTTACTTTCGAACCGTATGCACAGAAATGGCTAGATGATAGAGCCAAAGTCTGGACGAAAGAGCTGAATTTGGCGTGGTTGGAGTCGCCAGAGGGCACTCAGCTTTTGATGGTGGCGGATACCAACTTCTGCAATTGGCAACCTAGTAAAGATTCTTTGTAGGTCACCGCTCGTCGTCTTTCGAACCACAGCTGTATTGCTACGTTCGTTCACCCTAGTCACATACTTATGTATGCTCCTAGAGATTCTCTCTCTTGCAGCTTTGCTGTGATTCGAAATACTTAGAGCCATTGGCGGTGTGAAGGTCAAAGGCAAAACAAGTTCAAAAAATAAAAAGATAGAAAGATAGAAAGATAGAAAGATAGGCAATAAAAAAGCTGATAAAAGTTTCCTCTTATCAGCTTTGGGATTATTTGTTTCTATTACTTAATGCGGGCGATAGCGCGGTAGCCGATATCGTTGCGATAGAAGCTGTCGGACCAATTGATGGTTTTGGCAACTTCGTATGCTTTAGCTTGAGCTTTTGCGATGTCGTTACCTAATGCAGTGACACACAGAACGCGACCACCGGCAGTGACGACTTCGCCTGCTTGGTTGAGCTTGGTACCTGCGTGGAACACTTTGCTATCAGCGGCTTCTGACGTTGGTAGACCCGAAATTACATCGCCATTGCGATAATCACCTGGATATCCCCCTGCCGCAATCACGACGCCGAGCGCTGGACGTTCATCCCAAAGAGAATCTTTACCTGCGAGTTCGCCTTTAGCACCCGCTAAACACAGAGCGACTAAATCAGATTGTAAGCGCATCATAATTGGCTGAGTTTCTGGATCGCCAAAACGGCAGTTAAATTCGATGACTTTCGGGTTACCCGCTTTATCAATCATCAAACCTGCATATAAGAAACCTTGATAACGGTTCCCTTCTTGATCCATCCCTTTAACGGTTGGATAAATGACTTGCTCCATGACACGTTGATGAACCGTATCTGTCACCACTGGCGCAGGTGAATATGCACCCATACCGCCAGTGTTTAACCCAGTATCACCATCGCCAACACGTTTATGATCTTGGCTAGTTGCCATCGGAATGACATTCTCACCATCCACCATGACGATGAAACTCGCTTCTTCGCCATCAAGGAACTCTTCGATAACGATACGATGACCGGCATCACCGAATGCATTGCCAGCCAGCATATCATGGACGGCATCTTTGGCTTCTTGCAGCGTCATTGCCACAATCACGCCTTTACCAGCAGCCAAACCATCAGCCTTGATAACGATAGGTGCGCCAACTTTATCTAAATAAGCCAAAGCAGGCTCAATTTCAGTAAAGTTTTCATAAGCTGCGGTCGGAATCTTGTGACGAGCTAAGAAATCTTTGGTGAACGCTTTCGAGCCTTCTAACTGCGCAGCACCTTGAGTTGGTCCAAAAATGGTTAAACCAGCTTGTTTGAATGCATCGACCACACCGATAACTAATGGTGCTTCTGGACCTACGATGGTTAGACCGATTTGTTTGTCTTTGGCAAATTGCAGTAAGCCATCAATGTCAGTTGCTGAGATATCGACATTTTCCAGTGCAGGTTCCAGTGCAGTACCCGCGTTACCCGGCGCAACATACACTTTATCTGCTAATGGAGATTGTGCGGCTTTCCATGCTAAAGCGTGCTCGCGACCGCCACCACCAATAATCAGTATATTCATAGAAACCCCTAGCAATTAGTGACGGAAGTGACGCATGTTAGTAAAGATCATTGCGATGCCATGTTCATTGGCAGCGGCAATCACTTCATCATCACGAATAGATCCACCTGGTTGAATAACGCAAGTAACACCTACAGAAGCAGCAGCATCGATGCCATCACGGAATGGGAAGAATGCATCGGATGCCATTGCACAACCAGCAACTTCTAAACCTTCATCAGCAGCTTTGATCCCCGCAATCTTAGCAGAGTACACGCGGCTCATTTGTCCTGCACCAATACCGATGGTCATGTCGTTCTTCGAATAAACAATCGCATTTGATTTCACGAATTTCGCCACTTTCCAGCAGAACAGCGCATCTTTTAACTCACGTTCTGTAGGTTGGCGTGTGGTTACGACGCGTAAATCTTCCGCTTCGACCATACCTAAGTCACGATCTTGAACCAGTAAACCTCCATTCACGCGTTTGAAATCTAAACCTGCAACAGGTTTGCTCCACTCACCACATACTAGAACACGCACGTTTTGCTTGGTAGATAAGGAAGGTAACGCGTCTTCAGCAATAGAAGGGGCAATGATCACTTCAACAAATTGGCGTTCAATGATGGCTTCTGCGGTGGCTTTATCTAATTGACGGTTAAAAGCAATGATGCCGCCGAATGCAGAGGTTGGGTCAGTCTTGAATGCTTTATCATAAGCGGCATGGATATTGTCACCAATGGCAACACCACAAGGGTTAGCATGCTTAACAATAACACAAGCTGGCTCATCAAAGGATTTTACACATTCCAGAGCTGCATCGGTGTCTGCGATATTATTATAAGAAAGCGCTTTACCTTGAATTTGGTTCGCAGTGGCAATCGACGCTTCTTTTGGATTTTCTTCTATATAGAAAGCCGCATCTTGATGGCTGTTTTCGCCATAGCGCATATCTTGCTTCTTAATAAAGTTTAAATTCAGGGTACGAGGGAAACGACCTGATGGCTGAGTAGTATCACCATGATATGGGGCAACCAGTTCGCCAAAGTAGTTGGCAATCATGCTGTCATAAGCTGCGGTGTGCTCGAATGCTTTGATAGCTAAGTCAAAGCGTGTTGACCAATTCAGCGAATTTTCGTGGTTATCCATCTCTTCGATGATTTTGTCATAGTCATTACTGTTAACCACGATAGCCACGTCTTTATGGTTCTTCGCTGCGGAGCGAACCATGGTTGGACCGCCAATATCAATATTCTCAACGGCGTCTTCTAATGTGCAATTTGGTTTTGCGACGGTTTGAGCAAATGGATAAAGGTTCACAACCACCATATCAATAGGTGCAATGTCATGCTGCTGCATGATGGCATCATCTTTACCGCGACGACCTAAGATCCCACCGTGAACTTTCGGGTGCAGAGTCTTAACGCGACCATCCATCATTTCAGGAAAACCTGTGTAATCTGAAACTTCAGTGACCTTAAGGCCTTGCTCTGCTAGTAATTTAGCGGTTCCACCGGTAGAAAGCAGTTCAACACCACGGTGAGAAAGCGCTTTAGCGAATTCAACAACCCCTGTTTTATCAGACACACTAAGCAGGGCACGGCGAATAGGACGAAGCTGTTGCATGAGATAGATCCCTTGGATTTGGATAAAGAAGCAATATCTATATATAAGTCACTAACAATTTCAGAGCATCAAAATAAAATCAATGCCGAATTTTCGCGCTAATTGTAGCGCAAACGTTTGCGTAATGCGCGAACTATTTTCACTATTTTTTCAGTCTGTGGATAAATCTGTGTGTAAGTGGGTATAAATAGGGGTTTTGCTGTGGAATGCAGCAG
>NZ_WLUL01000006.1:0-194203 GCF_009706585.1 Providencia sp. wls1916
CCTGACAACACCGAAGGTGTTTTCGAGAAGAGAGATTAAGTTGATTTTCAAAGAAAGTGAGAATCCGGAAGGTAGACACACAGCTTGTTCAGGATTGATATTCTGGTTTAAGAGAAAACTTAGACGGGAATAAACAGAATTTGTCTGGCGGCAATAGCGCGGTGGTCCCACCTGACCCCATGCCGAACTCAGTAGTGAAACGCCGTAGCGCCGATGGTAGTGTGGGGTCTCCCCATGTGAGAGTAGGGAACTGCCAGACATTAAATTAGCCGAGAAGCCACCCATTGGGTGGCTTTTTTGCGTTTGGGGGCCTAAAAAATAGGTGATAAAAGGCAAGGTAGTCATCCTTTGAAGCGTGATTATCGAAACAGCCCCCTTCAGATCTCACTAATTTCGTTGTTCTTACTCTCTGGATGCCTGTATTTAAAGGCCACTATGCAAAAACTACCACCCGAAAATCATTATTCAAGACAAAAGACCGAATATCGCTCTGGCTTCCCGCCTTATAAACGGAGCTTTCATTGTCAATAACCATTATCAGTAATGAAGTTATCCTACATATTGAGTGAAAATCGACCGTCATATGAGCCCTATCTACTTTATATCCTAACCAAACAGCAAAGAATACCTCCATTACACGCACCTTTTTCCTTTGTTAAGTCGTTATCTAGCATATTTATCACGGTGAATGATAGAGAATTTGATGGAGATAGTCAGACTGACTTAGAAAGGTCGCAAAAAGGAATAATAAGTTCCGTAAGATTACCGGTAAGATATTTGATATACTGTACGTGAGTGAGTCAAACCAATGCCAAACTAGCATAGTTGGCAGCAATACTGTTGTTACCAATAATACTGTTGTTATCAATTTCGTAGGGAATCCGGTACGTGGCTAAAAGAACCTATTCTGTTCGGTACATTGCGGGCGAGCCTGCAAAACGTATTCAGCCTATGCCAATCCATATGCTGGGAGATTCTCTTCCTATAGGTCTTCCTCTGTTTCCTGCGGGCGAAACGCTGGACGTGGTTAGCTGGAATATTTATAAGCAGCAGCGACCCAATTGGAAATCTACGTTAGCAGAGCTTGTCAAAGAAAAGAAATTACTCTTGCTTCAAGAAGCTCAAATGTCCCCAGAGTTAGTTAATTTTGCGGCATCTCATCAACTCATTGCTGATCAAGTCCCTGCCTTACCTTTTTCTCCTCATCCATCAGGGGTAATGACTCTCGCGACAGCTCACCCTATTTATTGTTGTCCATTACGGGAAAAAGAGCCGCTATTACGTCTAGCTAAATCGGCTTTGATCACGGTTTATCCATTGCCTAATGGTAAGCATTTAATGGTCGCTAATGTACATGCAATCAACTTTAGTTTTGGGGTTGATGTATATACGAAGCAATTGAGCAAATTAGGTTCTCATATTAGCAAACATGTCGGTCCCGTTATTCTCGCGGGGGACTTTAATGCATGGAGCCGTCAGCGAGTAAATGCATTGAAGCGCTTTATTCGTTCAGTTGGCTTGAAGGAAGTTCTCTACAATTCAGATTTACGGACAAAAGCGTTTGGTCGTCCATTAGACTTTATGTTTTACCGCGGCTTAAAACTGAAGGAAAGCCACGTATTACAGACTGATGCGTCAGATCATAACCCTATCATTACCCAATTTAAATTAACTAAGTAATACCTTTTTAAGATTATCCCACCTTATTTATCCCTGTAATTATTGTAGATTTTATTCTCTATTTTATGGGGATTCATACCTTGAAACGATTACTATCTATCGCTTTACTATTTTGCACGCCCTATGCATTAGGAAAAAGTAACCCTGAGTTGGCAAAACAAGCCGAACAATTACCTCGCCTTGTTGTTTATGATTCATCTTATCGCCAGATAGATTACCCTAATGGGGATGTTCCCAGCCATTATGGTGTCTGTTCTGATGTTGTGATCCGCAGTTATCGTAAGTTGGGTATTGATCTTCAAAAACAGCTTCATGAAGATATTAAAAAAAACTTTAGCCAATATCCAAGTCAAAAAATGTGGGGGCTTCGTAAGCCTGATACCAATATTGATCATCGGCGAGTACCTAACTTAGAAACCTTTTTTGCACGAAAAGGTACTGTTAAACCTATTACGTTAAAAGGGGAGGATTATTTACCCGGTGATATCGTTTCATGGCGTTTAGATAACGGTCGTCCACATATAGGAATTGTGACATCCATCAAAGCGTCGAATAGTCGATATTACTTAGTGATGCACAATATTGGATATGGACAAGTTGCTGAGGATGTCTTGTTTAAATGGAAGATAGTTGGACATTATTCATATTAGTGTTTTTCTTTCAATGAGCTGCAATGAAATTTAATTTTATCACTTATGAATGCTTCACTTTTCTTTTACCAGAGAAAGCGTTTTAATATCTCAAAGTGATTAGTTTTTTTTGTTGATTCTCGAATTATATGCAATTTATTGTATTGGTTGTTATTGGTATTAAACTATATTTATTAAGTGTAAAGCACGGCGATGAGCAGGTTTTATTTATCGGGCTGTTTTATTTCTTAAGGATTTTAAATCATGAAAAATATAGTTATTGTGGGTGGTGGTACTGGCGGTACCATGTTAGCTAATATTTTGGCTAGAAAACTTAATAAAGACATTTTTTCTCAAAGAATAAAAATAACGTTAATAACAGATAATCCGATACATTATTATAAACCTGCATTTATGTATGTGGCTTTTAATATGTTCTTTAAAGAAGAACTAAGCCGACCTGAGCGTGAATTATTAAGACCAGAAATTGAATTAGTAATTGATAAAGTTGACTCATTTGATTTTAAAAATAAAGAATTATACTCAAGAAATAATAAAAAATATCACTATGACTATTTAGTCGTTGCCACAGGGTGTATCCCTAGACCTGAGCGTATTGAAGGATTAAAGGAAATAGGTAACCATTTTTATGCTTATGATGCCTCGCGTAAATTAGCCGACCAATTATCTAAGATTGAAAAAGGTCGTATTTTTATTACCGTTTCATTTCCTGAAACACCAAACGTTCCCCATCAGTGTGGTATAGCGCCGATGGAAACAACACTCATGATTGATGAGTTTTTACGTAAACGTCGAGTTAGAGATAATATTGAAATTGTTTATACCTATCCAACGGTTGCACAATTACTGCGTAATTGTTTATTCATGCAACAGCCGGTTTGCGAAGTCATTCCTGAAGTGTTTGTAGCTCGAAATATTAAAGCTCAAAGAGGGTTTACTTTAAATAAAGTCGACCCAGATAAGAAATTAGCTTATTCCAAAGAAGGTGATGAGCAGCCTTTCGATTTATTAATTAGCACTCCACCTATTACCGCAGTAGAGGCGGTCGTAAATACCGGATTAAGTGAACACAATAATGGTGAAGGTTGGTTACCAACAGACCATGAAACAATGCAAGTCTATGGTGTTGAAGGTGTTTATGTTATTGGTGATACAGTTGATTTACCAATTAGTAAAGCGGGGGGGAGCTGCCATAACCAAGCTGCAATTATTGCTGATAATATTTGTGGTGAGTTAATTTATGGTTACCCAGCGGCTATTTATGATGGTCGAGTACAAGCTGTTGCTCAAATGGGATTAACGGCGGGTATGCCTTTGCAATACGATTACAAGCACGATGTTATTCCAACTCCGCCAACAAAGCTCGGTGGATTACTAAGAAATGGCTTCAATAGAGGTATTTATTGGGCAGCAATCCGTGGCTTAGTTTAATAAGGAATTAAAAATGTCGAATAATGAAAATCAAAGTAAATTGGTTGAACTATTAAGTTCCGAATCTGGTAATCATCTTGCTGAAAAATTAGCACCGTTATTACACTTAAATCGCTTAGACAATATTGTGGATCTGCTTTCACTAGTATCTGACCTTGTTGATATATTAGATAACAGTACAGTAGAACGATTATCAAATTCTTTTGAAGATACTTTAGTGCCTGTATGGGAATTAGGTACTGCCTACAATATGGCAAAAATGGAAGGAATACATGATAGTAAAAATCCTAACTTTCGCTCAGTGTATGGATTATTAAAAGATCCAAATACATTGCGTGGAATTACGACGCTTTTGCGAACAATGCAAATTGTCGGTTCTCGATTATCTCAATCCCAAGGAGGGTAATTTTTCGGAGGTGGTATGAGTTTAGATATAAAACGTTCTTTCGAAACACGGGCAATTCATAGTCACTATAATGCACAAGATCATTTAGGTTCATTGGCATCGCCAATTTATCAAACATCGACTTATGTATTTAAAAGTGTCGAAGAGGGCGCAGCCTGTTTTAGTGGTGAAAAAGATGGCTATATTTATACCCGAATTAATAACCCAACATTAAATCTATTGGAAAATAGAATTGCCTCTCTTGAAGAGGGAGAGGCGGCAATTGTGTTCTCGTCAGGTATGGGCGCAATCACGGCTACATTTTGGACATTATTAAATCCGGGTGATGAACTGTTAGTGGACTTAACAGTTTATGGCTGTACTTATGCCTTTTTTCATCATGGGTTGGCTCGATTTGGTGTGAAAATTAAGCACATTGATATGAGTGATCCAGAGTGTGTCGCTCAAGCCATTACGAAAAAAACGCGCATGATATTCTTTGAGTCACCCGCTAACCCGAACATGCGTTTGGTGGATATTGCTGCGGTGAGTGAGATTGCTCATCGACATAATATCTTAGTGGTAGTCGATAACACCTATTGCACGCCGTATATTCAAACACCACTGACATTGGGGGCGGATATTGTGCTGCACTCGTTGACCAAGTACATGAATGGTCATGGGGATGCTATGGGGGGAGCGGTAGCCACAACGGCAGAGTACGCAAAACTAATTCGATTAGTGGGGTTGAAGGATATGACGGGGGCATGCTTATCTCCTCATGACGCTAACCTGATTATTCGAGGAATGAAAACCTTGTCTGTTCGTATGGATAGGATAGTCCAAAGCACACAGAAAATTGCTGAATATTTAGAAGTGAACCCAAAAGTCGCTACCATTATGTACCCGGGTTTGCCGAGTTTTGAGCAGTACCATTTAGCTCAAAAGCAGATGAAATTAGCCGGAGGCATGATTGCATTTGAGCTAAAAGGGGGGCTGGAAGCAGGCAAGCGGTTCTTAAACCATTTAACGCTGTTCTCTAGGGCGGTGAGTTTGGGAGATTGCGAGTCATTGGCGCAGCATCCTGCCAGTATGACTCATTCGACCTATACACCGGAAGAAAGGCTGCAATATGGCATTAGTGATGGGCTGATTCGACTATCTATTGGTTTAGAAAATGTCGATGAGTTAATTGCAGATATTGAACAGGCGCTTGCGTCAGCGTGATGTAGTAGAACTAACGGTTCCATAAAATCAAAAATCATTAAAAAAACAGCCCTAGATCTGTTCGATGTAGGGCTGTTTTATTGATCTCTTAATGAAAAGGGATCAACGTTTTTGGTAATAACGCATCGCAAAGAAAGTGATACTGAGTAAAGCCACCCACACAAAGCCTACGATCAGCGCCACTTGCGTATCTTTAAAGAAGCCTAATAAAGCGATAACAAACACCATAAATGCGATGGTGATTGCTGGACCTACAGGCCAGAACGGTACAGGGAATTTCAGTTTTTTGATTTCTTCTTGGCTCATCTTGCGGCGCATTGCCACTTGTGACAGTAAAATCATTAACCAGACCCACACCGTTGCGAAGGTCGCGATTGACGCGATGATCACAAAGATTTTTTCTGGTAACAGGTAGTTCAGATAAACCCCTAATAACATCACAACGGACATCACCAGCACTGTTACCCATGGCACACCGCTTTTGGTCAGTTTAGTAAAGACTTTCGGTGCTTGCCCATCTTGAGCCATACCATACATCATGCGACCTGCGCCAAAAATATCACTGTTGATAGCGGAAATTGCAGCTGTGATCACCACGATATTCAGGATATTGGCTGCGGATTGAATACCTAAGCTATCGAAGATTTGGACAAACGGACTACCGTTTTGACCGATTTGATTCCATGGGTAGATACACATCAGGATAAACAGCGTTAATCCATAGAATAATAGAATACGGATAGGCACCGCATTGATAGCTTTAGGTATGGTTTTTTCAGGATTTTGCGCTTCACTTGCCGTGATACCAATTACCTCAATACCACCAAAAGCAAACATAACGATGGCTAGAGAGGCTATCACCCCTTCAATGCCATTTGGCATAAAGCCGCCATGCTCCCACAAGTTTTGGATACCCACTTCATGGTTAGTTTCTTGACCAAAACCGTAGATCATCAAGAAGGCACCGCCGACAATCATGGCAATAATGGCACTAACTTTAATAATCGATAGCCAGAATTCCATCTCACCGAAAATCTTAACGTGGCAAAGATTGAGGGCGCTAATAAATAGCACGATACTCAATACCCATACCCATTGGTCGACATGCGGGAACCAGAAGCCCATATACATCCCGAAGGCCGTAATATCGGCTAAACAGACTACCAGCATTTCAAATACGTAGTTCCAACCTGTTAAAAAACCCGCTAGAGGACCCATATAATGGCTTGCGTAGTGAGAGAATGAACCAGGGACTGGATGATGAACCGCCATTTCGCCGAGGGCACGCATCACCATAAATACAGCGGCACCACCTAACATGTAGGCAAGTAACACCGCAGGACCTGCTGCCTGAATCGCAGACGCAGAACCGTAGAATAGCCCAGTACCAATCGCTGACCCTAAGGCCATAAAGCGAATGTGCCGGACACTCAGCCCCTTTCTGAGTTGATTTTGTTCACTACTTTGCATGTCTTTTCCTGTCATTGACTTTATTTCGAAATATTGTACCGAATATTGTTTCGGTTTCGTTGTTTGAGTTGACGTACTTTCCTGAACGCAGGGTGACTACATTATCACAAAGTGCATTGCCCGCGAGATAGATATCTGCAATATAATATGCGCCAAATGGAATCTTCTAGGAGCAATATGAAATACCCAATTAATGAAATCTTCCAAACTTTACAGGGGGAAGGTGTTTTTACTGGCGTCCCTGCTGTTTTTATTCGTTTGCAAGGCTGTCCAGTGGGCTGTAGTTGGTGCGATACCAAACAGACCTGGGACAAAGAGCCCGCGAAGGAATCCACATTGGGTGATATTGCATTAAAAACACAAGACAGTGATTTATGGGCAATGTCCGATGCCGAAAGCTTAATCCAACTGATGCAACAAAACGGCTATACCGCAAAACACATTGTGATAACGGGTGGAGAGCCGTGCATTTATGATTTAACGAACTTAACGCAATCCCTTGAAGCGAATGGGTTTCAATGCCAGATTGAAACCAGCGGCACTTACCCAATCATCTGCACTGAAAATACCTGGGTCACTGTCTCGCCGAAAGTGGGTATGAAAGGTGGATTGCAAGTACTCGAACAGGCGATTAATCGAGCCAATGAAATCAAGCATCCTGTAGCGCGTGAAAAGGATATTGAAGCCCTTGATCAGCTATTATCTTTGCGAACTCAAGGGGAGTCACCGATTGTGGCGCTTCAGCCTATTAGCCAAAAAATGTCAGCGACGAAGCTATGTATTGATACCTGCATCCAACGCAACTGGCGGCTATCCATTCAAACCCATAAATATTTAAATATTCAGTAATCATTATGTCTTTGAGCTGTAGGTGATAACTTACAGCTCAGCACCTATTTGACTTAGGCTTCTCCGCGATATACACAGCCTGCATTGCAGGTTTCTTTAACCGTAATGGCACTTAATAGTGGTAACAGTGGCTTGGTTTGCTGCCAAATCCAGCGAGCAAGTACTTCACTGGTTGGGTTTTCTAACCCTTCAATCTCATTTAAATAGTGATGGTCTAGACGCTCATAGATAGGTTTAAAGGCGCTTTTCACATCAGCAAAATCCATGATCCATCCCGTATGCGCATCAATTTCACCCGTGATTTCTAAGCGCACCATGAAAGAGTGCCCATGCAGGCGACCACATTTATGCCCCTCGGGTACATGAGGAAGGCGGTGGGCTGCTTCAAAGTGAAAATCTTTGTAGATGGTTGTGCTCATAAATTTCTCCTTACTAATGTTTAGTAGCGTATTCTACTGTTATTTTTACTCAAAATGTCGTTATTTATCGATTTCTGGCTAATCTTTTTATTCGATATTCATCATCGAATATTTTCTTTAGGATTTTTAGCTATTAGTTATGGCTATAGTTTCTTATCTTCCTAGTTATGGCTGTTATAACCTTTATCTTCATTTGGGATAGAGAATGGCATATATAACGTTTTATTGACTATTCAATGATGGATCACGTTGGAGTGACAAAATAATGCAAAACAAGCAACCTCCATTATCAGCATTACCGATTTCGACGGAGCAATTAGGGCGCTTACAAACCGCAGTGGGGGATTATTCATCCCATCAACTGGCTTGGCTATCTGGCTATTTGTGGGGAATGGTGAATCAAAACAGTGCGCAAAGTGAATCTGTTCCTGCAAGCAATGCGCCTCAAGAAACCGTGACCATTATTTCAGCCTCCCAAACGGGTAATGCCCGTCGTTTAGCTGAGCAGCTTCGAGAAAAGCTACTGAGTGAGAAAATCAGTGCCAATTTAGTCAATGCTGGTGATTACAAGTTTAAGCAGATCAACCAAGAGAAAGTGGTGATCGTTGTGGCATCCACCCAAGGTGAAGGGGAGCCAGCCGAAGAGGCTGTTGCATTACATAAGTATTTGAATTCGAAGAAAGCACCCGATCTTTCATCCGCCCATTATGCAGTTTTTGCGCTTGGCGATTCTTCTTATGAGCATTTTTGCCAAGCAGGAAAAGATTTCGATAGCCAGTTTGAGAAACTCGGGGCGAGTGCGTTGCTTCCTCGGGTCGATGCGGATGTTGAATATCAGGCATTGGCAGACGAGTGGGTAAGCTCTTTGACGCAGATTTTAAAAGCGCGAGTACCTGCTCAGTCAGATAGCCAGCTCATCAATACTCAATCTGGCAGTGTGAATCAGCTCGATTCTTCCCCATACACCAAAACGGCGCCATTAACCGCCTCGCTGTTGAGTAACCAAAAGATCACGGGGCGCGGATCGGACAAAGATGTGCGCCATATTGAGATTGATTTGGGGAATTCTGGTTTACGCTATCAGCCGGGAGATGCACTAGGCGTGTGGTTTGATAATGACCCTGCGTTAGTGGATGAGCTGATTAGCCTGTTATGGCTACAAGGGGATGAAGACGTATTTATTGGTCAACAGCGCCATTCGCTGCGTGATGCGTTAACTTACCAGCTGGAACTGACCCAAAATACCCATTTGATCGTCGAAAAATACGCTCAGTTATCCAAAGACGATAGCTTATTAGGCTTGATCAGTGATAAGCCAGCCATTATGCAGTATGCACAAACCACTCCTATCGTTGATATGGTACGCCAAGCGGCGGCTCAACCAAGTGCGCAAGAGTTTGTGGATTTACTGCGCCCATTAACGCCACGCTTGTATTCCATTTCTTCTTCACAGGCAGAAGCGACGGATGAAGTCCATGCTACCGTCGGGGTTGTACGCTATGAGATTGATGGACGTCCAAGAACAGGTGGTGCTTCTGGCTTCTTAGCGGATCGTCTCAATGAAGGTGACGAACTGCGGGTGTTTATTGAACATAATGATAATTTCCGCCTACCCGCAGACTCAAATACTCCCGTGATTATGATTGGTCCGGGAACGGGAATTGCCCCATTCCGCGCTTTCTTACAACAACGTGATAACGACGGTAGCGAAGGTAAAAACTGGCTGTTTTTTGGCAATCCGCACTTTGTTGACGACTTCTTATATCAAGTCGAATGGCAGCGTTATGTCAAAGACGGTTTGCTGACCCATATTTCATTAGCGTGGTCGCGGGATCAGGCTGAAAAAGTGTATGTGCAAGACAAATTGCGCGAACAAGGTAGCGAAGTGTGGGACTGGATCCAACAAGGCGCACATATTTATGTGTGTGGGGATGCAAATCGCATGGCGAAAGATGTGGAACAAGCATTATTGGATGTCATCAGCGAGCACGGGCACATGGATGAAGAGCAAGCGGATGACTTTTTAAGTGAGCTGCGTGTGATGCGCCGTTATCAGAGGGACGTTTATTAATGAGCAATGAACATCAAAAAGTTGCACCTCAGCCGGCCTTAGTGGTTGAAGGAAAGCTCGCTGACAGCGAGCGGATGAAGCAGCAAAGTAACTATTTACGAGGCACTATCAAAGACGATCTCAAAAACGGCTTAACAGGCGGTTTTGACGGAGATAATTTCTTGCTGATCCGTTTTCACGGAATGTATCAACAAGATGACAGAGATATTCGCGCAGAGCGAGCAGAGCAGAAGTTAGAACCGCGTCATGCCATGATGCTGCGTTGTCGCTTACCGGGAGGCATCATTACCCCGAAACAGTGGCTCGATATTGATAAATTTGCCTCTGAGCACACGTTATACGGCAGCATTCGTATTACCAACCGTCAAACATTCCAGTTTCACGGTATTCTCAAAGGGGATGTGAAGCCGGCGCACCAAATGCTCAGCCATGTGGGGCTGGATGCGTTAGCTACCGCCAATGACGTAAACCGTAACGTACTGTGTACGTCTAACCCTGTGCAGTCTGAACTGCATCAGCAAGCCTATGAATGGGCGAAAAAAATCTCTGAGCATTTGCTACCTCGCACCAGTGCGTATGCTGAGATTTGGTTGGATAAAGAAAAGATTGTGACCACCGATGAAGAGCCGATTCTAGGGCAAACCTATCTTCCTCGGAAATTTAAAACTACCGTGGTGATCCCACCGCTAAATGATGTGGATCTCCATGCTAATGATATGAACTTTGTGGCGATTGCTGAAAAAGGGCAATTGATCGGTTTCAACGTGCTGGTGGGCGGCGGTTTAGCGATGACCCACGGCGATACCAACACGTTCCCACGTCTTGCCAGTGAATTTGGTTTTATTCCCTTAGATAAAACCTTGGCAATTGCTGAAGCGATTGTCACTACGCAGCGTGATTGGGGAAACCGGACTGATCGTAAAAATGCCAAAACCAAATACACCCTTGAGCGAGTTGGGATAGAGGTGTTTAAAGCGGAAGTGGAAAAACGAGCTGGTGTGCAGTTTGACGCTATTCGTCCTTACCAATTTACGGAGCGTGGCGACCAAATTGGTTGGTTAAAAGGCATTGATAATCGCTGGCATTTAACCTTATTTGTGGAGAATGGGCGCTTAATCGACTTAGCGGACAAACCGTTAAAAACCGGCGTCGCCGAGATCGCGAAAATCCATAAAGGGGACTTTCGCCTGACGGCCAACCAAAACTTAATTGTGGCGGGGATTGAGGAAGAAGACAAAGCGGCAATAGAGAAAATTGCTATTGAGCACGGTTTGATGAGCAATGAAGTGACGCGTCAGCGTGAAAACTCGATGGCGTGTGTCTCTTTCCCAACCTGTCCGCTAGCGATGGCGGAAGCGGAGCGCTTTTTACCGGAGTTCGTCACGCAAGTTGAAAACATCATGGCAGCGCATCATGTGGCGAATGAGCATATTGTTTTACGTGTAACTGGCTGCCCAAATGGTTGTGGTCGCGCGATGCTGGCGGAAGTTGGGCTGGTGGGTAAAGCTCTCGACCGTTATAACTTACATTTAGGTGGAAATCGCATCGGTACGCGTATCCCTAGAATGTATAAGGAAAATATCAGCAGTGCAGAGATTTTAGCCATCATGGATGAGCTGATTGGTCGCTGGGCGGCTGAACGTCAACCGAATGAAGGTTTTGGTGATTACCTGATCCGCGCTAACGTCGTGAAGCCAGTACTCAACTCAGCTATCGACTTTTACGAGGTCAAGGAGGCGGTATGAGCCGACTTCAATTAGCGCAAGTTCAGCCGTTAGATAAACAGGCTCAAGTTGCTTATTTAGCGGAATTCAACGCGAAACTTGAAGAAATGACTGCGCTAGCTCGCGTTGAATGGGCGGTTGAACATCTTCCTGCTGAATTCGTGTTGTCATCAAGCTTTGGCATCCAAGGTGCTTTGGCGCTGCACTTAGTCACGCAAGTGGTCCCCAATATTCCTGTGATTTTAACGGATACGGGTTATTTGTTTCCTGAAACTTACCAGTTTATTGAACAGTTAACGGAACGGTTAAACTTAAACTTGAAAGTGTACCGAGCGGAAACCAGCCCTGCATGGCAAGAAGCCATTCATGGGCAGTTGTGGACTCAAGGGGTTGAAGGAATTGAGCGTTATAACCAATTGAACAAAGTAGAGCCTATGACGCGGGCGCTGCATGAATTGCAGGCGCAAAGTTGGTTTTCAGGACTAAGACGAGAACAATCGGCGAGCCGAGCAGCGTTACCAGTGCTGAGTATTGGACGCGGGATTTTTAAAATTCTGCCAGTGATTGATTGGAATAATAAAGAAGTTTATCAGTATTTGACCAAACATAATTTACCCTACCATCCATTATGGGAAAAAGGGTATTTATCGGTGGGAGATACTCATACCAGTCGTCCATGGGAATCCGGTATGAGTGAAGAGCAAACTCGTTTCTTTGGTTTAAAGCGTGAATGCGGGCTACATGAAAATTAATGTTTTTTTAAAAAACTAAAGACTTCGTTTAAATAATTAATTACTTACATTACTAATAAGTAGAAAGTTAATTTATTTGTGTAATAACAAAGGGATGCCTTTATCTAAAATAAGGGTGTCCCTTTATTTTTTATTTATGTCAAATCGCGGAAGATAGGCTTAATTTACTGGGTTTTCCCCTCTTTATTTAGCTTATGCCTTTCTGTTCCTATTCATGCTTTTTTGTCATTTCAAAGTGACCAATTCACGCCATATAGTCAATTTCATTGCTCTTATAATTAAAATGTTGGATGGAAGCGATTTATGGATTATCTACCCTTATTTGTGAGTGTGCGAGAAAGACAAGTTGTCTTGATTGGCGGCGGTGTGGTCGCCGCACGTAAAGCCGAATTACTATTGAAAGCCCATGCCTCGCTGGTGGTGATTTCCCCTGAACTTTGCGAAAGCTTGCAGTTGGCTTATCAACAAAAACAATTGCACTGGGTACAGCAACCTTATCAAGCTTATCACCTTGATGATGCTTACTTGGTGATTGCTGCCACGGATGACCAAGCGCTCAATGAGAAAGTTTTTCATGATGCACAGCAGAGACATATTTTTGTCAATGTGGTGGATGACCAGCCCCTCTGTTCCTTTATTGTTCCCTCGATTATCGACCGTTCTCCCATTATGGTGGCGATTTCATCGGGTGGCACCGCGCCTGTGTTAGCAAAATTATTACGGGAAAAACTGGAAACCTTGCTGCCAACATCGTTGGGAAAAATGGCGGAGATTGCAGGGCGCTGGCGTGAGCGCGTAAAACAGAATCTGACTAAGCTCAGTGAGCGTAAACGTTTTTGGGAATTGAGTTTTAGCGGGCGCTTTGCCTCTTTGGTGGAAAGCGGGCAACTGGATGATGCCGAAAAGCAGCTGGAGCAACAGCTAGCGAAGCCGGATAACCAAGGGGAGTTAACCTTAGTGGGGGCTGGACCGGGTGATGCGGGGCTATTAACACTTAAAGGCTTGAGAGTTCTACAAAATGCGGATGTAGTGCTGTATGACCATCTGGTGAGCACGGAAATCCTTGATCTTGTTCGCCGTGATGCAGACAAAGTCTGTGTGGGTAAGCGAGCAGGAAATCATAGCGTTTCCCAAGAGGAAACTAATCAATTGATCGTCAACTATGCCCAGCAAGGCAAAAAGGTTGTTCGCTTAAAAGGTGGGGATCCGTTTATTTTTGGTCGTGGTGGTGAAGAGTTGCAAGTTGCTGCCGAAGCCAACATTCCTTTTCAAGTTGTACCCGGTATCACCGCCGCTATTGGTGCGGCGGCTTATGCGGGGATCCCACTGACCCACAGAGAACACGCGCAGAGTATCACGTTTATTACCGGACATTGCCGACAAGAAGGAGCGGAGTTGGACTGGCAAGCATTAGCTCGCGGTCACCAAACTCTGGCTATCTACATGGGCACTGTGACAGCCGCTAATATTCGCCAGCAGCTTATTCAATATGGACGTCATCGAGATACCCCCGTAGCCGTGATTGGTTGTGGGACTCGGCAAAATCAAAAAGTGATTGTGGGAGCGTTGCATGAATTGGAGTCATTGGCTCAGCAAGCGCCAGCACCTGCATTAATCGTCATTGGTGAAGTGGCGGCATTACATCAGCAGCTGGCGTGGTTTGGTCAGCAACCCGAAACCATTCAATGGCGCTCAGCCGTGCTGGAATTGGCTTAATCGAGGAGTAAATCGTGAACGAAAAAAAATTAACCCACTTACAGCAATTAGAAGCGGAAAGTATTCATATTATTCGTGAAGTGGCGGCGGAATTTGCTAACCCTGTGATGCTCTATTCCATTGGTAAAGACTCATCCGTGATGCTGCATTTGGCTCGAAAAGCATTTTACCCTGGGACTATCCCTTTCCCTTTGCTGCATGTGGATACCGGATGGAAATTTCGTGAAATGTACCAGTTCCGTGATGAGACGGCGAAAAAATACGGTTTTGAATTATTGATTCACCGAAATCCTGAAGGGGAGCGTCTCGGTATCAATCCGTTTGTTCATGGTAGCGCTAAGCATACAGATATCATGAAAACCGAGGGTTTAAAGCAGGCGCTAGATAAATATGGCTTTGATGCCGCGTTCGGTGGTGCTAGGCGTGATGAAGAAAAATCACGCGCAAAAGAACGAATTTATTCATTCCGTGATCGCTCGCATCGCTGGGATCCGAAAAACCAAAGACCGGAGCTTTGGCACAATTACAACGGGCAAATTAATAAAGGGGAAAGTATCCGCGTCTTCCCATTATCCAATTGGACTGAGCTGGATATTTGGCAATATATCTACTTAGAAAACATCGATATTGTCCCACTCTATTTTGCGGATGAACGTCCTGTGATTGAGCGTGATGGCACCTTAATCATGGTGGATGATGGGCGTATAGAGCTAAAAGCGGGAGAGGTCATCGCCAAGAAAAAAGTACGTTTTCGGACATTAGGCTGCTGGCCATTGACGGGGGCTGTGCCGTCGAATGCCAGCACACTACCTGAAATTATCGAAGAGATGTTGCTATCCACCACCAGTGAACGCCAAGGGCGTTTGATTGATAGTGACCAATCCGCCTCTATGGAGCTGAAAAAGCGCCAAGGCTATTTTTAATCAATCGGTGAGGAGAGCAACATCATGGCTGAATTAGCGTATAACGACGCAATGGCGCATCAAATTCAACAGCAAGGTGGCGTAGAAGCTTACTTGCTGGCTCAGCAACATAAGGGATTATTGCGATTTCTTACCTGTGGCAATGTGGATGATGGGAAAAGTACCTTGATTGGACGCTTGCTGCATGACACTCAACAAATCTACCAAGATCAATTGTCAGTTTTACAAAGCGACAGTAAGCGGATAGGGACTCAAGGCGAGAAATTGGATCTGGCATTGCTGGTGGATGGATTAGCGGCTGAACGCGAACAGGGGATCACCATCGATGTGGCATATCGCTATTTTTCGACGGAAAAACGCAAGTTTATCATCGCGGATACCCCCGGACATGAACAATATACCCGCAATATGGCGACAGGCGCATCAACGTGCTCACTCTCTATTCTGTTGATCGATGCTCGAAAAGGCATTCAAGAGCAAACGCGACGCCACAGTTTTATTAGTACGCTTTTGGGGATCCGCCATTTGATCGTCGCGGTGAATAAGATGGATCTGGTGGATTATAGTCAGTCCGTGTTTGATAAAATTCAGCAAGATTACCAGCAATTTGCGCAGCAACTTCCGGTAGATTTAAACGTCTGGTTTGTGCCAATCTCTGCACTGGATGGGGACAACATCGTATCGCCAAGCGAGAATTTGCCATGGTATCAAGGGGAAACGTTATTGTCGTTACTGGAAACGGTGCAAGTCACTCAGACGGCCGCTGACCAGCCATTGCGTTTTCCTGTGCAATATGTGAATCGTCCAAACTTAGATTTTCGTGGCTACAGTGGCACCGTGTCATCGGGGGTTGTACAGGTAGGGCAAAGAGTGAAAGTGCTGCCTTCAGGAAGCGTTTCAACCATCAAAGAGATTGTGACATTTTCCGGTAACCCGACTTCAGCCATTGCGGGTGAGGCGATTACGATAGTACTAAACGATGAGATTGATATCAGTCGCGGCGATTTAATTGTCGCTGAAAATGAGGAGCTGCTTGCGAGTCAGCATGCATTAGTGGATGTGGTGTGGATGTCAGAACAGCCGCTGGTGCAAGGTCAACAAGTGGATATTAAAGTGGCAGGCAAGCGAAGCCGAGGCAAAGTTGAAAACATTCAGTATCAAGTGGATGTGAATAACTTAACTCAGAAAGTGGCCACTGAACTGCCGTTGAACGGCATCGGTTTGGTGGAGTTTTCATTCGATGAACCGTTACTACTGGAAAATTACCAAAATAATGGGGATACCGGTGGGATGATTTTGATTGATAGGCTAACAAACGTGACGGTGGGGGCAGGGCTAGTTCGAGAAGCGCAGCCAGAAGAAACGGTACACCTTGGTGAATTTAGCCAATTCGAAATTGAGCTTAACCAACTGATCCGCCGCCACTTCCCTCATTGGGGTGCCCGCGATGTGTTAGGTGGGAAGTAACGTTATGGATACATTGGAAAATGGTCGGTCGGAGAATATTGTTTGGCATTCCCATAATGTGACTCGGCAATGGCGAGAGCAGCACAATGGTCACAAAGGCGCAGTGCTGTGGTTGACGGGCTTATCGGGATCAGGAAAGTCCACGTTGGCGGGGGCGATAGAGATACAATTGGCGAATTTGGGGATCAAAACCTATCTTCTAGATGGAGATAATGTTCGCCATGGATTATGTCGTGACCTTGGATTTGGTGATGGGGATCGGCAGGAAAATATTCGACGAATTGGCGAAGTTGCAAAGTTAATGGTGGATGCGGGGCTGATTGTGGCGACGGCGTTTATTTCTCCCTATCAAGAAGATAGACAGCGAGTTCGCGAATTGTTTGAACCTGATCAGTTCTATGAGTTGTATGTGGATACGCCCATTGAAGTTTGTGAAAAGCGAGATCCCAAAGGGTTATATCAGCAAGCGCGAGCAGGGAAAATATCTCATTTCACGGGGATTGATTCGCCTTATCAACCACCACAAAATCCAGAACTTCACCTTGATGGCCTGCGTCCTATTCATGATTCTTTAGCGCAGGTGATTCAACTGCTGCAACAGCGAAATATCATTTCTATAGCAAATTGATTTTACATAAATATCATCCTTTTCTACATTTATAGGGAATTGGGTGATATTTAATCTCTTCTAGCGCGAACAATTCTGACTTTTTTAGACAATATTTGCATCGCAGTAGCGTCATGCGCTTAGTTATGGGATGATTAGCAAATCATTTCAGGGGGCAAGATGGGTAAATTAACGCTACTATTAATTGCGATATTAGCTTGGTTACAATATTCCTTATGGTTAGGCAAAAATGGCATCCATGACTATGTCAAAGTCAAGGATGATGTTGCTGCGCAGGAAATTGTGAATACGCGTTTAAAACAGCGTAATGAGCAGCTATTTGCAGAAATCAATGACTTGAATGATGGTCAGGATGCAATTGAAGAACGCGCACGTAGCGAGCTAGGTATGTTAAAACCTGGGGAATCATTCTATCGAATGGTCAAAGAGCGTAATAATCCACCGTCATCTCAATAATCATCGTGTAGGGTCGACCACACCCAAGAGCCTGATAATTTCTGATGTAAGATTCGAATCATGATAAATCCAAGAACATCCAGCGCAGCACCGATTGTTGCGTTGATCCCCGCTGCCGGAGTGGGCAGTCGTATGAATGCAGATTGCCCAAAGCAATATTTGTCGATCGCAGGGAAAACCATTATTGAACACACCATTGATGCCTTATTGCGCAGTGGAGACGTACAAAAAATCGTGGTTGCATTAAGCGCTGAAGATGATTATTTCCATCACCTCGATATTGCCAAAGATCCTCGCGTTGTCACGGTTATCGGGGGGAAAGAGCGTGCAAATTCAGTATTATCAGGATTAAACTATCTGGTTTCGCAACCTGAGTATGATGATGCTTGGGTATTGGTGCATGATGCGGCACGTCCGTGTCTGCATTTAGATGATTTAAATACTATCGTTCAGTTAGCCACTCAGAATGATTGTTGTGGGGGGATACTGGCGGCTCCGGTTCGGGATACGATGAAACGGGGCGTGGAGGGAACGCAAGGTATTTCCCATACTGTTGAGCGAGAAGCGCTCTGGCATGCCTTAACACCGCAGTTTTTCCCATTAGTATTACTACGTGACTGTTTAGATAAAGCATTGAAAGAAAATGCAGTAATCACGGATGAGGCTTCCGCACTTGAGCATTGCGGTTATCAACCGATATTAGTATCAGGGCGAGCTGATAACCTTAAGGTGACGCGACCAGAGGACTTGGCGCTAGCGGAATTTTATCTTTCAAGAATGAAATCATAAGGAAAAAAAATGAGAATCGGACACGGTTTTGATGTGCATAAGTTTGGTGGTGAAGGCCCTATCGTTATTGGTGGCGTTCGCATTCCTTACGAACAAGGTCTTATCGCACATTCGGATGGTGATGTGGTTTTACACGCGCTGACAGACGCCATTTTAGGTGCTGCGGCACTCGGGGATATCGGAAAATTATTCCCAGATACTGACCCGGCATATAAAGGCGCAGATAGCCGAGTATTACTCAGAGAAGCCTTTTGCCAAGTACGTAAAAAAGGTTATTTGATTGGCAATATCGACGTCACTATCATGGCACAAGCGCCCAAAATGTTGCCGCATATCCCACAAATGCGCGTGAATATTGCCGAAGATCTCGAATGCCACATGGACGACGTCAATGTGAAAGCAACCACCACAGAACAATTGGGTTTTGTGGGGCGAAAAGAAGGGATTGCTTGCGCCGCTGTGGTTTTACTTATCAAAGATAATAGTAATGAAAGTTATGAATGTTCAGTACCTGCATGGTAAACCCCTCTCTTCAGGGACACTAAAAAGTATTCCTGAAGATTTCGTGGTGAAAGAAGATTTAGGTTTTGAGCTTGATGGCGAAGGCGAGCACGTTATGGTTCGCGTCGAAAAAACAGGCTGCAATACATTATTTGTTGCGGAGCAACTGGCAAAATTTGCTAAAATCTCAGCCAGAGCAGTCAGTTACGCGGGATTAAAAGATAGACATGCGGTGACAGAGCAGTGGTTCTGTCTGCAAATGCCGGGTAAAGACACGCCCGATTTTTCTGCTTGGCAGCTTGAAGGGTGCCGTGTATTAGCGGTCACTCGTCAGAAACGCAAATTACGTATTGGTTCCCTAAAAGGGAATCAATTCGAAGTGACATTGCGGGATATTACGGACACCGATGATGTAGAACAACGCCTACAAAAAGTGGCTGATTTAGGTGTTCCGAACTATTTTGGCGAACAACGTTTTGGTCGGGATGGGCAAAACTTGGTTCAAGCTCGCCGCTGGGCAAATCAAGAAATTACAGTACGTGAACGAAATAAACGCAGTTTTTATCTCTCTGCCGCGCGAAGTGCTATGTTTAATGATATCGCCAGTGCGCGAATTGCAAATCAGACACAGCAACACGCAATGTTAGGGGATGCACTGCAATTAACCGGGCGTGGTAGCTGGTTTGTGGCGACAGCAGAAGAGTTAGACTCTCTGAAAGTTCGTTTACAATCTGCTGAGCTAAGTGTGACAGCGCCGCTTCCTGGGGATGGTGATTTAGGCACCCAAGATGATGCCCTTGCTTTCGAGACTCACTGTCTACAAGATTATCAGCCATTTATGGCACTAATGAAAAGTGAGCGAGTGTCTCCAGCGAGACGGGCTGTACTGGTTAAGCCGCAAAATCTGCAATGGCAGTGGCTAGACTCGTCAACCGTGAAGCTGTGTTTTTTCCTAAATTCAGGCAGTTTTGCCACGAGTGTAGTACGCGAAATTATTAATCAGGATTGTGTGGATGCTGAATATATTATTGAGTAACGATGATGGGGTGACTGCGCCGGGGATTCAAACTTTGGCGGCGGCATTACGCCAACATTATCATGTGCAGGTGATTGCACCCGATCGCAACCGTAGTGGTGCTTCAAACGCACTAACGTTGGATAGACCATTAAAAATCCAAACATTAAGTAATGGTGACCTTGCTGTTCAAGAAGGTACACCGACGGATTGCGTGTATATTGGGGTGAATAAAGTTGTGCGTCCTCGCCCTGATATTGTGGTCTCTGGAATTAACTGTGGTCCAAATCTTGGGGACGATGTGATTTATTCTGGTACCGTTGCAGCGGCGACAGAAGGGCGTCACTTAGGTTTGCCTTCTATTGCGGTTTCATTGGATGGCGATGTGCATTATGAAACGGCGGCCAAGGTAACGTGCGATATCCTCACTATGCTGCAAAAAAATCCATTACGTGCGGGAAATATCTTGAATATCAATGTGCCAGATATTCCTTATGATGAGTTAAAAGGGATCAAAGTTACCCGCTGTGGCAGCCGTCATGCGGCATCTGAAGTTTATAATTTGGAAGATCCTCGCGGTAATATGCTTTATTGGTTAGGACCGGTTGGGGAAATTCGTGATGCAGGTCCGGGCACGGATTTTGAAGCCGTACAAAATGGCTATGTTTCAATAACGCCATTGCAAGTGGATTTAACGTCTTATAAAACTCAGTCAGTATTAGAAGAGTGGCTAGATAAGTCAGGAGTGAAGGCAAAATGAAAATCGGGCTCATGAAAGAACTGCTGGCACAGTTGCGCCAACAGGGAATTCACGATGAGCGCCTATTAGACGCGCTCGCGCTAGTTCCTCGCGAACGGTTTGTTGACGAAGCGCTCTCTCATCAAGCCTACGATAATATCCCATTACCAATTGGTCATGGGCAGACCATTTCACAGCCGTATATTGTGGCAAAAATGACCGCCTTATTGGCGGTTAAACCGACGGACCATGTGCTGGAAATTGGCACGGGATCTGGGTATCAGACGGCGGTTTTGGCTCATCTTTGTGAGCATGTGTATTCAGTCGAAAGAGTCAAAAGCTTGCAGTGGACGGCAAAACGTCGCTTCAAGTTGTTAGATTTACACAATATTTCTACTCGCCACGGTGATGGCTGGGAAGGCTGGCAATCAAAAGGTCCTTTTGATGGGATCATTGTCACTGCCGCACCTAGCGAAATTCCGTCATTGTTACTTAAGCAGTTAAAAGATGGAGGGCGCCTAGTGCTCCCTGTCGGTGACAAAGATCAGGCTCTGAAATTAATTACCCGTCGCGGTAATGACTATCACACCAATGTGATTGAAAAAGTACGTTTTGTCCCTCTTGTTGCCGGTGATTTGAGCTAATAGCCCTTTAAGTTATTTGGAATTAATGGGTTATTTCGCTCAAACTGTTAAGTGATAATCTCAATTTGTTATACTTTTGATACATTTAACTTGTCCATTATTTTATATTTCTGCTTTAATAAGCGAAATATTTTAAGATACTAATATTCAATAAGCATTAATTGCATTCTAACCCTTTAGTATCAGGTCAGATTTTTCTTCACGGGAGAAGAAATATGAAAATTGTTAGCCCAATAAACAGAATTCGATGGGCGGTTATCTTTTCATTTAGCGGTGCTTTATTAGCAGGATGCTCAACGCCTTATCATCCCGCAGCACCGATTTCGAGTGTGAATGATGGAGGTTCATCTAGCCAACAATCTGCACCAAGAACGGTGCCTAATCCTCCGTCCAATACTGGAATGAGTACGG
This sequence comes from Providencia sp. wls1916, assembly GCF_009706585.1. NCBI lineage: Bacteria > Pseudomonadati > Pseudomonadota > Gammaproteobacteria > Enterobacterales > Morganellaceae > Providencia > Providencia sp. wls1916. The sequence continues at coordinate 21,948 of NZ_WLUL01000006.1, forward strand.
CGATGCCTTCAGACAGACCTAATTTGTCGTCTAATAGTTCGATGGGAAATAATACCTCTAGACCTGTTTCAACCAGCAGCGATGGACGTATTGTTTATAATCGAGACTACGGCCGCATTTCTAAAGGCAGTTATAACGGCAACACCTACACCGTTCAGCGCGGCGATACTCTGTTTTATATCGCCTATATAACGGGTAATGATTTCCGTGAGTTAGCATCGAAAAACAATATTTCTGAACCATACAGCTTGGATGTAGGTCAGGTGATAAATATTGGTAATACAAATGTGAGCTCGATCACACAAACGGCGTCAAATAGTCAACAGCGCCCGGTTGATATTCAACCAACTAATGGGTATCCTGAAAATAGTAGCGGGCAGAATTCAGGTAAGATGTTGCCGAATAACAAGAAACCAGCCTCAACGGTTTCAACGACAACAGCGAGCCCAACCACTACGACTGCAACAGCAACAACAGGAAGTAGCACCAACAATTCGTCAATTAAATGGCGTTGGCCTGCTGATGGGAAGATGATTGAAGGCTTCTCTGATGCGCAAGGTGGAAACAAAGGTGTTGATATTGCTGGTTCTCGCGGTCAATCTGTTATTGCAGCTGCTCCTGGTAAAGTCGTCTATGCTGGCAATGCACTGCGCGGATATGGAAATCTCATAATAATAAAACATAACGATGACTACTTAAGTGCCTACGCACATAACGATACGTTACTTGTGCGTGACCAACAGGATGTTGCTGAAGGTCAGAAGATAGCCACTATGGGTAGCACCGGAACAAGTTCTGTTCGTTTGCATTTTGAAATTCGTTATAAGGGAAAATCAGTAAACCCGTTGCGTTATTTACCGCAGCGATAAACTGGGCGGAGTGACACATTCCGTCCTCATTATCTTGGGTCGGAGTCACTGATGAGCCAAAGTTCGCTGAAAGTTAACGAGTTGTATAATGACCTCGATGAAAATGCGATGGATGAAGCATTTGATGAGAGTCAATTCAAAGAAGAGGATCTAGTTTCAGAACTGGATGAAGACACGGAGTTACTCCAAAGCGCGAGTCAACGTGTTTTGGATGCAACCCAAATTTATCTCAGTGAAATTGGATTCTCTCCACTCCTCACCGCAGAGGAAGAAGTTTTCTATGCCCGCAGAGCCCTTCGGGGGGATGTGGCATCGCGTCAGCGCATGATAGAAAGCAACCTTCGCTTAGTGGTAAAAATATCTCGCCGTTATAACAACCGAGGTCTTGCCTTACTCGATCTGATCGAAGAAGGAAATCTTGGGTTGATTCGTGCAGTTGAAAAGTTTGATCCTGAAAAAGGCTTCCGTTTTTCAACATATGCGACTTGGTGGATCCGTCAAACGATTGAACGTGCCATCATGAATCAAACCCGAACAATCCGTCTACCGATTCATATCGTCAAAGAACTCAATATTTACCTTCGTACAGCCCGTGAACTTGCTCAAAAGCTCGATCACGAGCCAAGTCCTGAAGAGATAGCTGAACAATTAGATAAACCTGTTGAAGATGTCAGCCGAATGCTACGTTTAAATGAGCGCATTACATCGGTTGATACGCCTATCGCAGGGGATTCTGAGAAGTCATTGCTGGAAGTATTATCGGATGATAATGATTCAGGGCCTGAAAACACTATCCAAGATAACAACTTAAAAGAGAATATCGTTAAGTGGTTATATGAACTCAATCCTAAGCAACGTGAAGTCTTAGCGCGTCGTTTTGGTTTGTTGGGATATGAAGCGGAAACTCTGGAAGAGGTTGGGCGCGAAATTGGGCTCACTCGTGAAAGAGTTCGTCAAATTCAGGTTGAAGGTTTAAGACGTCTAAAAGATATTTTACAAGGCGAAGATTTAACGCTGGAAGCGTTATTCAATATGTAATCTGCCGTGTTAAAACACATGAAGCCTCTGTTGTCATTGATAACAGAGGCTTTTCTTTTTAGTCGGTGGAGTTAATCAATCGGTACGCCGCTATGGAATTTAAAATCATCATCTGGCGTTGAAATCAACTGCGCTTCAACTTCTCCATAAAAACGTACACGCTCAGTAATATCTGTTTTACTAATCAACTGGGCAAGTTGTAGGTAATCCTGATAATGGCGCGCTTCTGAACGTAGTAATGAGGTATAAAAATTGGCAAGTTGCTCATCTAAGTGTGGCGCTAATTTGGCAAACCGCTCGCAAGAGCGTGCTTCAATGTAAGCTCCAATAATAAGCTTATCCACCAAGGTTTTCGGATCATGAGGATCTAAATGGTTGAATAACCCTTTTGCGTAACGCCCTGCGGTGATGCCATCATACGCAATGTCTCGCTGATGCATAATTTCTAGCACTTGGTAAAAATGGTGCAATTCCTCTTTGATTAACAACACCATTTTATTAATCAAATCTTGGCTATACGGAGACTGTTTTTTTGCTAGGATCTGTTTTGAAATTTGGTTCTTATTCTTCAATGTGTGAACATCACCAATGCGATCATATGCAAAGGCTTCATAGGGTTTGAACCACTCTAATAAAATCGCCGCACTTTCTTTATCCACTGCATATTTGCGAATTAAAAACATGGCACTTTGCGCCGCTTTTAATTCACACAGCAGATGATCCTTCAAAATCGTCGGTAAATTTTCAGGCTGACTGGCTTTGTGGATCCACGCATCGGGAGTTTCACACTGCAAAAATTGCTTAATTGGCGCTAATAATTCAGCGTACTCATCCATGCTACTTATCCATTTCCTTTAAACGATATAGCCAATCAAGGGCTTGGCGTGGCGTTAGCTTGTCAGGGTCGATTTCCTCTAAAGCGGCTAATACTGGAGATGGTTCCTCTTCCACACTCCCTAAGAAGCTCAGCTGAGCGCTATCTACATGACTCGCATTGGCATTATTGGAGATAACTTCCAGTTCTTTGAGTTTTTGCTTCGCGCGTTTGATCACCTCTTTTGGGACGCCAGCCAGTGAAGCCACGGCTAAACCATAACTCTTACTTGCCGCGCCATCTTGCACATTATGCATAAAGGCGATGGTATCACCGTGTTCAATCGCATCGAGGTGAATATTGACCGCACCTTCCAGCTTTTCCGGTAAGGTGGTTAATTCAAAATAGTGAGTTGCAAATAAGGTCATTGCTTTGATGCGATTAACTAAGTTTTCAGCACATGCCCACGCTAAAGAAAGCCCATCATAGGTAGATGTACCGCGACCAATTTCATCCATCAATACTAAGCTGTGTTCAGTGGCATTGTGCAGAATATTCGCCGTTTCGGTCATCTCTACCATAAAGGTTGAACGCCCAGATGCGAGGTCATCAGAGGCTCCGACGCGTGTGAAAATACGGTCAATTGGCCCAATGACGGCTTTACTGGCTGGCACAAAACTACCGATATAGGCCAGTAAGGTGGTCAGTGCAGTCTGGCGCATATAGGTACTTTTACCGCCCATATTGGGACCAGTAATGATCAGCAAGCGGCGTTGGGGAGAAAGGGATAGCGGGTTAGAAATAAAAGGCTCACTAAGCACTTGCTCGACAACCGGATGACGACCTTCAGTAATTTGAATGCCAGGTTTATCTGTTAATTGAGGACAGGCATATCCAAGGGTGTCTGCACGCTCCGCGAGGGTGGATAGAACATCCAATTCAGCCAGCGCTTCGGCACTGGTTTGTAACGCGGCTAAATGTGGCAGCAGCATATCAAACAGTTCATCATACAAGGCTTTTTCGATAGCTAGCGCTTTGCCTTTTGATGTCAGGACTTTATCTTCATACTCTTTCAATTCAGGGATAATGTAGCGCTCCGCGTTTTTCAGCGTTTGGCGACGAACATAATGAATTGGCGTGAGGTGGCTTTGTCCACGACTTACTTGAATGTAGTAACCGTGTACCGCGTTATAGCCCACTTTTAGGGTATCGATACCCAGTTTTTCACGCTCACGAATTTCTAAACGGTCGAGGTAATCTGTTGCACCGTCTGCCAGCGCTCGCCATTCATCGAGTTCGCCGTTGTAACCTGGGGCAATGACACCGCCATCACGAACTAAAACCGGAGGGGCATCAACAATTGCTTTTTCGAGTAAGCTTTGAAGCTCATCGAATTGACCAATACGTTGCGTTAACGCACCGAGGTAGTCGCAATCGGATTGCGCCAGAATTTGGTGAATATCATGATATTGCTGGAATGCATGGCGCATACGCGTTAAGTCACGAGGACGCGCTGAGCGTAATGCGAGGCGAGCGAGTACACGTTCTAAATCACCAATTTGGCGAAGGAACGGCTGTAACTCAAAGTCGTATTGTTGCAGTGCGCCAATGGCTTGCTGGCGGTTATTCAACACAGTGAGGTTACGCAATGGGGTATGAAGCCAGCGTTTTAGCATACGGCTCCCCATTGGGGTGACACACTTGTCCAAAATCGCGGCAAGGGTATTTTCGGTTCCCCCCGCAAGGTTTTGGGTTAGCTCTAAATTTCGGCGAGTTGCGGCATCTAAAATCACATTATCTTGTTGTTTTTCCATGATAATGCTACGAATGTGCGGCAGTGCAGTTCGCTGAGTATCTTTCACATATTGCAGCAAACAACCCGCAGCCCGTAAGGCTTTATGCGCATTTTCGATGCCAAATCCGATTAAGTCTTTGGTACCAAATTGCAGGTTTAATTGCTGTTTTGCAGTGTCTAATTCATATTCCCATAATGGGCGACGGCGTAAGCCTTTATTAAGTTCAATCAATGACATGCTAGCGAAATCTTCAGGATAAAGTAATTCCGCTGGACGGGTACGCTGAAGCTCGGCTTTTAATGACTCTTCATCATCAATTTCACTGATGATAAAACGACCCGATGCGATATCTAAGGTCGCAAAGCCATACCCTTGGGACTCTTGCCATACCGCTGCCAGTAAGTTGTCTTGGCGTTCATTAAGTAAGGCTTCATCGGTGATGGTACCCGGTGTCACAATGCGCACCACTTGACGCTCAACAGGACCTTTGCTGGTGGCAGGATCACCAATTTGCTCACAAATGGCGACAGATTCTCCCATCTGTACCAATCGCGCTAAATAGTTTTCGGCTGCATGGTGAGGAACGCCCGCCATCGGGATAGGTTGACCTGCAGATTGACCACGCTTGGTGAGAGAGATATCCAGTAACTGAGAGGCTTTTTTAGCATCATCAAAGAACAGTTCGTAAAAATCCCCCATACGATAAAACAGCAAAATATCGGGATGTTGTGCTTTGAGTTTTAAGTACTGCTGCATCATCGGCGTATGGGATTCGAAACTTTGGTTTTCTGTCATGTTTTTAACTTGTTGAATATTTGATGTATTTATGGGCTTTTGACTTTCGGCGTAAACGCTATTTTATCTTGTTGTTAGGGTGAATTCGCGGAAAGTTGAAAGGGCGTTTGCGACCCTCATAGTAGCCCAGTTAAGGGAAAACTTGTACTGCTAATAACGGGGAATTTACCTCAAAATGTTATTGCGTGGTAAGTTGAGTTACATGAGTTACATGAGTTACATGAGTTGAAACAGTTACGCCAATTAGGTCGATGCCTGGTCACTGAGCTATACGCTCAGCTCGCCGAGTCACATAGTTTATCTATATGCTTCCCGCCTATCTTCGCTTGTCGCCTACCTGCAACTTGAAAGCTCTAGGGTATATGGTATCGTACGCGCCAGAAATACCTTTAAGAGAGCCCGTCACGGTGGAAAAAAAGAAAACCTTCCCGCAGCAGAAAAGCGGCTTGCACCCGCGTAATCGTCATCGCTCGCGCTATGATTTCCCGGCGCTGATCGCCAGTTGCCCTGCTCTGGAGCCATTCGTCAAACCGAACGCCTGGGGCGACATCTCGGTAGATTTTGCCGATCCTACGGCAGTTAAAATGCTTAACCGTGCGTTGCTGCAACATTTTTATTGCATCGAACACTGGGACATTCCTGCCGGTTATTTGTGCCCGCCGATCCCTGGGCGTGCCGACTATTTACACCATCTGGCTGACCTGCTGGCGACCAGTAACGGCGGCGAGATCCCTCGTGGTAAAGGCGTGGCTATCCTTGATGTGGGCGTTGGCGCCAATTGTATTTATCCTATCATTGGCCTGCGTGAGTACGGCTGGCGTTTTACTGGTTCGGAGGTTGAACCTGTATCGCTCAATGCGGCCAAAATGATCGTGGAGATGAATCCGACGCTGAGAAACAGCGTGCGTCTGCGTTTGCAAAAACAACCTGAATCTATTTTGAACGGCATCATCGGTGTGGCGGAGAAATTTGATGCCACAATGTGTAATCCTCCGTTCCATAGCTCTGAACAGGAAGCGCAAGCCAGTACCCGCCGCAAACTGCAAAAGCTGGGTAAAGGCGAGGAGGTCGGCACGCCAGTACAGAACTTTGGTGGAAAAAATAAAGAGCTATGGTGTGAAGGCGGTGAAGAAGCCTTTGTACGTAAAATGGTAGAGGAGAGCGTGAGCCTGGCGCAAAACTGCCTGTGGTTCACCTCGTTGATTTCTAAAAGCGCGACGTTGCCTTCGATTTATCACGTGTTGAAGCAAGTGGGTGCGGCCGAAGTTCGCACCATTGAAATGGCGCAAGGGCAAAAAATCAGTCGCTTCGTGGCCTGGACATTCCACGATGCGCAACAGCAGGCCGAATGGGCGGCAGAACGCTGGTGTTAATTTCTCTGGTGTCGGTTATTTAACCGGCACCGATAAAATCTCGCATTTTTCTTTCAATTTCTACATGTCGCGTTATTCTCAATATGTCTTCCTAAAACAAGCTTGTCTAACTTAAAGGTATCTATCAAGTCGGTGTCTGTCAGTTATAATCCATTGTAATAGTTAATAATTATGGGCGTGTATTCAGCATTTTTAACGCTAACTCATTCCATGCTATCGCTCGGCGGCTTGGATGGGACTCTTTCAAAGTTGCCAGTGCCAGCTCATAAGCCAGAACTGGCTCTGTGACTGGAATAATGGAAAGCCCTTCAATATGGTTCTTTTTCCACATACTTTCAGGGAGTAAAGTGACGCCAACCCCTGCACGTACCATCGCCATCACGAGATCTAAATGCCCACTGCGTCCTGCAATAATCGGTTTTTTGCCATAGATCCCACAAGCACTCACAACTAATTCATTAATTCGAAAGCTATCTTGAAAAAAGATAAATGGCGCATTCAGAAGTTCTGCAAACTTAACGCTATTTTGGGTGGCTAATGGATGTTTATCGTTCACTAATAGCATCAATCGGTCGGTAGCAAAGCGGTATAAATGAAATCGTTGTTCATCAAATGGTGACATTACCGCTGCTGTTTCTACATCTCCTTTGAGCATGGCATTCATCATATGGTTTGAACTTAATTCAATGATCTGCAACTCAACCTGCGGATATTTCTGGCTAAATGCCATGATGATGTCGGCAAAATAGGTTGAGGCGATGACAGGTGGTAAACCAACTTTCAAGACTCCAGTGAGTGGACCCGATTTGTCTCTTAGTGCGTTATTAAGAGTGTCGAACTGCGCCAAAATTTGCTGAGCATGACGAAATAAAATCTCACCATCATCGGTCAGTTTCACGTCATCGGTTTCTCGGATCAGTAGGGTCACTTCGAGTTCTTGCTCTAATTTTTGAATACTGCGGCTGATTGCTGGCTGAGTGACGCATAATTTATCTGCCGCTCGGCTAAAGTTATTTTCTTGTACCACTTCGACAAAATAGCGTAACCCTCGAATATCCATCGTGACCTCTATTACATTTTGTTATAGCAATAATGATTATAAATAATTTCCGCTAATGCAATATTAGGACTAGTAATAATACAAGGCTGAACAATCAGCATAAATTATTATTGGGAATGATATTATGAAAACTGTTATCGAATATGTTCTTGAACGTTTGCAAGCGCTGGGTATCAACGAAATTTTTGGGGTTGCGGGGGACTACGCTTTTCCTATTGAAGATGCGGTTTGTGAAAGTGACTCATTGCGTTGGATTGGTAATTGTAATGAGTTAAATGCCGCTTATGCCGCAGATGGTTATGCAAGAATCAAAGGTGTTGCCGCACTTTCGACAACCTTTGGTGTGGGTGAACTCAGCGCATTGAATGGTCTTGCGGGGTCTTATGCTGAGCATTTGCCCGTCTTTCATCTAGTGGGCATGCCTGCGAGTGGCGTCCAGAAAAATCATCGCCTTGTTCACCACACTTTAGGCAACGGTGATTTTGATGTGTTTTATCAAATGAGCCAACATTTGAGCTGCGCCCATGCGATATTGACGCCAGAAAATTGCATTGATGAAACCGAGCGATTAATTGCAACAGCCCTAAAAGAGCGTCGTCCTGTCTATATGGGATTCCCATCTGATTACGCAGTGATGCCTGTCATTGACAATGGAAAACATAAAAAAATTGAGCCACAGAAAAGTGATATGCAGTCACTCAATGCAGCAGTGAATGCCATTTTAGATAAACTTAATGCCAGCCAAAAAGCCTGTATTATTCCGGGGATTCTGACGGCGCGCTTAGGGTATTCGGATGATGTGCAGGCAATTATTGATAAGACAGGCCTGCCGTATGCCACGATGTTTATGGATAAAAGTATTGTGAGTGAATCTAACCCGACGTATATGGGAATCTATAATGGCAAATTAATGAATGCTCAAGTTGGGGAGTTTGTTGAAAGTTGCGACTGTATTTTAGGCATTGGCGCGGTATTAACTGACTTTAACTCCGGCAGTTTTACGGCATCTATCTCTACTGAGCAACGTATTAATATTTTAGCGGATCAGGTGAAAGTAGGTTCTGCGGTTTACCCAAATGTGATGATGAAAGAGGTATTGGATAAATTGCAAACATTAGCACCTTCGTTAAAACATCAAGGTATTGCAGCTCAAGGATTGGGTGAGCCTCGACAAGGCGATAATGGTCAAATTACCGCACAATATCTGTATCCGCGTTTAGAGAAAATGTTCAAGGAACAGGATATTGTGATGGCCGAAACAGGAACTGCATCAATGGGTTTAGGTTTTGCTTTACTGCCTAAAGATGCTCAGTTTCATAACCAAACATTATGGGGTTCAATTGGTTGGGCAACGCCAGCGGCATTTGGTGCAGCAATAGCAGCACCCAATAAGCGCGTGATCTTAGTGACGGGGGAAGGTTCACACCAATTAACAGCGCAAGAAATTAGTCAGTTTGCACGTTTTGGATTAAAGCCGATTGTTTTTGTACTCAATAATGATGGTTATTTAATTGAGCGATTATTATGTAAAGAGCCTGAAGCATACTATAACGACTTACCGCAGTGGAATTATGCACAATTGCCAGCTGCATTAGGTTGCACTGATTGGTATTGTCAAAAAGTCACCACTTGCGATGAGTTAGATGCTGTCATTAAACAAGCGGAAGTCGCGGATTCAGCAGCCTATATTGAGATAGTCATGGATAGGTATGCCTCTTCTGATCTGGCCAAAAAATTAGGTAAGTCAGTGGCATCGTTATATTCGTTTTAGCATCAGACTGGGACATATTTTTAGTACTGATTTAAAACGTCAGAAATCGCATAAATAAAAGCAATTTATGCTAAGTTTCACACGATATTAAATTTGATATTCATCGCTACATTCTTTATTTTAATAGGTAAATATAGTCTTATATTATCAGGAAATTAATATTCTTTTAACGATGCTCATGATTTCATTCTCTAAAAAAGAATGTAATTAAATGAAGGCGTTATTTTAATAAAAGGTGATGTTGATGAATAAATTAAAAATTGCATTGGTTTCTTTGATGTTTTTAAGTCCATTTGCGATGAGTGCAACTGAGATTAATTATGTTCAGTCCATGGAAATGAAATTAGTTGGCAATATTAATATCGTAATGAATGCAGCGACCACAACGGATTATGTTAATGCGGTTTCACAAAAAGCGGATGAAGCGGGCGCAAAATACTTTATTATTACCTCAGTGAACTCTGAAGGTGAAGGTAACGATATTTCAATCAATGCTAGCTTATACAATAAATAGTCTATATTTATATTTTATGCGTCGTGATCCCCTGCACTTAAGTTGTCGTTAAGTGCAGTTTTTTTATGTGCCATTCGTTTTAGCCGTAAGGCTCCCACCTTATTGAATGACCAAGAATACAAACAAAAATTTAATTTTATCTGTGTTAAGATTTTAGCTAAAGATATCCATTATCAGTTGTTCAGGAAGGGATCTCGGTCTTATGTCTGAAGTATTAACTCAGTGGTTAATGGAATATGGCTATTGGGCTGTATTTCTTGGCGCGATGCTCGAAGGGGAAACGGCTGCTTTTCTATCGGGAGTGGCCGCACATAATCAATTACTCTCTTATCCTTTGACGATGTTATTTGCCGCTCTTGGTGGTGTCGTCAGTGACAATGTGCTTTTTTTTGTCGGGCGTTATGCTGGTGCTCGGGTATTGCCTAAATTTCAAAAACATCAGAGTAAGATTGTACGGGTTCAGCAGTTAATACAACGCCATGAAAATTGGATTATTATTGGGATCCGCTTTGCGTATGGAATGAGAACTGTTGGACCGATTATTATTGGTGCCAGCAAGGTAAATCCACTCAGATTTTTTGCATTAAATATCCTTGGCGGCGCCATTTGGGGATGCTTGATTGTTTCTATCGGTTACTTTGTTAGCTCTCTTATCTTTGCGCTCCCATTTCACCCGCATTTCTCTTGGCTAGCTATTATTGTATTGGTGATTGTTGGAGTTTGGTGGATCCGCAGGAGGCGACGCTGAGGATCTCTCCGTTTATGATTGTGAGCCTCCGTAGCCTAGGGGGCTAAGTGTCATTATTTTAGATGTTTTGGTATCTCAGCCTTGATCATTTTTCCCATTGCTCGCAGTAAATCTGAGGCTTCATATCTATCTGTGATGATTTCAATATAAGCCGCAGTATCTATTCTTTCGAGTGTATTGAGAACTCGGTTGAGTTCATCGCAAGTGGTAACTTTCTGACAATACCAATTTTTGCATCCAAGAGCAGCGGGAAGCTGGGCATAGTTCCAGGGGTGGACATCGTTGTAATAGGTCTCGGGTTCATGGCAGAAAAGGCGCTCAATTAAATAACCATCATTATTGAGAACAAAAATCAGTGGTTTCAGCCCCCAGCGGGCAAATAAACTAATTTCTTGCGCTGTCAATTGATGGGAGCCTTCGCCGGTAGCCAAGATCACTCGCCGGTGAGGTGCGGCAAGTGCTGCTCCTAGTGCCGCAGGGGTTGCCCAACCAATCGACGCCCATAGGGATTGAGTTTGAAAAGAAACTTCTTTAGGAAGAAGTGCAAAGCCTAGCCCCATGGAAAATGTCCCAGTATCCGCTATCACGATGTCATTTTGCTTAATGAATTTTTCAAATCGCGGGTATAAGTAATGACTAGTTATTTTTCCGTTATCATTGCTGGTTGGTTCGCCTAAGCCGTGAACTTTTATTGAGTTACTCGGAATAAATGTCAGGATATCTTTTAGCTCAGAAAGTAGCTCATAGATATAGACATCAGAATAGACCGTTGAATCTATAACCACATAATTATCCATTATATGGATCATATTATTGGCGTGAAGATCTGCGGTGAAAAACCCTGTATTCACATCACTCATTACTGCGCCAATATTTATAATACAATCGCAGCTATCAATAAACTCAGCAATGGTAGGATTCATTAAATGCCCACTGTACATGCCTATATATTGTGAGTAGGTTTCATTTAAAACGCCTTTATCCATAAACATGGTGGCATAAGGTAATTGAGTGACTTTAATAAATGCTTCTGCTTCTTTGACTAAATCAAACCGTGATATGAGTGAACCCAGTAAGGCGCATGGAGATTCGCTGTGGCTGAGTTTATTGACTATCAAACTGATGACTTTTTTTAAGTTATCAGGACGACTACTGGGTAATGTGAGCGGTCTGATGTTCTGTACAACGATGCGTTTTATTGCTTGATCAGCCGGAATGCCAATATAAACTGGGCGTCTTTGCGCAAAAGCTTGAGTTATTAAACGGGTCATTTCACTGACACAGTTTTCTGGTGTCAAAATCGCGTGAGCACACGAAAAGGATTGAGCGACTTTGTAAAATACCTCGAAATCACCATCGCCTAAAGTGTGGTGCATAATAGCCTGATTTTCTTGGATATGGCTGGCAGGCATACCGACTAAATGAAAAATAGGTAATCTTTCTGCATAAGCCCCTGCAATGCCATTTAATGCACTGAGCTCTCCAACTGCGAAAGTAGTGGCAAGCGCTGCGGCGCCTTTTAAACGGGCATAGCCATCTGCGGCATAGGCGGCATTTAATTCATTACAGTTTCCTATCCAACGTAAATTTGGGGAGGCGCAGACGGCATCATTAATAGGAAAGGCATAATCACCTGCAACACCAAAAATATCATTAATGCCGAGAGACTGTAATCTGGATAAAACATGCTCAATGACGGTTTGGATCATGTAATTTCTCCACGTTGGTATAAAACTAACCGATAATCATTGGTTTTATTTTTATTTTTCAAACAATTATTTCAATATATATATATAGATAATAGTAGATGGAATAACCAAGAGGAGAGCATTTTTTTTATTAGAAGTGATAATAAAAAGAGTTATTAAGAGGGAAATTGGATAAAAAAGATGATAAAAGGCATAAAAAAGGCATTCAAGAGAATAAATTTAGTCTTTTGAATGCCATAGAGTAAATTAAAATTAGCGTTGTGCTGCGGTCACCATGATTTCAACGAGTACTTGATCTCGAGCCATATTCGCTTCAACAGCGGCACGAGCAGGGCTAAATTCAGCTGGCATCCAATTTTCCCAAACGGTATTAAAGTCAGCAAAATCACGCTTCATGTCTTTTACCCACACTTGAGCTGATAAAATACGGGTTTTATCGCTATTGCTAGCAGCTAATAATGTGTCAATTTTGTTTAATACATCTTGGGTTTGAGCGGTAATATCTCCGGTTAAATCTGTAGGCACTTGTCCAGATAAGTAAACTAATCCAGCATATTCAACGCTGTCTGCTAAGCGTGGTTTTGGGTTATTACGTTTAATGGACATTAATTACCTCGTTAATCCTTCTAATGAAATAGGGGAGCGTTGCTGGGTAATGAGCTGAGTTAATATCTCTGCGCTACCCGCTGCTAATGTAAAACCTAAACTGCCGTGACCCACATTGAGCCATAAGTTGCTGTGTGTAGTTTTGCCTAACATTGGTGGTCCCTTTGGTGTTGACGGACGTAAACCGCACCATGTTTCAGCTTTATCAATTTTAGGTAAATCCGGGAATGTTTTTTTAATAATATTTTTTAATGCAGAAATTCTGTTTTCTCGTAATCCAAATTTGTCATAACCAATATCGACCATAGCAGCGATGCGTAATTGATCATTTAGTTTGGCGTAGACAATTTTATTGCCGTAGTCGGTCACGCTAAGTTTAGGAACGATATGTGCCATTTGTGGATATTCCACACTGAGGCTATAGCCTTTTAAACCGAGAATTGGCACATCAATGCCAAGGGGTTTTAATAACTCACGGCTACCATTACCTGCGCAAATTACCACATCGTCTGCTTGAATTGAGCCTTGATTTGTTTCTACACCCGTAATGATATTGCCAAGTTTAATAAAGGATTTGACCGAGTGCTCAAGGCATAATGTAAATTGCGGCTGTGTTGATAAATAAGCCAGAATATTTTTGCAGAATAAATAACAATCAGCGGTTTCATCATCGGGGGCGTAAATCGCACCCACTAACTCTGATTGAATATTTTTTAATGCAGGCTCTAACTCAACGATTTCATTGGCATTCAAAACTTTTTGAAATTCCTTATCTACGGTTTCACTGGCTTTTTTAAAGCTAGATTGTTCGCGATGGATAATTAATTTTCCTGATTTTTCCCAAGCGAAATCGGCAATATCACCATTCATACGCCACGTATTCATGACATTTTGACTGAGTAGTGATAATCGTAATAAATGAGCGCCATTAATTTTATTGGTGGTGCGGTTACAGGCTAAGGTGAATTGGGTCATCCAAGAAAGCTGCTGTAATGTAAAATCGATTCTTAAATTTAATGGGGAATCATTTTTACCCATCCAGCGTAAGCCTTGTAATGGAACGCCTGCATCTGCAAGCGGCGAAACATAGCGATAACTTAATTGTCCGCCATTGGCAAAGCTGGTTTCCATGCCAACGCCAGAATCAGATTCAATTAATGTGACTGTTTGACCCGCTTTAATTAAAGCATATGCGGTACTTAATCCAATCACTCCAGCACCAATCACTACCACATGTTTAGTCATAATATTCCGCAACCAATAATAACTTAGGAGTTATCATTTAACGGCGAATAGTCAGACTAAACAATTGAGTTTTCATCACCGGAGTATAACTTTTGGTTAACTACTGCGTTGCGTTTTTTTAGTATTAGCGACAAGGTGTTTACATAATTTTGTGCGGCTTTCGTGAGCGGTCTATCTGCTCGATGGAAAACGGATACGGCTAAATGCAAATTTTCTTTAAGAGGGTAGATCATCGATTCTGGCAGCGTATGTTCTGCAGAAAAAATGTCAGTAATACTGCAACCTAGGCCTGCACGAACAAACTCCGCAGCCATGTGGTAAGTGTGCACGCTAATATTTGATTCTTGGAACTCATGCCTCTGCTGTAGCAGTTGAGAGAGGGAGTCGGAGCCTGGGTGGATCCAGCGGTCTTGGTCGATATCCACCAGTGAGACGGGAGATTTCGCGGGAGCCTGACTATCCACATAGACGAGAGGTATATCAGCAACAGGCAATACGGTGATCCCACCTTCAATGGCCAAATTAAATGCGATACCAATATCGAGATCTTGTTGAGTTAATAATTGCAAAATATCTGTGGTGTGATGGGTACCAATAGTGAGTTTGATATTTGGATGCTTTTTAATAAACAGTGCTGTGACTTCAGGCACTAAGTTAAGCCCTAGGCTAGGTAAACACCCAATAGCCAACTTACCTTGTGGGTTTCTAGATAAATTCTGTGCCAAAATTCTGAGTCTATCTAAATTCTGATAAACCTCTTTTGCCTCTTCAAATAATAAATTGGCTTCATCTGTTGGCAGTAATTTCCCTCGGATCCGTTGGAATAAAACGAGTCCCAATTGCTGTTCAGCATGCTTGAGTGCTTTACTCGCCGCTGGCTGGGAAATATGCAGAACTTCTGCTGCTCGAGTGAGTGAACCGCAGGTCATCACAGCATAAAAGATATCAAGGTGCCTTAACTTCATTATTGGTCGTCCATGGTTAGAACTAGGTAATACTTTGCATTTTTTCTTATTCTACAGAAAAAGGTGTCATGGATCCGATATCGGGGTCACTTACCAGAAATGAAAAATGCCGGCTCATATACTTTTGGTTATGAGCCGGCATATGCTATTGAGGATTATGCGATGGCTGCGCCTAATTCAATATATAGCTTGATGATGATACTGTTGGTGATATCCACCAGGAAAGCACCGACCATTGGTACCACTAAGAAGGCTTTGTGTGATGGGCTGAATGCACGAGTAATGGTTTGCATGTTGGCGATTGCCGTTGGCGTTGCCCCCATTCCGAATCCACAATGACCCGCACTGATAACGACAGCATCATAGTCACTGCCCATCATTTTGAATGTGACAAAGCAGGCGAATAACACCATCACAACGGTTTGTACTGCGATAATGATTAATACTGGACCCGCCATGCTAGCTAATTGACCAAACTTCAATGACATTAGCGCAATAGCAAGGAATAACGAGAGTGCCACGCTACCTAAAACGTCAACGGTTGGTTCGAAAACTTCATGTTTAAACACGTGGGTTAAGACGTTACGAATGATGATACCGACAAACAGACACC
The DNA here is from genome assembly GCF_009706585.1 of Providencia sp. wls1916. Taxonomy (NCBI): domain Bacteria; kingdom Pseudomonadati; phylum Pseudomonadota; class Gammaproteobacteria; order Enterobacterales; family Morganellaceae; genus Providencia; species Providencia sp. wls1916. Next base: position 37,864 of record NZ_WLUL01000006.1, read on the forward strand.
AAACGAAAGTTGGTAAGTGCATTGGCGTATCTTTTACTAACTCACTGATATAGCTACCCGCAACGATACAGATAATCAGCATTGAAATGGTTTCAATGATGTTATTGGCGTTGATTTTTCTTTTTACCGTTGGTTGCTCAAATGCTTCAAGGATGGTCTCTTTTTCTTGCTCAGTTGCTTTTGGGATGGTCACTTTTTTTAGTAAGTGGCGTGCTACTGGCCCACCGACAAGCCCACCAAGAACCAGGCCCATAGTCGCACACGCCATCGCCAGCTCAACAGCCCCTGTTACACCATATTTATCGGCAAGGATAGGACCCCAAGCACCAGCGTTACCGTGACCGCCTGTTAATGTGATTGAACCTGCAATCAGACCGATAAATGGACTTTCATTTAGCATGACAGCCATACCCATGCCCACAGCATTTTGGATCACAATTAAAATGGTAACTGCGAGTGTTAAAATAACGAGAGGCTTCCCGCCTTTTATTAATCGCGAAAAATCTGAACTTAAACCAATTGATGAGAAGAAAGCGATCATCAATGTGCTTTGTAATGAGGTATCAAACGAGAAAGTATAGCCTGCTGCTTTATCAACAATTAATAAAACGATAGCAACAATAAATCCACCGACAACAGCATCAGGAATATGGTTTTTCTGTAGAAAAGGGCTGATTTTCACCACAATCATCCCAATAAGCAGCGCTAAGCATGCAAACAATAGCGTATAGCTGGCATCTAGTGTCATTATTTTTACCTCACATTTGTTTACCAGAGCATTCACTTTTGCGATTTAACATTAGTGTTAAATGAAGTTACTTTGCTTAACTTTTGTTTAACAATGAGTTTTGTTGAGGTTGATATAACTTTTAGTTAAGTAAATCGTATGAAAAAAGTACTTTCATTGATTGGTTTAAGTCATTACTAGAGGAGGATTTAATCAAAGAAATAAATAATAATAAAATAACAAATTGATTTTATTAGGCATTTTAATTTCTCTTATCTGGCGGGAAAATAACGTGATTTCATCATCTCTTTTGGTGTATTAGCGCTGGCGCTAAGTCGTGGTAATTGTTGGAAATGTGATGGGTGACATAAAAGCCGCTATATTGTTAATGAATGTTAAAAAATTGCTACATAACTCACGTTTTAGTCAGTTTTGTTGGCGATTAATCTGCTTTTTCCGCGTCAAATTGAAGCTGAAATTAGTATAAAGACCAATATTCTTAAGCATCTTTCATGCTTTATATGGATTAAATCTTAGAGTGCAGTATTTATTCCCATTGGATTGTTATCATCGAAACAAGATGTTCATTTAACTGATTGTATTTAAATAAAATAAAAAGCAATCTTTAGGTTTTAAATAAGATTAATTCTCTGAGAGGAAAATGTTTTTCATTGGGGGGATTGGTTATGATGGGGATTAATTCAGGTATCTTAATTAGGGTATTTTAAATGAAGAAAACCATTCGCCAAGTGACTTTTGATTTACTACGCCAATTGAATATTACGACCATTTTCGGTAACCCTGGTTCAACTGAAGAGACATTCTTAAAAGATTTTCCGAGTGATTTTCGTTATATCCAAACATTACATGAAGCATCTGCTGTAGCAGCAGCTGACGGTTATGCTCAGGGAATGCGCAAAGTGGCAATGGTCAACTTGCATACTTCCGCGGGGCTAAGTAATGGGATGAGTAATATTCTCACCGCCTATATGAACCGTACGCCACTGATTATCACGGCGGGTAACCAAACCCGTGAAATGTTGCTGATGGAACCTTGGCTAACCAATATTGAGCCTGAAACCTTACCAAAACCATGGGTCAAATGGAGTTACCAGCCGGAGCGTGCGGAAGATGTGCCAGCGGCATTTATGCGAGCATATGCGATGGCACTTCAGCCACCAGCGGGACCCGTTTTCTTATCAATCCCCCTTGATGATTGGGATAAACCTGCCGTTGCCCAAGAGGCGGTTGTGCGTGAAGTTTCCCAGCGCATTGGTTATGATCCTGTTCGTTTACAAGCATTTGCGGATGCTCTGAATTCTGCCAAAAATCCAGTGCTGATTTATGGCTCCGCCATTGCGCGGGGGGAAGGCTGGGACGCGGGCATTGCGTTAGCCGAAAAATTGAATGTACCTGTTTGGGCGGCGCCAGCATCGGAACGTCCGCCATTCCCTGAAACGCATCCTCTGTATGCTGGCGGGTTGCCTTTCGCGATGGGACCGCTGTCCGATAAGCTAAAAGGGTATGATTTGGCGTTGATTATCGGGGCGCCTGTTTTCCGTTATTATCCTTATGTAGCAGGGAGTTATTTGCCAGATGGCATGCGTTTACTGCACATTACCGATGACCCTATTGAGGTAGGAAGAGCACCGGTTGGTGATAGCTTACTCAGTGATGCGGTACTCGCGATTGAAGGGCTGACTCCGTTAGTGAACGCCAGAACGGCAGCGAAAAATAAGGTTGAGAAACAGTCCCATGGTATGGCTCCACACCCTGCCGCACCAGGGGTGAAGGGGGATTCAACGGTATTAAGTGCAGCGCAGCTGTTTAAAGCGCTGAGAGAAGTCTCCCCGAAAGAGACTATCTTGGTGGAAGAATCGCCGTCAAACCTCGGCGAATTACATCGTGAATGGCCAATTGATGCACCGGATTCGTTCTATACCTTTGCCAGTGGATCATTAGGTTGGAACTTACCAGCAAGCGTGGGAATCGCTTTAGCGGAAAAAGACAGTGGTCGACACCGCCCTGTGATGTCGATTATTGGTGATGGCTCGATGCAATATTCGATTCAAGGGCTATGGAGTGCGGCACAACATAATTTACCGATTGTGTTTGTGATCCCACGAAATAGCGAGTACGCCATTTTGAAATCCTTCGCGGTGTTAGAAGAAACGCCAGGAGTTCCGGGGCTGGATATTCCAAACTTGGATATTGTGGCGCTGGGTAAAGGTTATGGTTGCACGGCGTTAAAAGCCACGACGGTAGATGAGGTCAAAGCGGCTTGCCGTGAGGCATTTAAGCGTCAAGGCCCAACGGTGATCGAAGTGCCAATTCAGCCTCAAATTCCCCCACTGATTTAATATGCAGATTTAAATAAGATGCAAATAGAAAAATAGCCTCAAATAGAGGCTATTTTAATAAAAAGGGGAGCAGACTTAGTGCTTCACTAACGTTGAGAAGTAATACACTAATGGCACAGCGAGGATCCACAGACTGATTGGAATTTCACGCCACTTGCCTGCCACCGCTTTAATTAAGATATAAAACAGTAACCCACCTGCAATCCCTGTACCAAAGCTGTTCGCGATTAAAGTGATCATCACCATCATTAATACTGGCAGACCGTCGGTAAAGTTCGCTAAGTCCACTTTACGTAATCCGCTGAACATATTTAAGCCAATTAAAATTAATGCAGGAGCGGTAGCTTGTGCCGGGATCATTAGTGCGATTGGGGTAAACAGTAACATAAGCAGGAACATGAACGCCGCCGCTAATGCTGTCATACCGGTTTTACCGCCTGCTTCAGCGGCTGCTGAAGATTCAATTAATGCGGTTGCCGCTGGAATACCGACCATTGGACCTAACGCCGCGGCGATGGAGTCGACAATAAACGGGCGGTTGATATTTGGCATGTTGCCTTCTTTATCCAGCAATCCGGCTTCACCGCCGACAGCTAATGTGGTTCCCATAGTAGAGAAAAACTCCGCGGCGAAGAACACAAATAAGAAAGGTAAGAAGGCGATATTTAAGGCGCCAATTAAATCCACCTGACCTAAGACTGGCGCAATAGAATGCGGCATGCCAATAAAGCTTTCTGGTAACTTTGTGACGCCGAACGGAATGCCTAACACGGTGGCGAACAAAATCGCCCATAAGATCCCACCGGGAATGCGGCGAGCTTGCAATGCGATAGCCACAAAGAAGCCTGCAAGAGCGACTAAGGCACCCGGAGAGAGAAAATCCCCCAGCATTAATGCGTTGGTTTTTGGGTTGGCTAATACTAAGCCTGCATTACGAAAGCCCAACACTGCCACAAACAGACCGATAGATGCTGTTAAGCCTAATTTGATGGATTGTGGTACGGAGCGAGTCACAACCTCACGTAAACCGAATTTGGTGAGCAGGAAAAATAAAATTCCAGACCAGCAGGCGATGCCTAAACCGATTTGCCAATCAATTCCTTCACTGCCTGCAAGGGTAATCCCCACTAATACCGAGCCACCAATACCGGGACCCACAATAAAAGGCAAGTTAGCGTAGAACGCCATTAATAGGCTAGCGAGTACAAACACGATTATAGTGCCTGTGGTCGCTGCGCCTTTATCCATGCCGCCTGCGGCTAACAGTCCGGGAATAACTACGAGCAAATAGGCTGCTGCAAGGAACCCAGTGGCTCCGGCGAGGCATTCTGTTCTGATTGAACTGCCACGTTCACGCAGCGCAAAACGCCTTTCTAACCAACTCCCTGATGTTGGCTGATGAAGAGAATCGTTAGCCATTAATTGGCGCTCCTATCATTATTTTTTATTGGATGAGTGTTTTTAATACCGTTATTACTTTCAGCACGTTCTAAGACGGCATCAACTATCTGGCGAGTGGTACCGCAAGTCAGTCCTAAATCGGTTAAATGTGGGCCAGCATTGCAGGCAAGACAAGTGCCTTCGATGGCTTTGAATACACGATATGGGGGTTCCCAGTCAGCAATTTGGCTGCTCAATTCTCTGAGTTGGCGAAATTGTTCTGCCAGCTCAGGTGCAGGTAATTCCGAGAGCATACCTGCAATGGGCATCGCCACATGAGCAAGGATTTTACCATCTTGAACTAACGCCATACCGCCACCGCTTTCAATCAGCAGGTTGGCTGCCATTGCCATATCGTTGGCATCACGTCCGAGCACTACAAGGTTATGGGAATCATGGGAGTAGCTGGTGGCAATGGCGCCGCGTAATTCTCCCCATCCTTTTAGTAAGGCAATTTGTGGTTTGGCGTTATGGCGTCCATGGCGATGTTGTACGCGGATCAAACTAAATTCATCAGGCAGTTGCACGATGCCATTTTCGACTTGAACATCGACCTCTCCCCACTGAGTAAAGCGGGCACCGCTAATATGACGTAAACGCGCAGTACCATTTTGCAAGTCAGCTAATTGAAGCTGGCAATCTTGAGCCGAGATTGGCGCTAGGTGCATGGTATCGCGTGGCGGTAAAATCGTATTTTCAGTGGCAATCGGCGAAACAAGTTGCCCATTCTCTGCCACTTTTTTGCCATCGACATAAACTTGCTGAGCTTTTAAGGTATCGAGAGAATCAAGAACCACTAAGTTGGCGCGACGACCTGCGGCTATCAAACCTAAGTCATTGCGCTGTAAGCGAATTGCGCCATTGAATGTCGCAAAGCGCAACACATCAGTGGCTTTCATTCCGTGCTCAATTAATAAATTCAGCAGCGCAATCACGCCGCCTTTTTCAATCAATATGTCTGGCGGAACATCGTCTGTGCATACCGTGATTTGTGAGGATAAATGCGGCAGTGTTTGCAATGCCGCCACAATTTCAGGTAGCAGGTAAGGGTGAGAACCACGGATTTCCAGTGTTAGCCCCGCTCGTAATTTTTCGAGGGCGTCTTCTGCGGAAGTGAGTTCATGGTCGGAGGTAACGCCAGCAGCGAGGTAAGCTTGTAAATCAGCACCTTTTAATCCGCGGGCATGACCTTCAATGATTTTTCCTGAGTTTAATCCGGCGTCGAGGATCTCTTCCATGCGTTCGCTGCCATTTAGCACGCCGAACATATCCATCACTTCTGCCACACCACGTACTTCCGGCCAGCTCAACATCGTGGACATCTCTTGTCCTGCGAAGTCTGCACCTGACATTTCCAATCCTGGTGTAGAGGGCACAGAAGAAGGGGCTGCAACCATCACATCAAGGGGCAAATTACGGCTAGCATCAATGGCATAGCGTACGCCATCTAACCCCAATACGTTTGCAAGTTCATGGGGATCCCAAAATACGGCGGTGGTGCCTTGTGTGAGGACAATTTCAGCATAACGAGCAGGGGGAAGATGGGAGCTTTCTAAATGAACGTGGGTATCAATAAAACCTGGGGAAATAAATTTTCCTGATAAATTATGGGTTTCATGGCTATCAGTACGACTTCCTGTTGGGTGTACGCTGGCAATCAGCCCTTCAATGATACCGATATCCGCAGATCGAATTTCCCCAGTGACCATATCAATAATATTGGCATTGGTGAGTAAAAGGTCAAAAGGTACTTCGCCTTTTGCGGCTTGTACGGCTCGACGTCGAGTTTGATTTGTTAGCTTCATAAAACACCATCTCAAAGATTTATGTCGCTACTTTATGAGCAAGGCAAACGTTTGCCAAGATGATAAAATTTATCGAATCATAAAGAGAGGTTATAATGAAGCGCATCATGATAAGAATGACGATCCAATTTGCGAGGAAATACAATGACTGAGCCATGGCAGCGCCTTCCGGCATTAACTCTAAAGCAGTTGCAATATTTTGTGACTCTTGCACATCTGCGTCATTTTACTGAAACCGCAAATCGCTTAGCGGTGAGTCAGCCTGCATTGAGCAGTGCGATACGGCAGATTGAAACCGTAATTGGCGGTAAGTTGATTAACCGTACGGCAGCGTCAGTAACATTGACGGAGCTAGGCGCCGCAATCTTACCTCATGCAGAGCGTATTTTAAGTGTCTCCCACCGAGGCTTCAGTGATATTCAAAAAATTATCGAAGAGGGCGGTGATGGCACATTACGCATTGGATTGGTTCCTTCTGTCAGTTCGTTATTATTCCCGATTATTCCTGAACAATTACAGCAACATTTTCCTAAACTGAATGTGGAATTTTATGACCAAACGAATGATACACTAGTGAATAAATTAGTGAATAACGAAATTGATTTTGGGGTAGGTGTATTGGATAGCTCGGTTCCTGAAGAGTTAACTTTATATCCTTTGCAAGATGACCCATTTGTTGCAGTAATCCACCGTGATGAATTTATTTCAGATAATGCATTTCATCTACCGTGGAAGTTCTTAAATAACCGTGACATTGCTATGTTTTCGAAAGGAAATATTAATCGATTAGTGAGCGCTACAATTGAAAGTAATCGCTTTAATATTAATCCGCGTTATCAAGTCGATTATATTGAAACCTTATATGGTTTAGTCAGGTCGAAATTAGCGATTGGTATTTTACCTCAGTTATATACGGTGCATTTGCGGGATCCTGAGCTAAAAGTTTTACAGTTACAACAACCTGCATTAACACGTTCGATATCCTTAATGCGTAATAACCAAACGCTAACGCCGACGATGGAATCTGTTTTCCAGCTATTATTTAAAGCATTACGTCGTACGCCCACTCATCAATCTTAATTTTACAGCGCTTTTCTATACCTTATTTTTTATAGTTCGTCATTATTGATTGATTTTCAACAAGTAAGAAGTGTTAAGCACTAATCGTAAAACTATTTTTATTGGGATGAATAAGATTACTACCCTTGGCTGTTTGTTTTTTGGTCTATTTTTTTGATGTGTAATATGTTGAGGATATACATGAAAGCTATATTGAAAGTCAGCCTGCTCACAACAGTAATGCTATTGATTACTGCCTGTGGTGATCTCGATATTATGGGAAATAAAGGAAAGTTCTATTATAGCAATCCAACAGAAAACACGATTTCCTTTAAAGTGGATGGTAAAGATTATCTGGTCGAGCCTAGTCAGTATGGATCAGTATCATTAGCCAGTGGTGAACATACACTTGAAGATAATACAGGTCATGTCACCAAATTTATGGTGTTTGAACATAACTCAGGCGGGATCCTAAACCCTAATCATGGGGTGTATTACACATTTTCTGAAGTGTATACCGAGCAAGATAAAAAGGGGTATCAACCCGCGCCGCGAAATGTCACTATTTATGGGCATGAATTAAGCTTACCTATCAAAAGCAGTGATGCCGTGGTGATTGATGGCAATTTATTCCGTTGTACTTACCCAATTGGCAAAGCGTTGCCGGGGGCAGAGAATAAGCAGTACAAGCAAGAAGATATTAAATCAAAATGTTTTGATCAATCTGAGTTAATTGAATATTTTGCGAACGAACACGATCAAAATTTAGTACCTAATTCACCGCAAAATGAAGAAAATAATTCAATTAGCCAGCACTTAAGTTATCAAGTTCCTCAAGCGGCCTTCCGTGATCCACAGGTTCAATCGGTGGCGAATGAGATTATAGCGTTAACAGAAACGCTGAAAAATGCGAACAAAGTCGATATTCATCAAGACTTAAATAAACAATATCATCAATTAACTGTTCAGTTAGTGGAAACGTATACTGAAAGTCCTTCGAGCAATATGGCTGAGGAATATATAAAACTTAATGGGTTTATTAAAGAAATTAACAAACTCAGAAATTATGGTGTGTGGGTAAGGTAAGTATATTCCATTAAGTTTATCTGAGTGTCTTTATAATTAAGAATTTGCTTATAAATTAAGCAGAGTAATCTTATGTGATATCCCGCTGAAACACGGAAACTAAAAGGTAGTTTCGTCAGGATAATATTATAAAGAGGCTCAGTGATGAATTTATTTAAGACTTCATTTTTTACTGCAATATCTGCTGTATTCCTACTCTTTTTTTCTAGCGTTTCTGGCGCTAAATCCATTGTTGAACCCGCTAAAGATTCTGAAGTATTAGATTTGGTGTTTATCTTGGATAAAAGCGGTTCAATGTCAGGATTTGAATCTGACACTGTTGGTGGATATAACAGCGTGCTGACAGAAAATAGAAATAAAGCGGGTAAAACCTTTATTACCACGGTGTTGTTTAATAATAAAACCAGTTTATTACACAACAGAGAACCTATTGATAAAGTGAAAAACCTCACGCTAGATGACTATTCTGTCGGTGGAAACACCGCATTATTAGATGCCATTGGCGATACCATGGTGAAAATGCGTGAGAATAGAAAAATCACCAAGAACAATAATGTTTTGTTTGTGATTATTACTGACGGTGAAGAGAACAGTAGCACCAAATATAGTCAGGCTAAGATTAAATCTATGATTAAATCTGCAGAAGTTGAAGATAAGTGGGACTTTATTTTCTTGGGTGCCAATATTGATGCGATTACGGCTGCGGATAATATAGGTATTAAGAGTTCGAATGCTACAGGTTATGTTCAAGATGGCACGGGTTACGATAAGGCATATAAAGCAGTCAATAAAGCCGTAGAAGCCAAACAGAATGCTGCACCAATATCAGAGGAATGGAAACAGGAAGTTGAGCAAGACGCGAAGGATCGCAAAAAATAAGAAGATAATAAAATCAGTCTGTAAATGAACGAGCTAGAAGCCCCGAAATTATATTCGGGGCTTTTTTATGGTGCTATTTAGTGTCTTTCAGCGCGGCAAATAACCCTTTAGCAAGTTGGTCTTGCTCTGATTGAATGCCGGGTAAAACGAAATAGTAACCCCCACCAAACGGTTTAATATAGCGCTCCAGTGGTTCGCCATTTAACCGTTTTTGAGTATCAATAAAGCCGGTTTTTAAGTTCTTTTGGTATGAAACGAAAATCAGTCCCATATCCAGAGCGCCGTTATCAGTTAAGCCAAGAGAGTAGCTGTAACTACGGCGACGTAACTTGGCGGTGTGGCGCGTTGGATTTCTTGGTTCGGCACGGCGCATATGGGAGTCAAATAACACGCGGTCACCATGCGGATCTTTGTCGAATGCAGGGTCATCCATTTCGTGCTTCATCCCCATGGGGGCACCTGTTGCTTTATGGCGCCCAAAGTCATTTTCTTGGTCTTCCAGCGGTGTTCTATCCCAAAATTCGAGATTAAAACGAATTAGGCGAACCGCTTGGTAGGTACCGCCGACACACCATGCTGGCTCTTTGTTATCCTCAGTCACCCAAATCAGCTCATCCATTAATTTGCTATCGTCGGCTGGTGCATTACCAGTGCCATCTTTAAAGCCAAATAAATTAATTGGGGTAGAGCGTCTATCGATATCCCGTGATGGTAAGAACCCATCGATTTTCCATAGCGGGAACCAATAAGGTGAAGTGTGGCGGAGAATATCGCGCAGCGCATAAATCACGCTTTCTTGGCTATTGGCACAAATTTGCAGCACCACATCACCACCACACCATTTGTCTTCTAAACGGTCGTTCGGGAAGCTGGTCATTTCCACCAATTGACTCGGTTTAAGCTTTTCTAATCCAAAGCGTGAATCAAATAAGCTATCTCCCAAGGAAACCGTGACACTCAGGGCGTCAGGTTGAATGAGCGTGCCTAAAATCCCAGACTCAGCGGGAGGCATTTTATCATTCTGATTTGGCGTGGATTTTTGTACTTGGGTCAGAAAAGCAATGCGTTGAGTTAATACCGAGAACAGCGCTTGCAGCTCATCAAGGGTCGTTGACGTGATTCGAAAAGCGATAAACGAGGCATTTTTCTGTTCTGGGGTTAACACACCCGCTTGGTGTGAACCTAAATAATTGATGCTTTTATCATAAGTCAGTTCGCAATCCGCAATGGATGCTTTTGCGCTGAGGGCGGGGACGGCGAGGATTGCACCTCCCATGACTAAGGTTTTTAGCGCATGGCGGCGAGATACTTTAGATTGAGAAAACCCCAAAGGTTGTGACTCGCTTTTTAGTTTAGCTTGCATAAATTTATGCCTTAATATTTATAGTAAACATCAACATCTAACTGAGCGCGCAATGTCGCGAGCAGTTCGGCTTGTTGCGTTAACAGGGAATAGAGCGCCATTTTGTCTTGTTGTTTTAGTTGGCTGTAAGGCTTGTATTGGCCTTTAACTAATTGATATGAATGCACTATTTTATTAATTTTCTGATCATTTTCTTTTATCTGATCGAGGGTCTTGGATTCAATAAACGGACTGATCACCTCGATGATGGCTTGAGAACCTTTGGCATTAGCCGCCATATCTGACAGGTCAGAGAGACTATAAATATTCTCTTGTCCCGACAGTTTTGTTTCTAGGATCATCTCCATAAAATCTGCGGAGGCTTGCACCAATTTCGGAATCTCAATGGTTTCGGTTAAGACACGCTTTTGTAAATCTTTTCCTTTTAATAACAGCTCATCAGACGCTGGCAGCGCTGCTTTGAGATCTTGCTTGGCAAATAAAAGGTATTCAACCAAGTGAAATCCCACGAAGCGGTAGTCTTTTTCTTTATCCAGAAAATAATCCGCACGAGGGTTGATGGTTCGGTCGGTATTACCAAACAAAACAATGATCGGACGCACGGTTTCATAGTGCTGGTGGGCTTGAATATAAGCTGCTTTCGCCTGCGCTAATTGACCTTTTTGCACACTTTGATTGAGTTTTTCTAATTGCTCCACCATTTCACTTAACTCCTTGTTGACGAAGGATAAGTATTCTTGAATGGCAGGCTGATATTTTTCAGGGGTGGGAATATCCCCCTTAGCAATAATGATGTTGTCCCCTGTTTGCACAGGGGAGCGTAGAGCTTTTCCATAGGCGGTAGATGCCACGAGTGAAGCAACGATTACGCTAATGGCTAAGTGGGTGATTTTACGCATTTTGTAAGTTCCGTTTAGCGGCATGTTTTTTGCTCCAAACAAACAGTGCGAGGATCACAATCCAATAGACAACAAAGGTGATAACACTGAGCCAAATTGGCTGTGAACGATATGCAAAGAATGATGATATAAAGTTGCCAGCTACACCAGAATCATCCAGTAATGCGCTGGTATCCCATGCTGGGTAGATTAAAAATTCAGGAATTGGATAGTCAAACTCAATCATTAAGTTTGAAATTTCTTCAACGCCTCGAAGCAGCAAGGAGGGGGCAAGGAACAGTAAAATCACGCCAGTGACTTTAAAGAAAATTTTCCATGAAATAATTCGGTTAGTTAATAAGAAGGCATATAGCGTCATACCCGCAATAACGACACCCGCTGCAACTTCAAAGATAAATTCGTTGGCATTTTCAGCGGTCAACGACATGATAAAACTGGAAAGGAAAACGACAATTTCGCTACCTTCACGGGCAATCGCGATAGCGATAATCAAGGTTGCACCCCACCAACTATGGTGTTCTGCATTACGATTGATACCTGATTCCAGCTCTTTTTTCATCGAGCCGCCGCTTTTGTTCATCCAATAGACCATTTGAACAATCAAGATACAGGCGAGGATCTCCATGACTATCATGAAAATAGATTGCCCAGTGTCATCAAGGACATTGAATACGCCGTAAATCAGCAGTGCGAGTAAGATGGACATGGCGATACCCAGCCCAACACCGCCCCACAGGTATTTCATTCCATTGCGAGCGTCAGGGTGGCGTTTGATCCACGCATAAATGATGCCGATAACTAACAGCGCTTCAAAACTTTCGCGCCAAACTACAAAGAGAACTTGTCCCATGTTGAGTCCTACTCTTTAGCGATGATCTCGCCTTTTGGATGTGACAGATGGAAATCGTCGAAAAATGTGTAACTACCTGGTTTTAACGGTGCAATGACCACCACGGAACTGGCACCGGGTGCTAATACTTTTTCTTTGCGCAGTTGCAAACTTTCAAACTCTGCGGGTTCAGTGCCGGTATTGGTAATTTTGATACGAATAATGGTTTTCGCTGGCACTTCCAGAACGCGAGGGATTAAATCCCCATTTTTCATTTCTAATTCAACGGTATATTTTTCGGCGCTTAAGGCTGATTGCGGAAGTAATGCACAAATAAAAACCAGTAAAAAGCTGAGTAATGTTTTCATTGTTGGCTCAAACTTATTGAAAATTGAGAGTTCCTTACTAGCGAAAAAGGGCTCGCGCGGAATATTACCCCCGCGAAAGCCCTCAGCGCATCATTGAAAAATTAGTAACTGCCTTTACGACCTATGCCGGCATAGTCAAAGTCCCAAGAGACTTCAAACGGTTCAAACCAAGGGGCAACCCCAGTTTCTTTATCAATGTGACGACCGAAAGCGGCTTGTTGATTGTGTGAAGGTGGGTAAATTTTGTAGGTAACGCGATATTTACCATTGCCGTCCAGTTTAATATTTTCACCGTAGTGAGGACCATCGCTTGCTACCATCGGCATAAAGGTGCCTGATTGAGTCTGTGGCTTATCGCCCAGTTTGGTGACGGTATATTCGACGGTTAAGTAAGGCATCCAATCACCTTCTGCAAAGCCGTTCGGGTTATCTTCTACTGCGTGGATGTCGGCTTCTAAGTGAACGTCGGCTTTATCCGCTGGCAGGTGAGCCATCTTGTGGTGGCCTTCTTCGGTGTCCATGGTGATAGGCTGTAAATAAACACCTTGGATTTCCATGCCGTTTTTAATGACTGGGTGACCGAGAGGATACTCTTGAGCAAAGGCGGATAGAGAGAATAAGGCTAAGCCCGAAACGGCTGCCTGATAAGCGAATTTCATTGTGACATCCTTACCTGAATGAAGTTAGAAGCATAATGATAATCATTACTATTAATCAAAAACAAGCAGAATGTTTTAGGTTTATATCCAATCCTTACTATGAATATATTTAAATTTAATATTAATCAAAGTGTTAATACTTTCTTTTTTAGTGATAAAAAATAAGTATTAGAAAGGTGATTTGCTTCAGACACTGTAGTCGGTTTCACATGCTATAGTCGAAACGTTGAACGGTATTTATTAGGTATAAAGTCGAGGTACTGGAGATGCAAAAACGTTATTTGGATTGTTCCGCTTCTGAAATTGCGAAAATGAATAAGAAAAGCTTACTGGAAGCGATTAAAGCCAGTGAAGGGCGATTACTGGTGAGTGAAACTATCGGGACTATTCAGCCAGTCTTGATGAATGTCACTAATGCGGAACTGGCAGCAAGCCAAGGCGCAGATATTTTGCTATTGAATGTTTTTGATGTGAATAATCCGGTGATGCAAGGTTTACCAGAAGGCATTGCACCCGATGACATTATCCGTACCTTAAAGTACTTAACAGGACGCGCGATTGGCGTGAATTTGGAACCAGTGCCAGCAGGATTTAATAATCCCCATCAAGATAAACAGTGGCAAATTTCTGAAGGGCGCTTGGCCACTGTCAAAAATGCCCTGAAATTAAAGCAGATGGGGGCAGATATTATTGTCCTGACTGGGAATCCGGGCAATGGTGTCACTAATCAAGAAATCAACCAAAGCCTCAAAGAACTCAAAGCGGTGGTGGGGGAAGAGATTGTTCTTATTACGGGAAAAATGCATGCGGCGGGAGTCCTCAATGCGTCTGCTGAGCAGTTAATTACCGAAGAGGATATTCATTCCTTTATTAAGAGTGGTGCGGATATTATTTTATTGCCAGCACCGGGTACCGTTCCGGGCATATCCTCGGAATTTGTGCAAAGAATGGTGAGTTATTGCCATTCTCAGCGAGTGATGACCATGACCGCGATTGGCACATCCCAAGAAGGGGCTGACCTACAAACCATCCGCCAGATTGCGTTAATGTGCAAAATGGCAGGAACAGATTTACATCATATTGGTGACTCAGGTTATAACGGCATTGCCTTACCGGAGAATATCTTGAATTACAGTATTGTGATCCGCGGTGTTAGACACACCTATTCCCGTATCGCCCGCTCAATTAACCGCTAATCTTTGCTGTTTTTCTGAGTGAAATTCCCGAGCTCGAAATGGTGCGGGAATTTCGCTCGAAATATCATTTTCATCGCTAAAAAAATATACAATTCCCGCTATACTTCAGGTAAAATCCAGCCCATTTTTTAAAACAATATCTATAACATAATAAAGAAGTGAGCTATGTCGCAAAATACGAATTCAGTGCCAAAGATTGGCTTTGTTTCACTTGGCTGCCCAAAAAACCTCGTTGACTCAGAGCGTATTTTAACGGAGCTGCGTACTGATGGTTACCAAGTCGTTCCTAGCTATGACGATGCCGATTTGGTTATCGTGAATACTTGTGGCTTTATTGATAGTGCCGTTCAAGAGTCGTTAGAAGCTATCGGCGAAGCATTGAACGAAAATGGTAAAGTGATTGTGACAGGATGCCTGGGCGCAAAAGAGAACCAAATCCGTGAAGTTCACCCGAAGGTATTAGAAATTACGGGTCCACATAGTTATGAACAAGTGTTAAATCACGTTCACCACTATGTGCCAAAACCAGAGCATGATCCGTTCTTTAGTTTAGTCCCAGAGCAAGGCGTAAAATTAACGCCAAAACATTATGCTTACTTAAAAATATCCGAAGGTTGTAACCACCGTTGCACTTTTTGCATCATCCCTTCTATGCGTGGTGACTTAGATAGCCGTGCTATTGGTGATGTATTAAATGAAGCTAAGCGTTTAGTGGAATCAGGCGTTAAAGAGTTACTTGTGATTTCTCAAGATACTTCTGCTTATGGTGTGGATGTTAAACACCGTACGGGGTTCTGGGATGGTCAGCCGGTGAAAACCAGCATGGTTGGATTATGTGAGCAGCTAGCTTCTATGGGTGTTTGGGTTCGTCTGCATTACGTTTACCCATACCCACATGTTGATGATGTGATCCCATTAATGGCAGAAGGTAAAGTGTTACCTTACTTGGATATTCCATTACAGCACGCCAGTCCGAAAATTTTAAAACTGATGAAACGCCCAGGAGCGGTAGAAAGAACGTTAGAGCGTATTAAGCGCTGGCGTGAAATTTGCCCTGAGCTGACATTACGTTCGACGTTTATTGTTGGTTTCCCTGGTGAAACAGAAGAAGATTTCCAAATGCTGTTGGATTTCTTACAAGAAGCGCGATTAGATAGAGTTGGTTGCTTTAAATACAGCCCAGTTGAAGGCGCAAAAGCGAATGAACTGGCTGACCAAGTACCTGAAGAGATTAAAGAAGAGCGTTATCATCGTTTTATGCAGCTTCAGCAAGAGATCTCCACTCAGCGCTTACAAGAGAAAGTGGGTCGCGAGCTTTTAGTTATTATCGATGAAGTCGATGACGAAGGTGCAGTGGGTCGTAGTATGGCCGATGCGCCAGAAATTGATGGTATGGTGTACCTCAATGGCGAGTTTGATGTGAAAGCAGGGGATATCGTTAAAGTGCTGATTGAGCATGCTGATGAATATGACCTGTGGGGCTCCGTTGTTAGCGAATAAAAAATAGGCTATCATCTAGCTCGAAATTTAGCCTGCGAATCATGTTTGCAGGCTTTTTTCGATATAACCCACTATTTTGGATTTTTTCTATATTTCAAATACTTGATCTATATCATCCCGCCAAAATCTATCAAATCATAACTTGATCTAGGATATAAAACTTAACTGATAACTTGACATAATCAGGGAGAATACTTATCGAAGAATAAGGCTGATTATGACTATTGATTTTACAATTCCCAAACTCGCACAGCTTACAGAAAAATCATCATGCTCCATTGATCCGGAGTTATTGATACAACTGGCAAGTGATGCCATCACAAATGGTTTATCACCTATCCATGATTTCGACATTGAAGGAATGTTGTTGGATAAATACGGTCAAACTTTATGGTCTAACCGTAAATCAGACAGCAGCGCCATGTTGCCATCTTGGATATTCTCTCAAATACAGGTCACTTCTCTAGATGACCAGCCAATTAACTCACAAGGACATACTTACTATTTCGCCCCTATTTATGATGAAACGCGCTTGTTAGCCACGTTGGTGTTACGTGGGGAGTCAACCAGCAGTAATATACTGTTAGCTCTCACTCTTACCCTAGGGCGAGAAATTAGTGAAAAGCTAAAGTGTCACTTTTACTGGCAAAAACTTTCAGAGAAAACACACGGACATAATCTATTCCACGACTTGAACATTCATGAAGTGGAAAAAGCGCTAATCATCGAAGCCGCGTTGGCGTACGGTGGAAAAATTCAGGAGATGCATCAAGCATTAAATATGGGGCGTACTACACTGTGGCGCAAGCTGAAGCAATATCAGATTGATATTCGCGAATACAAGCTATAGTCCAGTTAATAAAAATAGTCCGCCAATAAAAACAGCCCTGCCAATAAAAAAAGCTTCTACTGATTTTCTGCAGCAATGCTGAAAACGTTCGAAGCATTCAAATCACACAGCCTTACGGTAATCACTAAGCCCAACATATCAATGCATATTGATTGCGGGCTCAGTCACGCCTTTCAGCGAAACGAAAGAGAAGAAATGAAAAAGAGCTAAGATTATCAACCTATCTTGTTGTTAAGTATGTTGATCTCAGTACGCTTTTTTTTAGGAATTGGTTTTAATTTGATGTTATAGATTTTTATTTCAGTGAACTCACATACTCACAGTTGGAGTAAATGGTTGCGGGGATATATATAGGTTTATATTTTATTTTAAACTAAATATATTAATTTTATATTTAGCCATAAATGCGATTTTTATCATTAATAACTAGAGTAACAGTTTTCCTGTATAAAAATGATAGTGTAATTTATTTGATTTTCCACTATTGCTTAAAAAATAGTTATTTTAGGATGATAGATTAATAAAGAGGAATAGAAAGCATAATCATTATGCTAAGTTTGATAGTGAAAAATAGTTAACCGAATAGTTAAGTGAATAGTTAAGTTAAATGATTAAATTAAATAGTTATCTAAATAAAAATCTAAATTTAATTATATTTTTCTGGGTAATTTTGCGAACGGAAAATGCCTAATGGTTTTTTGATAAACCATTAGGCAGAGGGGGTGTCTGGTGAATAAAGAGAATTAAGCGTTTGCAGAATAAGTATTAATATATTCATACTCTTGGATTAATTGAGGTAGTGATTTTATTCCTAGTTTTGTATAAATATTTGAACGGTGCACTTCTACGGTTCTTGGTGATAATGACAGTTTTTCGGCCGTTTCTCGGCTGGTGTTTCCGTCTAAAATCATGTCCATAATTTCACGCTCTCTAGCTGAGAGACGGTCGAATTTATTGGTTAAATAGATATATTTTTTATGATTTTCATTTTGTTTATCGAAGTGTTCATTAGCTCCCTGAATAGCGCTTAGAAACACTCTGTCATCAAATGGAAATGCGTAGAAATCAAAGGCTCCAGCCTTGAAGTAGTCTCTGCATAGTGCAGCAGAAGGTTCTTCTGCGATGACGATAACAGGAACAACGGCTAAAGATTGAGTAAGGTTTTTTAATTTATTAATATGACTGGAGTTATTGCCTACGAATAATAAAACACAATCCTTTGCATTATCTTCTTTAGGGTAAGTATAAGTACTAATAAATACCTCTTCGTCATTATAGAATTTAAATATAAAATCAAAAGATTCCATCTTTGATTTCAGTTTATTCTTAAAGACATTATCGTTTTCAACGATTACATGAATGGCGCTATTCATCACCAAACTCCTGTTAAACGGATTTGACATTCAAATTAACGTAGTTTAATAGAATGAGAATAATTCACCGATGGAAATGGTAATATATTTTCAACTATTCTTTTTTATAGATTATTGCTGAACGTAAATGATATTAAAAAAAGTACTTGCCTAATTTTAATATAAAAAAGAAACAAAGGTTAAAGTATGTGTCAAAACGTAACATCTGTTTAATGTTTTGTAACAAGATAGAGTTTTAAGCTTGTCTTACGATTATTATGTTTTCTAGATAACATGAAAATAATGTTATTTAGCTAAGTAATAATATCGCAAAATGGTAGTCATAAAAAGCACTATTAGCAATTTTATGAAATTTAATTAATCATCCTCCTTGATAATTTTTTTCTGTTTTTAAGTTTTGTGGTTAAGTTACTAAAATTATCTCAGTAAAATTGCAAAGTACTCTAAAAAAGTGAGTGAATACACGTAATGATTTCCTTAAAAGATATTGCACTATAGGTTTTCGTATGATTAATAAAAGTGTTTAGTGTGAATAAATTGATCGATAACCTTAGTGATAGTTTGCACTTCAACCTATTATCTTTCCGTTATTGGCGTATTATAGAGAAGAAAAATCAACCACACTTTCATACGGATAAATTATGTTGCTGCGTTCCGGGGTAGCATTAGCTATCTTTTCTTATATTCTTTGGGGGATAACCCCGCTGTTTTATCGGTTACTTCCTGATGCACAAGCCATGGAATTACTGGCGCAACGATTGATTTGGTCTCTTCCGTTCTTATTTTTCATTCGGTTGCTTATCAAGAATAAATCTCTGTGGAAGCAAGTGTGGGCGGATAAACGTTCAATTGTGTTATGTTTTTTTAGTTCCTCGATTATGGCGGTATCGTGGACAACCTTCACCTATGCGTTAACTCATGGGCAAGTACTGGCTGCGAGCTTGGGTTATTTTATTAACCCGCTGTTTTCAATCTTGCTAGGTGTGATTTTCTTGCGAGAGCGTTTAGTCTTTGCTGAAAAACTGGCGGTTGTGTTTATTTTTTCAGGTGTTGCCTACCAAATCATACAATATGGGGAATTGCCCGTTTTAGCGTTAGTGATGGGGAGCGCTTTTGCAGTTTATGGTTTGATCCGTAAATTTATTCGTTTTGATGTTATCACCTCGCTGTTTTTAGAGGCGCTTTGGTTATTACCCTTGGCGATAGGTATTACATGGTGGTTATCCGCACATGGAATGAGCGCGGTAGAAAATGGTGATTGGCAAACCAAAATGCTGTACATGTTGGCGGCGCCTGTGACTATCATTCCATTACTCTTTTTCACGGCAGCCATTAAACGCACCACATTAACGGTGATTGGTTTAGCGCAATATATCGAGCCAACAATTCAATTCTTGTTAGCGGTTTTCCTGTTTAATGAAATTTTCGATTGGGTCAAAGGTGTCAGTTTTACCTTGATTTGGATTGGCTTACTGTTTTGTGTATTAGCGCTACTCCATAAACGCTATGGCAAAGGTGCCCGCCATCAACCGTATGTGACTGGGCGGGATGAATCTCCCAAAATTTAACTTTTAATTTTAATGGGTTAGCCTGTTTTACAGATAATACTGTTAACGGGCTATGCTTCTATCATAGTCAAAGCAAACGATTGCGTATATAATCCTGCCATCTTTTTAGACATTATCTTTTATGTAGCTGCATTTATCTCTGGGGATATAAGGTCATTATCATGAGCCAATTAGGTACTGCACTTTGTTCTAGCGCGACAAAAGTTATGCTTCTCGGTTCGGGGGAGTTAGGTAAAGAAGTGGCGATTGAGTGCCAGCGTTTGGGTATTGAAGTGATTGCGGTGGATCGCTATGACAATGCACCTGCGATGCATGTTGCTCATCGCAGCTACACCATCAATATGTTGGATGGTGAGGCACTACGCCAACTTGTTGAAAGTGAGAAACCAGATTTTATCGTTCCTGAGATTGAAGCGATTGCCACCAAAACGTTGGTGGAACTCGAAAAGCAAGGTCAAAAAGTCGTGCCATCTGCCAATGCGGTTTACCTAACCATGAACCGTGAAGGGATCCGTCGTTTAGCTGCCGAAGAGCTACAACTGCCGACGTCGGAATACCGCTTCGTGGAAACGAAAGCGGATTTTGAAGTCGCAGCCCATGAAATTGGCTTTCCCTGCATTGTAAAACCAGTCATGAGCTCATCGGGGAAAGGGCAGAGCATCATTCGCTCAGCGGAGCAGCTTGATAGTGCGTGGAATTATTCCCAAGAAGGCGGGCGTACAGGTCAAGGGCGCGTGATTGTTGAAAAAATGGTGAATTTCGATTTTGAAATTACATTACTAACCATTAGCGCGGCAGACGGTGTGCATTTCTGTGCGCCAGTTGGGCATCGCCAAGAAAAAGGTGATTATCGCGAATCTTGGCAGCCGCAAGCGATGAGTGATGCTGCTTTGCAAAAAGCACAGGACGTAGCGAAGAAAATTGTCACCGCTTTAGGGGGATACGGCTTATTCGGTGTGGAGCTGTTTGTCTGTGGTGATGAGATCATTTTCAACGAAGTTTCTCCTCGTCCTCATGATACCGGCATGGTGACGTTGATTTCTCAAAACCTGTCTGAATTCGCATTACATGTTCGTGCTTTCTTAGGCTTACCGATTGGCACTATTCGTCAGTATGGTGCCAGCGCATCGGCTGTGATTTTACCTGAGCTGCATAGTCGGAATGTGGTTTTTTCGGGCATTTACGAGGCACTCGGTTCTGATATTCAATTGCGTTTATTTGGCAAACCGGAAATTGCGGGAACTCGCCGTTTGGGTGTAGCGCTTGCGGTCGGAGATTCGATTGAGCAAGCCCTAGAGATGGCAAAAACAGCGGCGGCTCGAGTGAAAGTAACAGGATAGTGATTATCCCCCGCCTGTTAGGTTCTGGCGGGGGGCTTTTTAGGGGGATTATTGTTTATCTTCAATAATCATCGCGGCTGCACGCTCCGCAATCATGATGGTTGGCGCATTGGTATTGCCACTTGGAATTTCTGGCATCACCGAACAATCCACCACTCGTAGTTTGTTGATCCCATGAACGCGAAGACGTAAATCAGTGACGGAATTTGCGGTATCGGTACCCATACGGCAGGTGCCAACGGGGTGATAAACTGTTTTACAGAAATTACGCACAAACTCTTCTAATTGCCCCTCATCATGCTGAACTTGGGCTGGCGGCATTAATGTATTTTTACTGACAGCTTGCAATGATGGCTGGCTTAATACCTCTAAACCGAATTTCACCGCTCGTTTACAACCTTCCATATCTTCTGGTTCAGCCAAGTAATTGGCGTGAATTCTTAACGGATCTTGCGGGTTTTGGCTACGCAGTAAAATTTCCCCGCGTGACTTAGGCTGTAAGTAACCGACTTTCAGTGAAAAACCGTGAGCGGCAGGTAGCGGCTCCCCCGGTACATCATCCCAGCTATCTAAAATAGGCAAAAAGTGAATTTGCACATCTGGGCGACCTTGGTTGCAGCTGTCTTTAAAGGCAGCGCCTTCTAAAACGTTAGAAGCGAGTAGCCCACTGCGAAATGCCATCCACTCAAAACCATGTTTGATAGCGGCAAAGCCTTGGTCGGCACCAAATAAGCTGATTGGCTCTTTGGTGGTGACGTTGATAGACATATGCAAATGATCGTGAAAGTTTTTGCCCACCGGTAAATTTGCCACGGTTTTGATCCCTAAAGAGGAAAGGTGTTCTTCAGGTCCGATACCAGAGAGCATCAACAACTTCGCTGACCCCATTGCACCGGAGCAAACCAACACTTCTTCACGCGCTAGGACTTCGATTTCGTGACCATTTTTACCTTGGTAAGCCACGCCGACTGCTTGTCCATCGCGAATAATAATGCGGTTAACTTGGGTATTGAGCTTGAGGGTTAAACGGTCGCTATTTGCTACTGATTTCAAATAGGTTTTGGATGTACTGGCTCTTTCCCCGTTGTGAGTTGTGGTTTGATAGAAACTGGTTCCTTGCTGGCTCTCTCCATTAAGGTCATTAACGTATGGTAAACCATGTTCTTGAGCCGCTTGAATGAATGCCATAGAAAGTGGATGGCGATAGCGGTTTTCACTGACGGGAAGAGGTCCTTCCGTGCCGTGGTATTCTCCGGTTAAGCTTTCATTGCGCTCGGCTTTTTTAAACCACGGTAGAACGTCTTGGTAACCCCAGCCTTCGCATCCGTACTTGTGTGCCCAGTTATCATAATCCTGTTTTTGCCCGCGAATGTAGATCATGCCATTGACTGAACTACTGCCCCCCAGCACGCGACCTTGAGCAATTTGCATTTTGCGGTTGTTGGCATGAGGTTCAGGTTCGGTTTCATATGGCCAGCTTTTTTGGGCAATAATTTTAGCGACACCAGCAGGCATACGGATAAACATATGGTTATCGCTACCGCCCGCTTCAATAAGCAGCACGCGAGCTTGGGTTTCTTGGATCAGACGTGCGGCGAGAACACAACCTGCGGAGCCTGCACCGACAATAATATAGTCATATTTTTGTGTGCTCATTTTATTTCCCTGTTGAAATTAACATTCAATCATCATTTCTTTAACAATAACGCCTTTAGGTTATTAATGTATAAATAATGTTCTGTTAGTGTGATTCGCTTCAAAAATAATTTCCTATGTAACTATTTTTAATTTTTTCTACTTATTGTTATTTAAAAGGAAAATATGAATTTCATAATTTTTTAGTCTTGTTTTTAATTTCATTAATAAGTTAATGTTTTATTAATTGGTTTATTCTTAGTGAAAAATAGTGCGAGCGAAAAAGATGCATAGAAAAGAATTGCGTGATTATCTGATACCCATTGGGAATGCTTTAAGGGATGCTGAACGCCTAATAAAATAAGAGGTACTTTTACGAATGAAAGCAATATTAATGAAAACAATACCAATAAAAAGCCAGCTGATGGGATTGTCTATTTCTGTGTTTATGACGGCGATGGCGTCAGCCATGCCGCTTGAAGAACAGTTTCAGTTAATGGCGGAAGATGAAAGCGAAAAAATCCGCTGCTTTGAACCTTCTTCACCTTTCCTGTATTGCCTTAAAGGAAGCGTATACAAAAAAGGTGGTATCAGGCTCATAGATAAGCAGGGTAATGAAGTGTATCAATTTTACTATTTTGATAATGGTCTCGACCCTGCGAGTGAAGGGCTATACCGAATTCGTCAGGGGGAAAAAATAGGTTATGCCAACGCCCAAACCGGAGAGATTGTGATTGAGCCGATTTATGATTGTGCATATCCATTTGAAAACAGTAAAGCCAAGGTAGGCAAGAAGTGTGAGCGACAAACCGATGGAGAACATAGCTGGTGGGTTGGGGGCGAATGGCAAGAAATTGTTAATCCACTGAGTAGGGAAAATTAGCGTTTTATTCATGTATTAACCTCAGGAATTTAACAAAAGTCACAATCTAAATATGATTTTAAAAGTTACTTAACTTGTTGAAATGAAAAATATTTGGTACTCAGATCACATTTTTTGAGGGTTTAGCGACTCTTGAAAACCATTCACCGCAAAAAACTAACCGCTTAATTCTGTATGCCACCACTCAAGGTAACTTTTCGCTTTTCCTGATAGTAATTTTTTACCATACCCACTATGGCAGAACTCAATTTTTTACATTCAAAATCATTCAACCACTGCCTATTAAAAAATCATTTGTTATTCATCGAAAACGATTAAAAACAACGTTTTCGCAGTTTAATAAACGGTAATTACGTATTAATGGCATGTTCGTTCTACCTCAGAAGGGTGTTCTATGAACAAAAATGGTATTTTAAAACACATTCCATGGATGATCCTCGGGATCATCGGTGCAATCTGTTTAGGGGTTGTCGCGCTAAGACGCGGCGAGCACATTAGTGCATTGTGGATCGTCGTCGCATCTGTGGCGGTGTACTTGATTGCTTATCGTTACTACAGCTTATATATCGCTAAAAAAGTGATGAAGTTGGACGAAACGCGTGCTACACCGGCGGTCATTAATAATGACGGCTTAAACTATGTTCCAACCAATAAAAACGTTCTGTTTGGTCACCACTTTGCGGCTATCGCAGGGGCGGGTCCATTAGTTGGGCCAGTATTAGCGGCTCAGGTGGGTTACTTACCAGGAACATTGTGGCTATTGGCTGGGGTTGTTCTTGCGGGTGCGGTACAGGACTTTATGGTGCTGTTTATCTCCTCACGCCGTAACGGTGCATCTCTTGGTGAGATAGTTAAAGAAGAATTGGGTCCAATCCCAGGTACGCTAGCACTGTTTGGCTGTTTCTTAATTATGATCATCATCCTCGCAGTATTGGCGCTGATCGTGGTTAAGGCACTGGCAGAAAGCCCATGGGGTGTGTTCACAGTTTGCTCCACTGTGCCGATTGCGCTCTTTATGGGGATATACATGCGCTATATCCGACCAGGGCGTGTGGGTGAAATTGCCGTTATCGGTATTGCACTGTTAGTCGCTTCTATTTGGTTTGGTGGTGTGATTGCTCATGACCCTTACTGGGGTCCAGCACTGACCTTTAAAGATACGACGATTACCTATGCATTAGTCGGTTATGCGTTTGTTTCCGCGTTACTGCCAGTATGGTTGATTTTGGCGCCTCGCGACTACTTAGCGACATTCCTGAAAATCGGGGTTATCGTTGGTTTGGCTGTAGGTATTGTTATCCTGAACCCTGAGCTGAAAATGCCAGCGGTGACACAGTTTGTTGATGGTTCTGGTCCAGTTTGGAAAGGTACACTGTTCCCATTCTTGTTCATCACCATTGCGTGTGGTGCGGTATCCGGTTTCCATGCCTTGATCTCTTCCGGTACGACGCCAAAACTGTTAGCGAACGAAAAAGACGCGCGTTACATCGGCTACGGTGCGATGTTAATGGAATCTTTCGTCGCTATCATGGCGTTAGTCGCAGCTTCTATCATCGAGCCAGGTCTGTATTTTGCAATGAACACCCCACCATCAGCATTAGGTATCACTATGCCTAACCTGCATGAGCTGGGTGGTCCAGATGGCGCTGCAATTATGGCGCAACTGAAAGATGTGTCTGTTCATGCGGCAGCAACGGTCAGTTCATGGGGCTTTGTCATTTCCCCAGAACAAATCATGCAAACAGCAAAAGACATTGGTGAGCCTTCGATTCTAAACCGTGCTGGTGGTGCGCCAACCTTAGCTGTCGGTATTGCGTTTGTATTCCACGAAATTATGCCAGCTGCCAACATGGGCTTCTGGTATCACTTCGGTATTCTGTTTGAAGCACTGTTTATCTTAACGGCTCTGGATGCGGGTACCCGTTCTGGTCGCTTTATGCTGCAAGATTTACTGGGTAACTTCGTGCCATTCCTGAAGAAAACCGATTCTCTGTTTGCAGGGATCATTGGTACAGCAGGATGTGTAGGTTTGTGGGGTTACTTACTGTATCAAGGCGTTGTTGACCCACTGGGCGGCGTTAAGAGCTTGTGGCCACTGTTCGGTATCTCCAACCAGATGCTGGCAGCGGTAGCGTTAGTCCTGAGTACGGTTGTATTAATTAAGATGAAACGCAGTAAATACATCTTAGTGACTGTGTTGCCAGCGGTATGGTTATTAATCTGTACTACATGGGCACTAGGACTGAAATTATTCAGTGATAATCCTCAACTGGAAGGTTTCTTATACTTAGCGAAATCTTACAAAGAGAAAATCGCCGCGGGTGGTGCTGAGTTAACGGCACAAGAAATTACTAATATGAATCACATTATTATTAATAACTACACTAACGCGGGTCTGAGTATTCTGTTCTTAGTGGTGGTTTACGGTATTATCTTCTACGGTATTCGAGTGGGAATGAAAGCCCATAAAAACCCAAATCGTACAGATAAAGAAACCCCTTATGTTCCTGTTCCTAAAGAGGGTGTGAAAGTGTCATCTTCACACTAAGAGCAGAATAATGCGTCGAGTTGAGTTTCACTCGAAACAGTAAGGGAAGCCCGACATTGTACGAAAAAACAATGTCGGGCATTTTGCCTTTGGAGATGGTTATGTTTGGAAACTTGGGTAAAACCGGTAAATATTTAGGGCAGGCGGCGCGTATGCTGGTGGGGATCCCCGATTACGATACCTATGTGCAGCATATGAAAGATAATCACCCCGATAAACCTGTGATGACCTATAAAGAGTTTTTCCGTGAACGACAAGATGCTCGCTACGGCGGCAGTGGTAAAGGTGGATTTCGCTGCTGTTAACCAACTTTCTTATAAATGAATGGCATGATGAGGGCAATAATGAAACCAATCAATGTAACGATTTTAACGGGCTTTTTGGGTGCAGGAAAAACCACGCTATTGAGCCACATTCTCAACGCGGATCATGGTCATAAAATTGCCGTGATCGAAAATGAGTTCGGCGAAGTTCCTATCGATAATGCGTTGATTGGTGACCGTGCCACGCAAATCACCACCTTAAGTAATGGCTGTATTTGTTGCAGTCGCTCTAATGAGTTAGAAAATGCGTTGTTGGATTTATTGGACGGTTTAGACAGCGGCAAACTCGATTTTGAGCGTTTAGTGATTGAGTGCACGGGAATGGCAGATCCAGGTCCGATTACACAAACATTTTTCTCCCATGAAGTACTGTGCGAGCGTTATTTATTGGATGGCATTATTACCTTGGTGGATGCGGTTCACGCCGATAAGCAACTTAATGATTTCGCCATTGCCCAAGCGCAAATTGGTTATGCTGACAGAATTCTTCTCACCAAAACCGACATTGAGCCAAATACCGATGCGCTGATTGAGCGTTTGCAGCGTATTAATGCCCGAGCACCGATTTATTCGGTGGTTCATGGGGATATTAATTTAGATTTGCTGTTAGATATTGACGGCTTTTTGCTGGATTCAAAGCTCAATGTTAAGCAACCGACGTTCCGTTTTGCCCCTAAGCAGCAAAATGAGGTGGGGTCGATTGTGCTGGAGTTTGATTATCCGGTTGAGCTGATGGCCGTCTCCCAAGTGATGGAAGATTTACTACTCGGTTTTGCAGATAATTTATTACGCTATAAGGGAATTTTATCCATTGTCGACGAGCCAAAACGCCTATTATTCCAAGGTGTTCAGCGCCTTTATAGTGCCGATTGGGATAGAGATTGGGGCGAAGATGAACCGCGCAGCAGCGTCCTCGTTTTCATCGGCATCGATCTCCCCGAAGCCGAAATTCGCGAAAAATTCGCCGCACTAGAAACCAGAAATTAAAATCAGAATCAAACTTATAGTAATCAGTAGTCAGAATAAAATTCAGAAATCAAAATTAAACTCAAAGTTATTAGCGCTGAAGGAAGGCGACAAACGCCAGCTATCCCTAGGAGCATACAAGAGTATGTGACTAGGGTAGCTAAGAGAAGTCAACGCACCAGCAGCGTTAAGAACGAAGAGTTTTGGAGGACATTATTTCGATTATTTGAATGTCTGTATGCCGCATAGAACCCGCCGCCAACGAACACAAGTTCGCAATCGACTGATCCACATCATCCGACACAATTCCGTCCGAGCCTCTTACACAGCTATTATCTAACGCCATCAATACGGCTTTGTATGCCGCACTTGCGCTGGTGGAGACTTTCATTGCACAGCTGTTTGATGCGCCATCACAGATCATGCCACTGACGTCGCCGATCATGCTTGAGATTGCCATTGCGACCACGTCATAGCGAGCTTCTAATAACCATGCAATCCCAGCGGCAGCACCCATTGCTGCGGTGGTTGCCGCACATAATGCAGAAAGTGCAGGCAGTTGGTTATGAATATAAATTGCCATTAAATGGGAGAGCATTAGCGCGCGAGCTAACTGTTCTTCGGTAGATTGCAGGTAATCTGCGGTGACAACAACTGGCATGGTGGCTGCAATACCTTGGTTACCGGAACCGGAATTACTCATGGCGGGCAATACCGCACCGCCCATACGTGCATCGGAGGCTGCCGTTGTGCGGATCATAATTTCGGATAATAAATCTTTGGACAATAAACCGCGGTCACGTTGAGCCTGCAATGTTTTACCAATATGCAGACCATAGCTATTACGCAAACCTTCTTGAGATAACGCATCATTTAAGTGTGCGGCTTCAAGAATGAAACGAATATCGTCTAATGGTGCTTGAGTTGCGAACTCATAAACCGCCTTAACGGTGACTTTCGGTAAGCTGACATCGGTACCACAATCAACGGGATCCCGAGTTTCTGTTTTATTCTCAGTAATATCGAATAGAACCTGATCACCGTGGATAATTTTGACAATATGAGTGTGAGAGCCTGCGATGATCACCGTGGCAGAATCATTTTCGCTGTAGGCTGTCGCTTCTGAATAAACAACATCATCACAAGGGGATTTAATATCAACGGTGATGGAACCGTCTGCGAGCATCGCTTTACTGCGTGCAATCGCTTCAGGCGACGCGGATTTTAATACTTCTAACCCAGCATCAGCATCACCACCCACAGCACCTAGCGCCGCAGCAATCGGTAATCCCACCATTCCTGTTCCCGGAACGGTGACACCCATACCATTTTTCATGAGATTTGGGGAAACAAATGCGGCAACGCGGATCACTGGCGATGACAAATAAGACGCTGCTTTTGCCGCTGCATAAGCAAGGGAAATGGGTTCAGTACAGCCCAGTGCAGGTTTAACGTCTTGTTTGACGGCATTGATAAAATATTGCCAGAGAAGTTCTTCAGTTTGCGTTGCCATGGTTATATCCCTAAAAGTCATGTGGTGATGGAATTATTTTAATGAAGAGGACGGAGAAAAACTTCACAATGTTTATGGATAAATGGGGATAAGAGAGAAAATTTATCTCTAATATGGTTTAGTGGGGGTAAATATTTTCAAATATGATGCCGATCACAAAAATCCTACCTATTTTCATAGGTAGGATACCGTAAGCTTAGCTTTCTAAATCGAGGCGTTTGCTTTGCCATTTACGTGAACGCCAGCGCCACGCATTGGTGAGCCCGCGAACCCACTCATCGACAAAGAATCCAATCCAGATACCGATTAACCCCATTTCCATTTTTATGCCAAGGAAGTAGCCCAATGGAATGGCGATCCCCCACATAAAGAGCACGGCGGTCAATAATGGGAATTTCGCATCACCAGAGGCACGAAGGGCGTTTACCATGACGATGTTGATAGTACGCCCCGGCTCTAAGAACACGGATAATAAGAAAATTGGCAGTAATAGCTGAATGATGCCTTGATCGTCCGTTAAGCTATCGAGGATTGGCGCGCGGAATAACCAGAACACAAACACCACGCCGATAGTGACGTAAAAGCCCCATTTCAAGCTCTTAAACGCACGACGATAGGCATCTTCAAAGCGCTTAGCGCCCACCAAATGCCCAACCATAATCTCATTACCAATACTGATGGAAATTCCAAACAGCATAATAAATAGGGAAAGCTGGAAGTAGAGGGTTTGCGCCGCAAGGGCAGTTTCACCCATTAAGCCGATAAAGGCGGATGCGGTCATAAAGTGCAGGATCCACACCAAGTTTTCGCCTGCTGCTGGTAAACCAATATGCAGGATTTTACTGAGCATTTTGCTGGACCAGCGGATCAGCATCATCGGGGTAAACTTGATCCTTAAACCATAGAATAGTAGGCAGAACAGTAAAATGACCGCTACTACGCGCCCAACCACCGTTGACCATGCAACGCCTTCCAGACCGTATTGTGGTAAACCAAAGAAGCCATACAGCACAATCATATTACCAATCACGGTAATGATGTTGGCAATCAACGTGACCCACATCGCCGGCTGAGCTTTACCATAAACGCGTAAACAAGCCGCGAGAATGATGGAGATCGCCTCTGGAATTAAACAGATACCCAAAATGTGCAAATACGCGTACCCATCATCCATTAAATGGGATGGAGTATTCATAATGGTCAGAATTTTGTAGCCAAAAAAGAGCGCAATTAAGGCGCTGGAGAAACCTAATATAAAGTTAAAGGCGATGGAAGTATGAACCGCTTGGCTGGCTTTATCACGGCGACCTGCACCCAAATATTGAGCGATAACGACGCTACATCCTACGCTAATAAAGTTAAAGATAGTAATAAATAGGTCAAAGACCTGATTCCCGACCCCCATTGCGGCGAGGTAGGCAGTCGATACATGGCTCACCATATAGGTATTAATTAATAAGGTGGCCAAATGAAGGAAAATATCAATAAAGATTGGCCAACTGAGGGAATAGAGTGACCTCTCAGTGACATCGGGCTGATGCATTAAGAACCTTTGTATTCGTTGAAATTAGAGAAAAGAACGAGATTTGCTCGGATTCTACCTCTAATTGATAAAGTAACCTAGTAATAAAAGTCGGAACTTTTTAGATAATTAGGCTTTGTTTAATCTATATAAATTTGTTATTGATATGTGTCTTGTATTTGAAATATGACATCAGAATGACCGAGGAGTCACAATGACAAAAATTAAAACAGCAATAGTGGGTTACGGCAATATAGGTCGTTATGCACTAGAAGCTGTTCAAGCCGCTGATGATTTCGAATTAGTCGGAATTGTACGCCGTAATACCCAAGATATTCCAGCGGAATTAGCCGGATATAAAGTGGTTGATGACATCGAAAAATTAGATGGTGTGGATGTTGCGTTACTTTGTTCCCCTACACGCGCTATCGGAACTTTAGCAGAGAAAATCTTAAGTCTAGGGATTAATACTGTAGATAGCTTCGATGTACATTCGGATATCGTGGCATTAAAACATCAGCTTGATAGTGTCGCGAAGAAACATAACAGTGTGTCAATTGTATCGGCAGGCTGGGATCCAGGTTCTGACTCCATCATGCGTACCTTGATGCTGGCAATGGCACCAAAAGGGGTGACTTACACGAACTTTGGACCAGGCATGAGCATGGGGCACAGTGTAGCTGCGAAAGCGGTTGATGGCGTGAAAGATGCGCTTTCAGTCACCATCCCTCTAGGCACTGGTGTCCATCGCCGTATGGTGTATGTTGAGCTGGAAGCGGGTGCAAGTTTTGATGATGTGGTGCGTGGGATCAAGCTAGATAGTTATTTCTCTTCCGATGAAACCCATATTCGCCAAGTAGATAGCATTGATGCCTTAAAAGATGTGGGGCACGGCGTTCAAATGACCCATAAAGGGGTTTCCGGTGCGACGCATAATCAGTTATTCGAATACTCAATGCGCATCAATAACCCTGCATTAACATCGCAGTTTATGGTATCGGCCGCACGAGCAACCATGAAACAGCCTGCGGGAGCTTATACCGTTATTGAAATCCCACCAGTGAATTTCCTGCAAGGTGATTTAGATAGCTTAATCGCTAAGCTGGTTTAATTTTTAAATCGCTTTAATCACTGATTAATGGTGCGCAGCATAATAAATAGCATTGCTACCGCGTACCATTTTCTCTCCTCGCTTTTTATTTTATTCCCCTTCAGAATAACGCCATTATTTAGGATTGGTACGACATAAGCATATAAGAGTCTCAGCGGAGAAATGGAATGGAAACACCAAAGGAAAAGAAACCGGTTACGAATAAAAATAAAGGGCGCCAATCCTCAGCGGCAAGCTTTTTCCCTAAAAATAAAGGGGTAAAAAGCGTCAAAGAGACCCAAAATTCATTTAGTGTCATTCGTGCTTTTTCAAAAATGATAAATTATGGATTTTCAATATTCTATGTGGGTTTTATTATTTCAGTTTGGTTTTTTCCTGAAAATTACAGTATCGAGATTATTTATAACCTCACGCTGATCCTTATATTCGAGTTTATTCTGGTGCACTCCGGCGTATTTATGTCGGTATTTAAGAATTTTTTTGTGATATTAGGATTTGCCTTGGTTTATGGTCTTTTTGCACTGGCCATTAATATGTCAGTTCTGGGAGATTCTCCTGTCATTTTATATCTCTACAGTGCGACGGTGGTAAACCGGATGCTGTTTGGATTAACCAGTCGAACCGACCAAGAACGCCAAGAAAACATGGGTTATTCCGCCTTAATGGCAATGAACTTTATGTTTAGTATCTTTACTGCGCTGTTGTTATCGTGGATGGTGCCGTATGGAGGGCTTACTCCAGAGTATCTTGAATCCATTCATTATTTAGATTCTATTGGTACGGGCGGGGAGTTCCCTGAAAAGCCGCATGTGGCGTTTGCGTTTGGCGTGCTCTATTTTTCGTTACCTGTTGTTTTGCCAGCATTATTTGGGCTAATGAGTTTACGCAAAAAGAAAAAAGACCAAATTACCGATGTGGATAGCCAATAAGTTGAATAGTAGATAGAAAGAAAAACGCCTACCGAAGTAGGCGTCCTGGTGTTGGCAAAAATAAAGTAAAACAGAAAATACAGAATGAAAATTAGCGAGTTATTGATTTAAATTGCTGTGTGGTCTCTTTCAATGCCACTTCTGTCGGTAAGCGTTCCATAGAACTTGCACCGTAGAAGCCATGGCAATCAGGGCAGTGCGCTAAAATATATTCTGCATCTTCCGGCGTGGCGATAGGACCACCGTGGCACAGAATAATCACATCATCACGCACAGATTTTGCGGCTTTCGCCCAATCATTGATAAGTTCAACGCAATCCGCCAGTGTGACAGCGGTTTCCGCACCGATGTTACCACCAGTGGTTAGACCCATGTGTGGCACAATAATATCCGCACCTGCCTGTGCCATTGCAATGGC
This sequence comes from Providencia sp. wls1916, assembly GCF_009706585.1. Classification (NCBI taxonomy): domain Bacteria; kingdom Pseudomonadati; phylum Pseudomonadota; class Gammaproteobacteria; order Enterobacterales; family Morganellaceae; genus Providencia; species Providencia sp. wls1916. Next base: position 71,013 of record NZ_WLUL01000006.1, read on the forward strand.
ATCTTCACGGCTAAAGACGTATGGCGTGGTTAATAACCCTTTTTCATGCGCCATGCGGATCATATCGACTTCTAAACCGTAACCCATGCCTGTTTCTTCTAAATTGGCACGGAAGTTACCGTCAATCAGCCCGACGGTTGGGAAGTTTTGTACCCCAGCAAAGCCAGTCGCCTTGATATCATCAAGAAATTTATCGAACTGACAGAATGGGTCTGTACCGTTAACTCCAGCAAGCACAGGGGTGTGCTTCACGACTGGGAGAACTTCTTTCGCCATATCCATCACGATTTCGTTGGCATTACCATAAGCCAGCAGGCCGGCGAGAGAGCCGCGTCCTGCCATACGGTAACGACCTGAATTATAAATAACGATTAAGTCGATGCCACCGGCTTCTTCACATTTAGCGGACAGACCAGTACCTGCGCCACCGCCAATGATGGGTTCTCCACGAGCAATCATCTCTCTGAAATTTTTCAGTAAGTCTTCGCGGTTATGTTTCATTGATGAACCTCTACTTGTTTACTATTTTCTGGTGTAATTCAATTACCTGCTCACAGAATTCAGGTGAATTAATGTGATGCGGGCTTAATATTAATTGTCGTTTTTCTGTCGTGACTAAGTGCTGTGTTAATGCGTCGATAAAGGCTTGATCTGCCTGCGGATCCCAAAATGGCGCTCCGTCGATATCTAATGCGGAAAAACCGGCTGTTGGGATAATAAAGCGAATTTCGCCTTCACAAGCATTCAGCTTTTCTGCAATCCAATGTCCCATCTGACGGTTCTCTTCTACGGTGGTTCTCATCAGTGTGACTTGGGCATTATGGTGATAAAACTGTCTATCTTTATACTGTTCTGGCACGGTGGAAGGGCGACCAAAGTTCACCATATCCAACGCACCGCAAGATAATACGCAAGGTGTTTGGGTTCGCGCGATGGCACCAAAGCGGTCTTCATCGCACGCCAATACGCCACCAAACAGGTAGTCGCACACTTCCGTGGTGGTGATATCCAAAACAGAATCTAATAAGCGGCTATCAATCAATTTTTCCATGGCTTTGCCGCCACTTCCCGTTGCATGGAATACTAGGCAGTCATGGTCGTGTTCTAATTTTGCCGTTAATTGCTGGACGCAAGGGGTGGTGACACCAAACATGGTTAAGGCAATAGCGGGTTTATTTTCAGCGGTATCGCCTTCACCGTTATCAAACCAGACTGCGCCGGCAATTTGGTTGGCCGCATTTTTCAGGACTTTACGTGAAATAACATTGAGTCCAGAAACATCCGTGACGGAGTACATCATGGAGATATCACTTGCGCCGATATACCCGGAAATATCTCCCGAGGCCATGGTGGAGACCATGAGTTTTGGCACACCGACAGGTAAAATTTGCATTGCTGGTGTAATCAGTGCCGTCCCCCCTGAGCCGCCTAGCCCAAGTATTGCGGCGACGTCAGTTTGTGCAGCAAGATAGAGGCTGAAGGCTTGTGCCATCGCTTCTATCGCTTTTCCTCGATCCCCGCAGAAAATGGCACCAGCGCCTTGAGGGTGGAAACTGGCAACCATTTCGGCGGTGACATCCGCATTTTTTTCTAATAATGATGGCTGAGTACTCAAGTCAACGGTACGTACAGCAAGCCCTGCATTTTTAATTAAGTCACTGACATAAAAAAGTTCAGCGCTTTTGGTGTCTAGGGTACTTGCAACATAAATAAAACCCTGATGCTTTGGCATAGAAAAATCCTTTGTTTTTTTATGTAACGTTGTTTGGTTACTTAATATGTGTAGGGTGTGTTGAATTTTTCATCTCAATGAGACTATAGTATCATTTACGATAAGTCAATAATGAGACTACAGTCTCATTATTGGCGTTATCTGCTTGGTTCTTTAGACGATGACTTGTATCTTGTTGATAAAACATTATAAATAGAGTGGTTATCATAAAATAGTTAAATCAGAATAATGGTTTTTGTCCCTGAATATTTAAATATAATGATTTACCGTGCTGTATTTATAGCGTAATTTCGAAAGCGAGCACACGACATACTCGTCAGATGATTAAGAATGCTTATCGGCGAATATGTACTGTGAAAGATATTGTCTACACTCATAGAAAGGCGATTTTAAGGATAAAGACATGCCACTGAGCCATCTCATGCCAGACTATAAAGGAACGCGCAAACGTACCTATAACTTACTCGTGTCAACGGCAGTTGAGCTATTTGAAAAAGGGGCAATGCCGTCAGTATCTGAGTTAGCAATGGAAGCGGGCGTTTCGCGTGCGACTGCGTATCGTTATTTTCCAACGCAAAGTGACCTGATTGCCGCGACGGTGAATGTTAGCCTCGGTCCTATTTTGACGTGGAAGCCGCAAAGCGAAAAAACAGAAGAGCGAATTGATGAACTGTTACGCTATGCATTCCCGCGTATGTTTGCTCACGAAGGGGTTTTGCGTGCGGCGTTACAAACATCACTTCAACAGTGGGCGCTTGGGCGTTCATCACCTTCACCAGAACCTGAAGAGAAACGATTAGAGCGTGGTAATCGTAAAGATATTTTGGCGATGGTGACATCACCGATGAAATCCGAGTTCCCGAATGAAGTGATTGATAAAGTCATCAAAGCGTTTTCCGTGATCTACGGTTCGGAAATTTTCTTGGTATTAAAAGATATCTGGAAACTGGATAATGATCAGGTAACTGAAATCGCCCAATGGATGGCAAAAGCGATTATTAATCAAGCTACTGCGGATAAGCAGCAGATTGAAAAACCATAGACATTTCCCCCTCTCAAATTCGCCTAATATCCTCCTGTCTATAGGGGGATTTTATGCACTTCGTAGGATTATCGGTTAAACCTTCACGAAAAACAGGCATGACGCTCATTTCAGCATTCTTAGCCTCATGAGCTTGAATGATTGTGATATAACTTAATCTCATGATTAATTATATCAATGGTTACTGTCCGATGATAAAGCTGATAAAAATGAGTGTTGGGATCATTCTTTGTGCCATTGTTGGCGGCTCACTCACTTATATCGGCATTCCCTTAGCGTTGATGTTCGGTCCGATTATCGCCATTATTATTTTCCATCGTTTTGGTTTCTCATTCCCCACTCCTAAACACACTATTACTTTTGTTCAAGTGACGCTCGGAACCTCTGTAGGTCTGATGTTTAATCAAGTGTCGCTGAAGGATGCAGATAACTTATTGCTACTGTTATTGATGTTGGTGGTCTGTTTAGCCGTGCAGTTTTCATTTAGTTTTTTTTGGTTTCACCGCAAGGTCGGGTGGACAAAACAAGAAGCGATGTTGGGCTCAGTGCCTGGAGCGATGGCGGCCATCCTTGCCTTAACGGATCACACCCATACGCCGCCGCAAAAAATTGTTATCTCCCATACTATCCGTTTAATCATCCTTATTTTATTGGCAGGTTTAGTGGTAGGAAGTGAGGGCGATCCTCAGCCACTAATTGAATGGCCAACGTTAACGCTTGAATCCACGTTCTGGTTATTGGTGATTGTGACGGTGGGTGTGGTAGTCGGGATGTTTTTGCAACGCCTGCGAGTACCGGCGCCTTTTATGTTAACGTCCCTCGGTGCGGCAACGTTAATTCAAGGTTGGATTGATGTTCAGCTCCATTTCCCATTGATGCTGACTGAACTGAGTATGGTTTTAATTGGGATGAATATTGGTAATCATTTCATTGTATTCCCGCTATCCGCGCTGATAAAAAATATCTACTCTTCAGCCCAAGTGGTGATCATCAATATTATTTTGACCTTTTTGATCACGGTGTTTGCTGCGTGGATCACGGGATATGATATTGCGGTGTTATTGTTGGCTTGGGCTCCGGGAAGTATGGAAGCCATGACTTTCGCGGCAATAACGATGAATTTGGATGCTGGCTTTGTCATGTCCAACCATATTATTCGGATGGTGATTATCCAAACGATTCCATCGGTAGTACTGTTTTGGCAGGAGCGAAAAGGGAAGAAAGAGGGATAAGGAGGAAACATGTATCGATGTGGATTATAAAGGGCATCGACATGTTTCCGCTGGGATTTTAGGCTTATTTTACGTAAGCAAATAGCCCTAAAGAGTCTCTTGCCAAAGATTGGCATTTAAACTCTTGAGTCAATGGTATACCTTTTAAATCATCGTAGCTTTCTTTATTCAGCTTACTCATTTTATCGGAGTTGTAATTTCCCAAATCCCATTTATTACTTTTCGCAAAGTAAACAATGGCGCGTTCAATTTCTCTGTCAGGAATTTGGGAATAGCCGCAATCATATTTTAAATAAATAAATACAGCGGTCAGATCAGCGAGGTCTTCAGCTTCATTGGTAGAGAGTGCTTTGGCGGTATTGGTTAGCCCCAAAAGCATCATTAAGCATGACATCAATATAAATTTTTGCATTCGATATTCATCTGGTTTTTATGTCAAGTAACATTAGCATAAGAACATACTCGCATTACATCAAGTTGCCTGATTTCTTTATGACTACGATGTACTCTATAGATACTAAGCACTTTAGATTATTTTGTGTATAGATTCGTTAGTCAATTCTAACTTTCTTAAATCTATGTAATAAACCCATATTAGATGCATGGGTTTATTGACCTTCCTGTAAGGGGAAGCTTTATCATCCCAATCATTAAACCACGTTTTGCTTGGCAAGGGCAATTTCAGACTTGTCATACCGTGCTCACTGATTGTTGATTTTGATAAATAAAAGGAAGGTTATCTATGTTACGTCGTGATTTTCTGAAGCTGAGTGCTATCGCTTATGCTGCGAGCGCACTGCCAGTTTGGAGCCGCATGGCTGTTGCTGCTGGGAATTATCCCACATTGGCTATTCCACCACTTGTAGAACCGGATGCACAAGGGAATATTCAAATCGCTATCAAGCAAGGTATTTCACAGTTTGTACCGGGCAAGAAAACTACAACGTGGGGATATAACGGCGATTTATTGGGTCCAGCACTTAGCCTGAAAAATGGGCAGCCAGTAAACATTAATATCACCAACCAATTACCTGAAGAGACAACCGTACACTGGCATGGATTGGAAATTTCCGGCGAGCAAGATGGTGGACCTCAAGCGATTATCGCTCCCGGTGCTAGCCGTAAAGTCAATTTCACTCTCAACCAACCTGAAGCTACTTGCTGGTTCCATCCTCATACTCACGGAAAAACTGGTTACCAAGTGGCGATGGGACTAGCGGGATTAGTGCTTGTTAAAGATGAATACAGCCAAAAACATAGCTTACCGAGCGAGTGGGGCGTCGATGATATTCCCGTTATTCTGCAAGATAAGCGCTTAAAAGATGACGGACAAATTGATTATCAATTAGACGTCATGAGTGCTGCCGTGGGCTGGTTTGGGGATATGATGCTAACCAACGGAGCGGTTTATCCTAAACATGTTGCGCCGAAAGGTTGGATCCGCCTGCGTTTACTCAACGGTTGTAACGCACGTAGCTTGAATGTATCGACCAGTGATGGGCGTAAAATGTATGTGGTGGGCAGTGATGGAGGATTACTGGCTGAACCTATCGCATTAACTGAATTACCGATTTTAATGGGCGAACGCTTTGAAGTATTGATTGATGCCTCTGACGGTCGTTCCTTCGACCTTGTCACTTTACCTGTTGGGCAAATGGGAATGACCATCGCGCCATTTGATCAGCCACTGCCTGTTTTACGCATTGAAACTACCTTGAGTGCGGGAGCTGGAAAATTACCTGAGCAATTAGCAACGATTGCTGCCATTCCTTCACTGACGGGGCTAAATCGCCGTAAATTCCATTTGATGATGGATATGCGCTTGGATATGCAAGGCATGATGATGCTGCGCGAAAAATATGGTCCGCAGGCGATGGGGAACATGGGGGGGCATGGCGGTATGATGGGGAATATGGATCATTCCAATATGAATGGTAGCAATATGGGAAGTGGAAACATGAACCATGGCAATATGAATAACAGCAATATGGGTCATGGCAATATGGCAGCCGGTACGCAAAGTAATGGCGGTCATTGCGGTATGGGCACAGGTGATCTGGATATTCATAATGCGAATACCATCAATGGACAAGTTTTCTCAATGACACACCCTGCGTTTAATGCGCCGCTAAATCAGCAAGAGGTTTGGGTGATTTCAGGGCGTGGCGATATGATGCTGCACCCATTCCATGTTCACGGAACGCGTTTTAGGATCCTTAAAGAAAATGGTCGCCCGGTTGAACCGCATCGCCAAGGCTGGAAAGACATTGTGAAAGTGGAAGGGCAAGTGAGCGAAGTCTTAGTGGAATTTAAACATACTGCGACGCCACAGCACCCTTATATGGCACATTGTCACTTACTGGAGCATGAAGATACTGGCATGATGATGGGCTTTACCGTAGGTTAAGGTCATCGAAACTGGCAGTGGCGATGTGGTCACTGCCATTTGTTTTGTCGTCGCGTCTTTGTGTGGCTTATGTTAAAATTACGCGCTTTCCTTTCCCATACATGCGTAATAGATGATGAAACATACTCTGGATGTAATGATCTCTGAAGAAGAGATTGCTCAAAGAATCAGTGAATTAGCAGACAGCATTAGTGCTCATTACCAAGACAAACAAGGTGATTTAGTGCTGGTTGGTCTGTTAAAAGGCTCCTTCATTTTTATGGCAGATCTATGCCGTAAAATCACCGTACCTCATGAAGTTGATTTCATGACCGTATCAAGCTACGGCAATGCAATGACATCAAGCCGTGATGTGAAAATCGTGAAAGACTTAGATGAAGATATTCGCGGTAAGCATGTGCTGATCGTTGAAGATATCATTGACTCAGGCAACACGTTAAATAAAGTCCGTGAAATTTTTGGCCTGCGTGAGCCTGCATCTGTGGCAATCTGTACTCTGTTGGATAAGCCTTCTCGCCGTGAAGTGGATGTACCGGTTGAGTGGATTGGTTATTCAATCGAAGATAAATTCGTTGTCGGTTATGGTATCGACTACGCGCAGCAGTATCGCCATCTGCCGTACATTGGGCATGTCACTCTGCTGGAAGAGTAAGTTTTTTAAACTGTATTCTTAGCAATAAAAAGAGCAGCCTAGGCTGCTCTTTTGCTATTTTATTTTCGAAAGATTATTTTTTCTGTGTGAGCTTAGAGATAGCCTCACGATAACCTAACTCTAACTTCTCGCGGCTATCTGAGGTAATGTGTAAGTCGTGTAAGCGACCATTATTGATACCGTAAACCCAGCCGTGGATCATGATTTTCTGACCACGTTTCCATGCGGATTGCATGATAGTGGAGTGACCTAAGTTATACACTTGCTCAACCACGTTTAATTCGCAAAGACGATCTAAGCGCTCGCACGGTTTCAGTTCACCTAACATAGAGCTATGGCGATACCAGATATCTCGAATGTGTAATAACCAGTTATTGATCAGGCCCAATTCGGTGTTATCCACCGCTGCTTCAATACCACCACATCCATAGTGACCACAGATAATAATGTGTTCGACTTCCAGAACATCAACCGCATACTGAATAACTGATAAACAGTTTAAGTCCGTATGGATAACTAAGTTCGCCACATTACGGTGAACGAAGAGATCCCCAGGGGCTGCGTTGATCAGTTTTTCGGCAGGCACTCGACTGTCTGAACAGCCGATCCATAGAAATCTTGGTTTTTGAGCTTTTGATAATTCTTTAAAGAATTCAGGATCTTTTTCTTTTACAGACGCTGACCATGCTTCGTTATTAGCAAACAGCTCTTCAATTTTTCTCATCATGACTTATAGCCTAGTTGTGTGACTTTGCGATAAAATCTTATACAGCATTTATTGATTAAATAATAATTAGTTATACTAATTTCACATCTATGATGAACCACTCATTTATACATGACAACCCTCATTAAGGGGGATGTTGAATAATATATTGTTAAATTATTATCACTTTTCTGCATAACATCCGACAGGAAAAAGTGGCATCATTAATCTATATTGCCTCCAAACAGCCCCAAGAATAAAGGTATTTTTAATATATGACTTACGCACTCGAACTATCGCAGCTGACCAAAACCTATGCAGGTGGCGTGAAAGCGTTGCGTGGCATTGATTTAAGCGTGGAAGATGGTGATTTCTATGCCTTACTTGGACCGAATGGTGCAGGAAAATCAACAACGATTGGCATTATTAGTTCATTGGTCAACAAAACCAGTGGCTCAGTGAAAGTGTTTGGCTATGACTTAGATAAGCAAGTTGTACTGGCTAAACAGCAACTTGGGTTAGTGCCTCAAGAGTTCAACTTTAACCCGTTTGAAACGGTCTTACAGATTGTTTTAAACCAAGCGGGTTATTATGGTGTTCCTCGTAATGTGGCAAACCAGCGCGCTGAGCAATATCTTACTCAGTTAGATTTGTGGGAGAAACGTAATGAGCGTGCGCGTAATTTATCCGGTGGGATGAAACGCCGCCTGATGATAGCTCGCGCCTTGATGCATCAACCAAAACTGTTGATCCTCGATGAGCCGACAGCCGGTGTTGATATTGAACTGCGTCGTTCTATGTGGACGTTCCTGAAAAAGCTGAATGCACAGGGTACCACCATTATTTTGACCACTCACTATCTGGAAGAAGCGGAAATGCTGTGCCGTAATATCGGGATCATTCAGCATGGTGAGCTGGTGGAAAATACCAGCATGAAGCAGCTTTTAAGCCAGCTAGAGTCAGAAACGTTTATTTTCGATTTAATGCCAAAAAGCCCAATTCCAAGCTTAACGGGGTATGAATCCCGTTTAGTAGATACGTCAACTCTCGAAGTGGATGTGAAGCGTGAGCAAGGGCTCAATGGTGTCTTCAGCCAGTTAAGTGACCAAGGAATTCAAATTTTGAGTATGCGCAATAAGGCTAACCGCCTTGAAGAGCTGTTTGTCAGTTTAGTGAAGAAAGATAACCAAGTTTCAGAGCAGGAAGGTGCGCAATGATCTCGCTATATTGGGTTGCCTTAAAAACGATTTGGATCAAAGAGGTCACTCGCTTTGGTCGTATCTGGGTGCAAACGTTGCTGCCACCTGTAATCACCATGTCGCTCTATTTTGTGATTTTCGGAAATTTAATTGGTTCACGAATTGGCGATATGGGCGGTGTAGACTACATGCAGTTTATTGTCCCTGGTCTTATTATGATGGCGGTGATCACTAACTCATACTCCAACGTCTGTTCGTCATTTTTTGGTTCTAAATTCCAGAAAAATATTGAAGAGTTGCTCGTTGCTCCCGTACCGACTCACGTGATTATCGCCGGTTTTGTTGGCGGTGGGGTTGCGCGTGGGATTTTAGTCGGATTCTTGGTGACTATCGTATCTCTGTTCTTTATCCCATTGCAGGTTCATTCATGGTCAATGGTGGTGATCACGCTGTTATTAACAGCGATTGTGTTCTCCCTTGCGGGTCTGTTAAATGCGATTTTTGCTAAAACCTTCGATGATATCAGCATTGTTCCAACATTCGTTTTAACGCCACTGACCTATCTGGGTGGGGTTTTTTATTCGTTATCTTTACTGCCGCCATTCTGGCAGGCTGTCTCTAAACTCAACCCGATTGTGTATATGATAAGCGGCTTTAGATATGGCTTTTTAGGCATTGCGGATGTGTCCATCGTCGTGACTTTGAGCGTATTAATGGTGTTTTTAATTATCTTCTATGCTTTGACATGGTATTTAATTGAACAAGGTCGCGGGTTAAGAAGTTAACCTAGCAAATCGGCTGAGCTGAGGTTGGAATAAATGTCCCTAAAGGAAAATCAATTTATTGATTTTCGCCTGATAACACAAAGAGGGAAAAACCACGCTTTTATCCCTCTTTGTCATCAACGTAATGCCCCTAATAGGGGCATTTCTATATTAAATTAGGCGACTTGTACCGGTACCGCTTTAGCAATCCGGCTCATGGTGTTGTTCGCATCAAAGTAAGCCACTTTGGGGTGATGCTGGCGGGCTTCTTCATCAGGTAACATACCGTAAGTACAAATAATCAGCTTATCACCAACCGCCGCACGGCGTGCAGCAGCACCATTGACAGAGATAATTTTAGAACCGCGTTCCCCTGCAATCGCATAGGTTGAAAAACGTTCGCCATTATCCACATTATAAATATCGATAGCTTCGTATTCTAAAATGCCAACGGCATCTAAAAAATCCTGATCGATGGCGCAAGAACCTTCATAGTGAAGATCAGCTTGAGTGACGGTGGCACGGTGAAGTTTGCCTAATAGCATTTTTCTTTGCATTTATTCTTCCTCATTCAAGCCACAGCGTTGTTAGCTGTGTGCTCTTACCTAGTCACATTTATTCTTCCTCATTGTATGCCACAGCGTTGTTGGCTGCGCTCTCTTGCCCTAGTCACATACTTATGTATGCTCCTAGGGTCGCGTTTACTTGCCGCCTAGCTGTGACAGCAATGAGTTTGAATAAATATTAGGTAACTTGAATCTAAAGTATTTTGTTTTTAAGCGATATCGAGCGGTAACTCGACTTGCAGATTGTCGATTAAACGGGTTTGACCTAACCATGCAGCCATTAAAATCACGGCGTGGCGGCTGGAAACCGTCAGTTCGCCGAGGTTATCGGCATCGCGAATAAAGAGTTCGTCAGGGGTAAATCCTGCTTGGCGCAAAGATTCTTCCATTTCACTAATTAAACCGGTTGCTGCCGCGGGAGAGTCCGCGAGCTTCTCACCTGCTTTTTGCATAATCGCAAACAGCTGAGGGGCGATTTTTAGCTCATCGGCAGACAGATTATTATTGCGTGAACTCAGGGCTAAGCCATTCTTAGCGCGAACGATAGGGACACCGACAACCTGAATATCGAAAGAAAGGTCAGTCACCAATTTACGCACTAACTGAAGCTGCTGATAATCTTTTTCACCAAATAATGCAATATCAGGCTGCACGAGATTAAACAGCTTGGTCAGTACTGTCGCAACGCCACGAAAATGCCCTGGGCGGCTAGCACCTTCTAACATGGTAGAAATTTCAGGTACTTCAACGTAACTTTGGTTGTCCATACCTTCAGGGTAAAACTCGGCGGCAGACGGTGCGAAAACTAAATCGACACTTTTACGTTTCAATTTTTCGCAATCTTCCTGCAAGGTACGAGGGTAATTGGCTAAATCGGATTGACGGTCAAACTGCATTGGATTGACAAAAATGCTGGCAATGACAATGTCGGCTTGCTGTTTAGCTTGGTCAATCAGTGTCAGGTGCCCATCATGTAAATTGCCCATCGTTGGGACAAACGCAATACGTTTGCCTTCTTGTTTCCAGCGACGAATTTCACGGCGCAAGATTGGCGATGTTTCAACGATCCGCATACTTCCCATCCTTATCGTTATATTTCATACAGAATTACGAAAATGAGTGAGCGTCACTCGGGTAAATTTCTTGCTCAACTTCTTGAATATATAGGCGAATAGCATCGTGAATATTGCCTGCTTCAGCCAAAAAGTTTTTCGCAAATTTTGGTGGTTTGGCGGTGATCCCTAACGCATCATGCATCACGAGAATTTGCCCGTCAGTGCCATTACCGGCACCAATTCCAATGACAGGTAACAGTAATTCTTCAGTGACTTGGTTCGCAAGGGATGTCGGTACGCATTCAAGAACCAACAGCTGAATGCCTGCATTCTCGAGAGCAATCGCATCTTTGATAAGCTGATTGGCAGTGACTTCATCACGACCTTGGACTTTATAGCCCCCAAGTACATTTACCGCTTGTGGCGTTAAGCCTAAGTGACCGCAGACTGGTACGGAACGTTCACACAGCATTTTGACGGTTTCACATAGCCAGCTGCCACCTTCGATTTTCACCATATTCGCACCAGCTTGCATCAAAATAGCGGCATTGGCACAGGCTTGCTCAGGCGTGGCATAACTCATAAAAGGCATGTCGGCGATGATAAATGCGTTAGGGGCGCCTTTACGTACGCAACGAGTGTGGTAAGCAATCTGCTCGACAGTGACAGGAAGGGTACTGGTTTCGCCTTGGATAGTCATACCTAAGGAATCACCAACCAGCATCACTTGGATACCTTGCTCAGCAAACAGTTGAGCAAAACTGGCATCGTAGGCTGTAATGGTAGCGAATTTGTGTTTCTCTTTTTTATATTGACACAAATCAGCGAGAGAAATGGGTTTCATTAAAATAACCTCCGGAAATGATTTCTCTTATGACCATACCTGAACGAGGTTAAACACATTAGGAATTTATTCCCAAAGCATTAGGCCATTTCGAGGGACGTGTGTAAGTCTTTCTGACAGTTTTTCACCATCAGGAAAAATCAGGGAAGGGGTAATATCACTGAGCGGATAAAGCATAAATTCACGCTCTTTTAGCCCATAGTGTGGAACAGTTAAGCGCTCGGTGTGGATCACTCGATTGCCAAACAGCATGATATCGAGATCTAATGTTCTCGGTCCCCAGCGCTCATCTTTGCGAACGCGCCCTAAATCCAGTTCAATTTTTTGGGTATGATTGAGTAAGTCTTCAGGTTCAAGTTCGGTTTCCAGCAAAACAGCCAGATTGAGAAAATCAGGTTGATCCTGTGGGCCGAGGGGTTTAGTTCGATAAATAGAGGAAGTGCTCACAACGCGAGTGCTTGGAATCGCCTCTAATGCGGCAATCGCTTGTTGTGCTTGCTTCAGTGGCTCGCCTAAGTTGCTGCCAATGGCAATGTACACTTGCTCCATCTCTTTATCTCTCTATCTTAATCTCTCTATGGTGATCGCAGCGACCGCTTAAGCCGCTGAGATGAATACCATTATGATTTATTCGGTTTTCTATTACCGGATTGTGATGAACGATGCGGACGCTGGCGGCGACGAGTTGGCGCACTACCGAGCTCCGAGATCATTTCACGCTGTTTCTGGGCATTGGCTTGTTGGAAGTCATTCCACCATAAAGCGAGTTCTTGTAGCTCATTACGGTGTTCCACATTGGCTCTAAGCTCTAATAAATCAAAGGCAGCACGGAATTTCGGGTGCTCCATCAATTTATTCGCACGACGCCCTTGGCGACGAGGTAAGCGTAATTGCAACATCCAGATATCACGCATGGTGGTGGTGATACGTTTTGGGATTGCAATAGAGCGGCACTGTTCATCCAGTACATCATTCATTGCCAGCGCAAAGGCATCATAGTAAGCAAGACCGCCTTCCTGTGATAGTTTTTCTGCGTGTTCAGTGACGGGATACCATAACATGGCTGCAAATAAAAATGCAGGATTGACGCGCTTATCATTTTTTAGTCTGAAATCGGTGTTTTTTAACACTTGTTCAATGACTTTTTCCATTGGTGAATCACCATTCTCAGTGAAGCGGCTCGCAATCACAGGGAACAGTTGTTCAAACAGATGGTACTGATTCAGCATTTTATAGGTGGCGTAGCCATAGCCGGCTTGAAGTAATTTTAATGACTCTTCAAACAGTCGCGCAGAAGGGATTTCACGCAGCAATGGGGCTAAGCGATGAATCGGCTCTGCGGTATTTGGCTCGATACGCATATTCAGCTTACAGGCGAAACGCACGGCGCGGATCATCCGAACGGGATCTTCACGGTAGCGTGTTTCTGGGTCGCCAATCAGACGAATGACGCCTTCTTTTAAGTCTTGTAATCCATTGACGTAATCGCGTACGGAGAAATCATCAATGTTGTAATACAGGCTATTTACAGTAAAGTCACGGCGGATAGCATCTTCTTCAATGGAACCGAAAATATTGTCGCGAAGCAGCATGCCATTTTGCGCTTGAGATGACAGATTTTTATCATCGACTTCTTGGTCGTGGTGACCGCGGAAGGTTGCAACTTCAATAATTTCTGGACCAAACATAATGTGCGCAAGGCGGAATCGACGACCAACCAGTCGGCAATTACGAAATAGCTTGCGAATTTGTTCTGGGGTTGCATTGGTGGTGATATCGAAATCTTTTGGCTTTTGACCTAATAACAAATCACGCACACCACCGCCAACTAAATAGGCTTCGTAGCCATTTTTATTAAGGCGGTACAATACTTTTAGTGCGTTTTCACTAATGTCATCACGCGAAATTATGTGTTGAGCGCGTGGAATAACGGTAATCGATTCTTGTTTCGTCACGGATGTTCGCTTCTGTGTTTGAGCATCTGAACGTTTAGAGGGACGAACCGTTTTCTTTGTTTGTCTCGTATTCTGGTCATGTCTAGTATTCTGCTCATGCCGAGTTTTCCTCTCAGATTTTTTCTCTGATGCAGAAGGAGTGACTGGCCTTTCACCGGCTGCCTGTGTGTCTCGCGCACCACGCTTTGGCATCGAGTCCTGTTCTGCGGACGATGCTGGTTCATTGCGAGATAAAATATTGCGGCAGAAATTTGCTACTCGGTTAAAAATAGTACACCTCGATGTCATTACATAGATTCATTAAACAAAATAAGCGGCTAATCATAGCTCACTGAAGTTTCTTTGAGAATGGTTAAACGAATAAAAGTCATGGCTAATTATTTTTTATATCAATTAAACCAGTGAATATTATACAAATTGTAGCTTTTTGCGCGAGACGCAAACGATAACAAATGAGAGAAAATGAGAGAAATAAAGATAAGGTAAAGGGGAGTTTAAACTTTTTTGAGGGTGCGAATCCTTATAACGGCGCAGGGTTAATGCGCCGTTGAGGACTCCCAAAACAACAATTAGCCAGCCATCTGCTTTTCGCGGATTTCTGCTAATGTTTTACAGTCGATGCACAAATCTGCTGTTGGACGCGCTTCCAAACGACGGATGCCAATTTCCACACCACAAGATTCGCAGTAGCCAAAATCTTCATCTTCAACTTTCTTCAGCGTCTTTTCGATCTTCTTGATCAATTTACGTTCGCGGTCGCGGTTACGTAATTCGAGGCTGAATTCCTCTTCCTGAGCGGCTCTATCAACGGGGTCTGGAAAGTTAGCTGCCTCATCTTGCATATGAGTAACAGTCCGGTCCACTTCATCTCTGAGTTGATTGCGCCATGCTTCGAGAATGAGCTTAAAATGCGCCAATTGGGCTTCGTTCATGTACTCTTCGCCAGCCTTCTCATGATAGGGCTCAACCCCGGCAATGGCGAGAATGCTTAAGGACGATGTCTTACGTTTTTGCCCTTCTTGCATAATGCTTCTCCTACACACGCAAATTTTACAAAAACCCCAAGGGGGAAAATTTAAGGTCGCTATAAATATCAGAAGACAGCCGTCTTGGCAATCGTTCATGTGATGAGTTTTGTAATGCTGTGAAGACAAGCGTGTTTCTTCCCTTCACAAGCACTCATAACTCGATGACCTTGTTTAAATATCGACTAAACTAAAATGACTTAGTCGGGGTGAAGCGAATTGATGTCCCTATTTGCATTTTTTGTTTAGATATATCCACTTGATAACACAGAACTTCGACGCCATTGGTTATAGCCTGTTCTAACAACGCTGCATATTTAGGATCAATATGTGCAGCAGCGGATACTACGTGGATACCGCTATGTAAAATGACAAACATAAGTATGGCGCGTTTTCCTTCTTTAGCAATCAAAGTCAGCTCTCTAAGGTGCTTTTGTCCTCGTATTGTCTGAGTATCAGGGAAATAGCCATGGTTGTTTTCCAACAAAGTCACTGATTTAACTTCAATAAAACAATCAGTTAAGCCCTCTTGAGTGAGTAAAAAATCAATCCGGCTGTTTTCACTTCCATACTTCACTTCAGGGGTCACTATACTGTAGTCAGATAATTCTGGAATATGCTTTTTTGCCAACGCTTCTGCCACTAATTGATTAGCTCGTAGCGTGTTAATACAAATTAGATGGTTGTTTTTGGTTTGCGTTAACTCCCAACTGTACGGATATTTTCGTTTTGGGTTATCCGAAGTGGAGTACCACACGGTATCCCCTGGAGTTGCACAGCCTGTCATCGCCCCCGTGTTTGCGCAGTGTATCGTCATTTCCTCTCCCTCGGGTGTGACGACATCCGCTAAAAAACGTTTATAGCGTTTAATTAATGTGGCTGATTTTAAAGGGGGGATAAATTCCATGTTTTCTCCGTTTACCGCGTTGTTCGTGACATAACATTACACCATCCTATATATGGTGTTAGCTCATAGACAGTATTAATGCGTCATATTCGTTAATGCTACAATTTGTTAATGCTACAATGCTTCACATAGAAAGTTAAACCTCATGGAGTTACCCCTTAGTGTTCCCTATCTTAGAAGTAAGTGATGACTTACTCGCTGCTCTAGCGAAATCCTCTCAAGTTCTGTTGCATGCGCCGACGGGGGCAGGGAAATCAACGGTATTGCCGTTAGAAATCCTCAAAAGTGGGCAGATAGACGGGCGGATTATTATGTTAGAGCCGCGGCGTATTGCAGCACGCTCAGTCGCCGCTCGCTTAGCGCAGCAGTTAGGGGAATCGGTAGGGGAAACCATTGGTTTGCGTATGCGTTCAGAAAGCAGAGTGAGCGCAAAAACGCGTTTGGAAGTGGTGACGGAAGGGGTTCTCACTCGCCAATTACAAAATGACCCGATGCTTGAAGGTGTCGGATTGGTCATTTTGGATGAATTTCATGAACGTAATTTACAGGCTGATTTAGGGTTAGCGCTGTTGTTGGATTCTCAGCAAGCACTGCGGGATGATTTAAAAATTTTGCTAATGTCCGCTACGCTGGATGATCAAGGGCTTAGCCAGCTATTTTCTGATGCGCCGGTGATCAGTTCACAAGGACGGACATTCCCTGTTCAACGGGAATATAAGCCCATCAATCCGAATAAACCGTTTCATCAAGAAGTCGCGAGCGCGGTTTGGCAACTGATGCAGCAACAAGGTGGCTCTTTGTTACTCTTTTTACCGGGAGTGGGCGAAATTGAGCGGACGAAAAGCGAGTTAGAAGGGTTAGTGACTGACGATGTGATGTTATGCCCAATGTATGGCGCGCTATCAATTCAAGCTCAGCAACAAGCGATTCTGCCTGCCCCTGAAGGAAAACGTAAGGTCGTGCTGGCGACCAACATTGCGGAAACCAGTCTCACCATCGAGGGGATCCGTTTAGTGGTGGATAGCGGCTTTGAGCGCGTGGGACAATTTAACCCGAGAAGTGGGCTGACAAAGCTAATTAAAAAACGCATTAGCCAAGCTTCAATGACCCAACGTGCGGGGCGAGCAGGGCGTTTAGAAGCGGGTGTGTGCTGGCATCTAATGAGTGCTGAACAAGCCGAACGAGCAGCACAATTTAGTGAAGCGGAAATTAATAATAGTGATTTAAGCGGGTTATGGTTATCGCTCCTTCAATGGGGCTGTCACGATATTTCTCAACTCCAATGGTTAGACGCTCCCCCCGAGGCGGCATTATCGGCAGCGAAAAGCCTGTTATTTAAATTGGGTGTCACTGATGCCCAAGGAAAGCTCACGTCGATGGGCAATAAAATGGCGGGAACGGGAATGTCAGTGCGTACTGCCGCCATGCTGTATCACGCACAGCAAACTCAAAATAAACCCGTTATTCAACTTGCTGCATTATTAACGGCAATTATTGAAGAACCTCCCCGTGGCGGAGTGATCGACCTACATACCCATTTAGAACGTCCGACGGAGAACTGGTGCAAACGTGCCTCTATCTTAAGTGGTGACAAAGTTACCCATTCTTTAGGGAAAACCACTGGGCTGATTAGTGAGTGGTTACCAACATTACTTGCCGCAGGGTTTCCTGACTACATAGCAAAATCCCGTGACCATCAAACTCGTTATCAATTAGCCTGCGGGTTAGGGGCAACGCTGAACGACAATGACCCATTGATGGGCAATGAATGGCTGATGGTAGCGGCATTATGGCAATCAGAAACATCGGCAGATGCGCGTATCTCACTGGCGTATCCTATTGAAATTGAAAAGCTTCAACAGGATTGCCCGCATCTTTTTAGCACTCAAGAGACAGTTGAATGGGATGAGCAGCGGGGAAGCCTGCTGGCATGGAGGCGCTTGCAATGTGGGCAGTTAGTGGTGAAATCTCAACGGCTGACTAATCCAGAACCGGAAGAGATTAAAAATGCACTGGTTTACTGGCTTAAGCAAAATGGTTTACAACAGTTAAACTGGCAAGAAAATACCCTACAATTGCGCATTCGTTGTGAATTAGCGGCGCGTTATTTTCCTGACACGCCATTGCCTGCAATGACTGATGAGACTTTACTCGAGACGCTTGATGAATGGTTAGCCCCTTATCTTAATGGCGTGACAAGCAAGAAAAAGCTGCAAGAAATTGATTTAATGAATTTATTATTGAATCGATTGGATTGGCAGCAGCGTCAATGGCTCGACAGCACGTTCCCTGTGACCTATATCGCTCCTTCTGGGAGCGAGGTAAGTATTCACTACGCGCTAGACAAGCCGCCAGTGGTTGAAATTCGCTTGCAAGAAGTGTTTGGTGAAAAAGCCAATCCAACCGTGGCAAATGGTAAAGTGACGCTAACATTATCGCTACTTTCGCCGGCAAGGCGCCCTATTCAGATAACTCAAGATCTCGGTGCATTTTGGCAAGGGAGCTATAAAGAGGTACAAAAAGAGATGAAAGGGCGTTATCCAAAACATCCTTGGCCAGATGACCCTGCGAATGCCGAACCAACGCGACAAACAAAAAAAGCGATGATGAGTGCGAAATAACCTAATTTTGTGCTCTAATAACGGGCTGTAAATTAGGCAATGGCGCCCAATAGGCAGCGTAAGGAAGTGTAATTAGGAGCTTTCTTCCGTGAAATTCCTTGAATTATGAGCCAAAATTAGCCTTATGTTACACCTACGTATCTGTAGTTGTACTTGTGTATGTATAGTTAGATTTTAATGCCTATTTAGGTATAGGAGATATGGAGCGACCATGTCCGGTAAAGATTTTGAACCCATTGGCAGACGTAAAAGACGCGCTGCTGAGAAATCGTCATCCTCTTCACGCCGCCGTAGACGCCGCGATGATTATGATGAAGATCTCTACGATGATGAAGATATTGATGATGAATATCTTGATGATGAAGACGATGAAGAAGAGCAAATGACCAAAAAAGGCTCAAAAAAGAACAAACCTCGCAAGAGTAAATGGCGCTGGTTCTGGCTGCTAGTTAAATTAATGCTAGTACTTGCAGTCATACTGGCGGCTTACGGTTTTTATCTAAACCAACAAATTAAAGAACGCCTTGATGGTAAGGTGTGGGACTTGCCTGCGGCGGTATATGGACGCATGGTAAACCTTGAGCCCGGTATGGATTACAGCCAAGCTGAAATGACCAACCTGCTCGAAGGAATGCAGTACCGTAAAGTCAGCAAAATCACCACATCTGGTGAGTTTGTGGTGAAAGGCAATACCATTGAAATTTTGCGTCGTCCATTTAATTTCCCAGACCAAAAAGAGGGGCAAGTCCTCGCGCGTCTGGTGTTTGAAAATGGCATGTTGAGCAAGATTGAAAATATTGAAAATGGGCGCTCGTTCGGTTTCTTCCGTTTAGATCCGAAACTGATCACCATGATGCAATCTGCGAATAATGAACAGCGTTTAGTGCTGCCAATGGCGGACTTCCCTGAATCCCTGGTAAAAATCCTCCTCGAAACGGAAGATAGAAATTTTTATGAGCATGATGGTGTTAGCTTATATTCTATCGGTCGTGCGGTGGTAGCGAACGTCACTGCAGGTCGTTCCGTGCAAGGGGGAAGTACCTTAACGCAGCAGTTGGTGAAAAACCTATTTTTAACCAACGAAAGAACCCTGAAACGTAAAGCTAATGAAGCCTTTATGGCATTGATTTTAGACTATAACTACAGCAAAGAACGCATTCTTGAACTGTATTTGAATGAGGTCTATTTAGGGCAAAATGGTAATGATGAAATTCGCGGCTTCCCGCTGGCGAGTTTGTATTACTTTGGTCGACCAATCAATGAGTTAAGCTTTGACCAACAAGCATTGCTGGTGGGAATGGTGCAAGGTGCATCAACCTTTAACCCGTGGACTAAGCCACAAAATGCGATTAAACGCCGTAATATTGTGCTTAAAATCCTTGAAACCCGTGGTGTTATCGATAATGAGATGTACCAAGTTCTAAGTGCTCGACCGCTCGGTGTGAAAAACAAAGAGGGATTAGTCGCATCTCAACCCGCATTTATGCAGATGGTGCGACAAGAGCTGAGTGAGAAGCTTGGAGACAAAGTTAAAGATCTCTCTGGGGCGAAAATCTTTACCACATTAGATCCGGTGGCGCAAACGGCGGCGGAAAATGCAGTCGAGTTCGGCGTGGCTGATTTACGTAAAGCACGTAAATTGGATGATATCGAAGGTGCCATGGTGGTTGTCGACCGTATTAACGGCGAAGTTCGTGCGATGGTCGGTGGCTCTGATCCACAATTTTCAGGCTTTAACCGAGCGCTAAATGCCCGTCGCAGCATTGGTTCTTTAGCAAAACCACCGGTGTATTTAACGGCATTAAGTGAGCCGGACCGTTTCCGCTTAAATACGTGGCTATCCGATGAACCGTTGACCATCAAGGTCGGTAATCAAAGTTGGAGCCCACGAAACTATAGCCGTAACTTCAATGGTCGTATGATGCTGGTGGATGCATTAGCGAAATCACAAAATATTCCAACCGTAAACTTAGGGATGGAAATTGGTCTCGACCAAGTGATGAATACGTTTATCCGTTTAGGCGCGCCAGAAAGTGCGATGGAAAAAGTACCTGCGATGTTGTTAGGTGCGGTGAACTTAACGCCAGCTGAAGTGGCGCAAGTGTACCAAACCATTGGTGGCGAAGGTAATCGCGCAAAATTATCGGCATTACGTTCCGTGATTGATGGTGATGGTAAAGAGCTGTATCAAAGTTACCCATCCGCAGAGCGTGCCGTACCATCTCAAGCCGCTTATTTAACGCTATTTGGTATGCAGCAAGTAGTGCTGCAAGGGACTGGGCGCGTATTACTGAATAAATATGGTAAATACAATCTGGCGGGTAAAACGGGTACCACCAACGACCTGCGTGATAGCTGGTACGCGGGTATTGACGGTAAGGAAGTGGCTATTGTCTGGGTCGGTCGCGATAACAACGGACCAACACAGTTAACAGGCTCAACAGGGGCATTACGTGTTTATCAGCGCTATTTAGATAACCAAACGCCACTGACACTGATCAACCGAGCGCCAGAAGGGATAACCGATATGCGTGTCATGATGGATGGGCAATTTAGCTGCTCTGATTTAGGTGGCGGCAGAATGTTACCAGTCTGGACTGAAGACCCGCAAAGCCTGTGCCAAGGATCAGCATCGCAAGATCCAGCGTGGAATTTGAATGGGAATGGTGAGGCGCCGCAAGAAGATGGAGCAGCTCCTGAGTGGGTCAAAGATATGTTCGGCGACTCCCCATCCAATTCTCCGTCATCCCGCACGCCGTAGCGTTGTTGGCTGCGGTCGCTAACCCTAGTCACATACTTGTGTATGCTCCTAGGGCTTAGCTCACTTGCCGCCTAGCTACTGCGCACGGGATTTAGGAGAATGTTGAGTTTGATTGGAAAAGAAAACAGATCAAAAAATAGATCTTAAGAAATAGATAAAAAAATAGGCGCCGTCTTTTGCAGATGGCGCCTATTTTTATGGGTGCAGTTTATTGCAGGGGGTTATTCGGCTTTGATTTTTGCCAGTGCAATTTCCGCGGCATCGATGGTGCGCTGGATATCTTCATCGCTATGAGCGACAGACATAAAGCCCGCTTCGAATGCAGATGGTGCTAAGTAAACGCCTTCTTCTAACATGTAGTGGAAGAATTTCTTAAAGCGAGTCACATCGCACTTCATCACGTCTTGGTAGCACGTTACAGATTCGGCGTCAGTGAAGAACAGACCAAACATCCCGCCCACATGGTTGATAACCATAGGCACGCCTTGCTCTTTAGAAACACGGGTTAAGCCACGAGCCAGTTTATCGGTCAGCTCCGTTAAACGCGCATGAACACCCGGCTGAGACACTTCATTTAAGCAAGCTAAACCCGCCGCCATGGCAACAGGGTTACCAGAAAGTGTACCCGCTTGGTAAACAGGGCCGATAGGCGCTAATTTTTCCATCACTTCATAGCGACCGCCAAATGCACCCACAGGCATACCGCCACCGATGATTTTACCTAAACAGGTTAAATCCGGTTGTACGTTGTAGTGATCTTGAGCACCACCGAGTGCAACACGGAAGCCTGTCATCACTTCATCGATGATCAGCAGTGCGTTGAATTCATCACATAATGCACGCAGACCAGGCAGGAATTCTGCGGTTGGTGGAACGCAGTTCATGTTACCCGCGACAGGTTCAACAATCACACATGCCACTTCTTCTGGGTAGTTTTCGAAAGCTTGGCGAACAGAGGCTAAATCGTTGTATGTGCAGGTCAATGTGTGCTTAACGAAATCTTCAGGTACGCCCGGAGAGTTAGGCTCGCCCATGGTCAGTGCACCGGAACCGGCTTTCACTAATAGGCAGTCAGCGTGACCGTGGTAGCAACCTTCGAACTTAATAATTTTATCGCGGCCAGTATAACCACGAGCAAGGCGAATCGCGCTCATAGTAGCTTCAGTACCGGAGTTGACCATACGGATCATATCGATAGATGGGACTAATTCGCACACCAGTTTTGCCATTTCCACTTCAGCAGCGGTTGGTGCACCAAAGCTTAAGCCTTTATTGACGGCTTTGATCACAGCATCGCGGATAGCGGGATGGTTGTGACCCAATACCATTGGACCCCAAGAGCCCACATAATCAATGTAAGCTTTGCCATCGACATCATAAATGTAAGCGCCATCAGCGCGCTCGATAAATAACGGGGTACCACCCACACCATTAAAGGCGCGAACAGGGGAGTTAACACCGCCAGGGATCAGCTGTTGGGCTTCATTATATAATTCTTCGGAATGGTGCATTGCAGGGCTCCTGAAAAGAGACTAAATAAAAAGTTGCCGCTATTCTAAAGCACAAGGACGATTAAACCAATGCTATCAATCACAATGATGGATCAATCATAAGGATGAATAGCAACTCTGTGCTCAATTGTGTAACAACACTTGAACCAATGAGTCAGGTGACGGATAATTGAGAAATTGATCTAAGTAGGCTTTGCCTTACCTATGAATTTACCGGTCACCGGTCTGGAGTAATAAATGAGTGATGATGTAGCTCTGCCTCTGCAATTTACCGATGCAGCTGCAACCAAAGTAAAAGACTTAGTTGCCGATGAAAATAACCCAAACCTGCGTCTGCGCGTCTATATTACGGGCGGTGGTTGCAGCGGCTTCCAATATGGCTTTACCTTTGATGATCAAATCAACGAAGGGGATATGACCATCGAAAAACAAGGTGTCGCACTGGTTGTAGACCCAATGAGCCTGCAATATTTAGTGGGTGGAAGTGTGGATTACACTGAAGGGTTAGAAGGATCGCGCTTTATTGTGACGAATCCGAATGCGAAATCTACGTGTGGGTGCGGTTCTTCCTTCAGCGTCTGATTTTTCGTCATATTTCAAGCCGTAGCTTCGTTAGCTACGCTCTCTCGCCCTAGTCACATACTTGTGTATGCTCCTAGGGCCTCGTTCTCTTGCTGCCTTGCTACACCTCGAACTATTTAGAAAAATCTTTTTTCGTGAGATTTTAAACGAAAAAAATTAGTTCGATTATATTATTGTCCTGTTGTATTAATTCTGCTCAAAAAATCCTGCTGTAATCTTAGATTCTTAGATTCTTAGATTCTTAGATTCTTAGATTCTTAGATTCTTAGATTCTTAGATTCTTAATTTCTTTTCTTAGTTTGGTAGCGCGTTTAGCTGATTGCATAGCTGCTCGGTGGCATTGATGATGCGGGGGCCGGCGCGGTGGAACCAATCCTCATTTAAGCGAATAATAGGGACATTGAGTTGAGTACTCCAGAAGGCTTTGACGGCTTTTTCTTGCTCGGGGGAACCGGTCATAATGATGGCATCAGGTTTGCGAGCGAGGACTTGCTCACGGCTGACTTGAGGCCATTGGACAGCGCTGTTTTCAAAAATATTCTGAGCGCCGCAAGTCTTAACGACATCATTTTGAAGAGTATTATCTCCTGTGCTAAATAATGGCTGCGTGCCGAGTTGGATAAATAATTGCTTAGGTTTTTTATTACTATCTAATTTATCTTTTTGCATCTTTAACGTACTGCGCAATTGGGTGATATTTTTCTCTGCCACTTCTGGGTGAGGGCTGTATTGTGCAAGCTCCTCTAGTGAGGCGATAACCCCATCAATGCTTTGCGGATCAAAATAGACAATTGGAATCCCTAACGATGCAAGTTGATCCAGAGGTCGCTGCGGGTTGCCGCCACGCCACGCCAAGATCAAATCTGGCTTTAAGGCAATAATCCGCTCCACATTTAACCCTTGCCAATCCGCTACTTGCTCAAGCTTTTTGGCAGATTCTGGGTAATCGGAATAGGCGCTTACGGCAATTAAGCTATCTCCCAACCCTACGGCATAAGCCAGCTCCGTATTGGCAGGTGATAAACTAATGACTCGGGATTTGGGGGTGGCGAATGCACTATTGATTAGGGTTAAGGAAAATAGAAAACCAATCAGTGAGCGCATGAGTTTGGTCGTTAGATTCATAGCATTACTTCACAAAGAGGTATTAGAAAAGGCATAAATGAAGGTCAGTTATGCCTTAGAAAGTGAGAAATAAATTACGCTAATGCTGTGACAATCGCAGCAACCATCAAGGATGATTGGCGTGCAGCGACAGGTAAAAACTCGTCAAAGCTAGTGTGGGACTCTTTATCTGCCACATCTGAAATTGCACGAACCACCACAAAAGGTACCTTAAACTGGTAGCAGACATGACCGATAGCCGCGGCTTCCATTTCAACGGCAGCAACGGTTGGGAATGTCGCTTTGATACGCGCTAAAGGCTCAGCTCCGTTGATGAAAGCATCACCACTGCAAATCAAACCGCGAACGGCGTTCATATCTAACGCTTTCACGCACTGTTCGGTAGTTTCAATGAGTTTTGCATCAGCAATAAATGCCGGTGGGCACTGTGCCATTTGACCCGGCTCATAACCAAATGCGGTGACATCCGCATCGTGGTAGCGCACTTCGGTAGATACGACGATATCACCTACATTTAAACGTGGATCTAAACCGCCCGCAGAACCTGTATTGATGATAACATCAGGCTTGCAGTGTTCTAACAATAATGTGGTACCGATTGCCGCTGCGACTTTACCGATGCCCGATTTTAATAAAGCGACGTCAACGCCGTTTATTTTCCCTGTATAAATTTCACAGCCAGCAAGGCTCAATGTTTGGCAACCTTCAATTTTTTCGCGCAGGGTCGCAACTTCTTGCTCCATCGCACCTATGATACCGATTTTCATTATGTCATACTCACTGTTGATTAATTAGACACTTATGTCGTAGATGGCTAAAGTGTAACATCGAAAGGTGGGTTTTCCTCTGCCTTTTCTTTGGAGATTCAGGAATAAAACGGTAAGGCATAGAGGCTAGCATGGCGGGAAAAAAGATTAATTTTGTTAAAAAACTGAGTTTCCAGCGTAACTATATGAGCAGTGCGAAAAATCAAAAAGTCTCACCCGATGATGAAGATGCCGTAAACCGTCTCTTTGAAAGTGACCGTGGGCGGATTATCAACTCCGCTGCGATTCGTCGTTTACAACAGAAAACCCAAGTTTTTCCCCTTGAACAAAACTCCGCCGTACGCAGCCGTTTAACCCATTCTCTTGAAGTCCAACAAGTTGGGCGCTACATCAGTAAAACGGTGTTGGGTGAGCTGAAAAAGAAAAAAATGCTTGATGAATATGGGTTAACGGACCGTTGTGATGCCTTTGAAAGCCTGGTGGAAATGGCGTGTTTGATGCACGATATTGGCAACCCGCCGTTTGGGCATTTCGGTGAAGCGGCTATTCAACGCTGGTTCAGTAAATTGTTATCGCCAGATTATCTCTTCACGCCAGAAACGACAGACCCTTGCAAAATTAAAGCGTTACAACTGACTGGTAATGAAAAACAGGATCTATTTCGTCGTCAGCTTAAGCGTGATTTATGCTCGTTTGAAGGGAACGCTCAAGGGCTGCGCATGGCGCATCGCCTGCTCAAGCTGAATTTAACCTACGCCCAAATTGGCTCTATTTTGAAATACACTCGCGGCGCTTATGACCTTGAGCCTATCCCGCCAGAATTTGATTATTTAATGAAAAAACCGGGCTATTATTGGTCTGAAGCGGATTTTGTCAGCGAGTTAAGTAAAAAATTGGAAATGGGAAAATATTGCCGTTTTCCGCTCTCTTATATCATGGAAGCTGCGGATGATATTTCTTACTGTATTGCGGATTTAGACGATGCAGCAGAAAAGGGCATTTATACCGTTGAGCAGCTAATTGAATACCTAAAAGCGGAGTGGGGCGAGGTAAAATCTGGGGATCTCTTCGACCAAACTATTTTGCGGGCATTCAATAATATCAGCGATAACCACACAAGGCGCATTCAGCAAGATCAGTTTTTTATGTATTTGCGTGTCAATATTACAGGAAAACTCGCCCATTACAGTGCTCAGCGCTTTATTCAAAACCTGCCTGAAATTTATCACGGCAGCTTTAACAGCGCGTTACTTGAGGATAAAAGCCAAGAGCATCGCCTCTTAAAAGCTTTAAAAACAGTGGCGTTTAAGCATGTGTTTAATCACCATGAAGTGGAAGAGTTAGAGCTACAAGGCTACCGAATTATTAGCGGGTTGTTAGATGTTTACAGCCCACTATTGATGATGGATAGAGAGGATTTTGCGGCATTAGTGGCACAAAATTACCATAAACACTTTTTTATCGAAACTCGCCTATTTCATAAGTTATCGAATAAACATCGACTCTCCTATAACGAAGCCTTGGAAAAAATTTCAGTCACCAGCGATGCGGATAAATCGATGCTAGAGTTTTATTATCGAGCCAGACTGCTCCAAGACTACATTAGCGGAATGACTGACCATTATGCTTATGAAGAGTATCGAAAATTTATGGTGACGAATTAACGCTGATAAAAAAAGTCAGTATATAGCGTGACAAAAAAACTAAGTGGTCACTAATTTTGGTAAAAAAAATGCTATGATAGCCCGCTAATTTGTCTACCCAATTATCAGGCAGTCGCAGTGATAAAGTAAGCCGTTATAAAGTAAATATGGGCTTACCACCTGTGGCTTGAAATAGAATTTATTTAACTCCGTTTAGTGACTACTTATGGCCCAATTTTACTCGCCAAATCGCCGCACCACCCAACGCCGTCAAATCACGGTTCATGTCGATAGTTTAGATGCCGCTGGGCAAGGCGTAGCTCGTCATGATGGCAAAGCCATATTTATCACTGGTTTATTACCAGGGGAAGAGGCGCAAGTCGAACTGACGGAAGATAAACGTCATTTTGCCAAAGCCAAAGTCATTAAACGCCTTAGCACTAGCCCGCAACGAGTGAAACCCCGCTGCCGTTATTTTAATCAATGTGGTGGCTGCCAACAGCAGCATGTAGAGATTGGGCTTCAACGCGAAAGCAAGGCGCAGGCTTTACAACATTTAATGGGGCGGGAGACTGGCTCTGTACTGCCACCTATTTCGGTGATTGGCGGTGAAGAATATGGTTATCGTCGCCGCGCGCGTTTGGGGCTGCAATATCAAAATAAATCTAATCACTTAATGATGGGATTTCGCCAAACGCAAACCAACACGCTGGTGGACATTAAAAGTTGCTCAGTATTGCACGCAGAACTTGATGCACTGTTAGCGCCATTGTCCATCTGTTTAAATCAGCTATCGATTGCCAGCAAATTAGGGCATGTAGAGCTGATTCACGGGGATAACGGCAATCTTATCCTACTACGCCATTTAACCCCTGTTGACGCATCTGATAGAAAACACTTGCTAGAATTTGCCAAGTCTCATGGACTTAGTATTTGGTTAGCAGGGAATGAAGGTCAGTTAGTCCCGCTTGAGGCTGGCTCCATTTTACCTGAATATCAGGTGGCGGGTGAAACCTTACAATTTAGCCCTGCCAATTTTATTCAAGTGAATGGTGAAATTAACCAGCATATGGTGGCACAAGCCTTAGCATGGTTAGATCTAAGCCCAGAAGATAGGGTATTGGATCTTTTCTGTGGGATGGGTAACTTTACGCTGCCAATTGCCCGCTTAACAAAAATAGCGGTAGGCGTTGAAGGTGTTGAAAATTTAGTCAATCAAGCCAGAAATAACGCCCAGCGCAACTCAATTGAGAATGCGGCGTTCTATAATGAGAACTTGGAAGAACAGATTCACACTCAGCCGTGGGCGCAAGAAGGTTTCAATAAAGTGCTGCTAGATCCTGCTCGAGCAGGCGCCGCTGGTGTAATGGAACATTTAATTAAACTGATGCCAGAAAAAATTGTCTATGTTTCTTGTAATCCAACAACGTTAGCAAGAGACAGTAAAGTTTTGCTTGAAGGCGGGTATCAGTTATCTCAATTGCGGATGTTGGATATGTTTCCGCAAACTAGTCATCTGGAATCCATGGCGCTATTTGTTCGTAGCCCAGAGGTGTAACAGGTAGGGAGAATATATGGTTGCAGTAAGAAGTGCGCATTTAACCCCAGCAGGTGAATTTGCCCCCGAAAAATGGGTTAATGATTTGGGTTTGAATAATAAACAATCAGAAGAAAAACTCATCCATACCTGGCAGTATTGTCACGATAAATTATCGGGGCAGGATATTGCGCCTCTGCTACTGTGGCGCGGCATTGAAATGACCGAAATTCTATCCACGCTCAGCATGGATATTGGTAGCTTACAAGCTGCGTTGCTGTTCCCTTTAGTTGAAGAGGGAAAACTCGACGAACAATCCGTTATTGATGATTTCGGTCAATCCATTCATGCGCTGGTAAAAGGCGTGATTGAGATGGATGCCATCCGCGAACTTAAAGCTACTCAATCTAACGAAACCAGTTCCGTACAGGTGGATAACATCCGCCGTATGCTGTTGTCGATGGTAGAAGACTTCCGCTGCGTGGTCATTAAACTCGCCGAGCGTATCGCTCATTTACGTGAAGTCAAAGATGCCAGCGAAGATGAGCGCGTCTTAGCAGCGAAAGAGTGTTCCAACATTTATGCACCGTTGGCAAACCGCTTAGGGATCGGGCAATTAAAATGGGAATTAGAAGATTTCTGTTTCCGTTATTTGCACCCTGAGGAATACAAAAAAATTGCGAAATTGCTGCACGAGCGCCGTATTGATCGTGAAGAATACATCGACAATTTTGTTAGCACACTGCGCAAATATATGCTCAAAGAGCAAATTCAAGCTGAAGTGTATGGCCGACCAAAACACATTTACAGTATTTGGCGCAAAATGCAGAAGAAATCCTTAGCATTTGGCGAGTTATACGATGTGCGTGCGGTACGTATCGTGGTTGAACGCCTGCAAGATTGCTATGCGGCGCTGGGGATTGTGCATACTCATTTCCGTCATTTACCCGATGAGTTCGACGACTATGTAGCGAACCCAAAGCCAAATGGCTATCAGTCGATCCATACAGTGGTTTTAGGTCCAAATGGTAAAACACTAGAGATCCAAATCCGTACCCGCCAAATGCATGAAGATGCAGAGCTGGGCGTTGCTGCGCACTGGAAATATAAAGAAGGTGCAAGTGGCGTAGGTAAGGGCAGCAGCTACGAAAACCGCATTGCATGGCTGCGTAAACTCATCTCGTGGCAAGAAGAGATGGCAGATTCTGGTGAAATGCTGGATGAAGTACGTAGCCAAGTGTTTGATGACCGAGTGTATGTGTTTACGCCAAAAGGCGATGTGGTGGATTTACCAACAGGTTCAACGCCGCTCGATTTTGCTTACCATATTCACAGTGATGTCGGACACCGCTGTATTGGAGCGAAAATTGGTGGCCGTATCGTGCCATTTAGCTACCAATTGCAAATGGGCGATCAGATTGAAATTATCACCCAGAAGCACCCAAACCCGAGTCGCGACTGGCTCAATCCTAACCTCGGTTATGTGACAACCAGCCGTGGACGGGCGAAAATTCAAAACTGGTTCCGTAAACAAGACCGCGATAAAAATATTCTGGCGGGACGTCAAATTCTCGACAGCGAATTATCTCATCTAGATATCAGTTTACGAGATGCAGAAAAACAGTTGATTGCCCGTTATAACGTACACTCACTGGATGAAGTCCTTGCGGGAATTGGCGGCGGTGATATTCGTATCAACCAATTGGTTAACTTCCTACAAGCTAAGTTTAATAAAGCGACGGCAGAGGAAGAAGATCGCGCTGCGATGAAGTCGCTGGAGAATAAATCCGGTGTCCCAAGAGCACCATCCCACGGTAGTGGGCGTGTGGTGGTCGAAGGGGTCGGCAACTTGATGCACCATATTGCTCGTTGCTGCCAACCAATTCCGGGTGATGAAATCGTCGGCTTTATTACCAAAGGTCGTGGAATTTCGATTCACAGTGCGGATTGTGAACAGCTTGCCGAGCTGCAAAGCCACGCGCCAGAGCGTGTGATTGATGCAGTTTGGGGTGAAAACTACTCTAGCGGTTACTCGTTGGTGGTAAGAGTGATAGCCAATGACCGCAGTGGATTATTGCGCGATATTACGACAATCCTCGCGAACGAAAAAGTCAACGTGCTAGGGGTAAGCAGCCGCAGCGATGTGAAGCAGCAGCTCGCCACTATCGATATGACCATCGAGCTGTATAATATCGAGGTGTTGGGAAGGGTGCTTTCGAAACTGAATCAGTTGCCGGATGTTATCGAGGCGAAACGCCACTCTTCCTAATTTTCTTCATATTTTGGCGCGCAGCGTTGTTGGCTGCGCGCGCTCGCCCTAGTCACATACTTATGTATGCTCCTAGGGTCTTGCTTACTTGCCGCCTAGCTGCACATCCAAACTATTTTGAAAATCTACTTTCGGTATATTTGGGTATGATCTTGAAAAGAGTTTTTTCGTTGTTTAGTTAATAAAAATCTGAAAATTTAGCGTATTCAATTCAATTTGGTTAAGGTATAACCCTCATTAAAACACCATGTAATTATTTTTTGATAAGGGTTAAATATGCAGCAGGGCAATAAACAAATTGAACGGTTACTCACTATTATGGCGCGTTTGCGAGACCCGCAAAATGGCTGTCCGTGGGATACGCAACAGACATTTAAAACCATTGCCCCTTATACCCTTGAAGAAACCTATGAAGTTCTAGACGCCATTGAACGGGAAGATTTTACCGACTTAAAAGGCGAGTTGGGGGATCTTCTCTTTCAAGTGGTGTTCTACGCGCAAATGGCACAAGAGCAAAATCTATTTGATTTTGATGATATTTGCCAAGCTGTCAGCGACAAACTTGAACGCCGCCATCCTCATATTTTCGACGAAAACAACCAACTCAGCAGCCAAGAAGCCATTGCAGGTTGGGAGCAGCGTAAAGCCAAAGAGCGTGCAGAGAAAGACCAATACTCAGTGTTGGATGATATCCCGAATGCACTTCCTGCCTTAATGAAAGCCTATAAAATTCAAAAACGTTGTGCCTCAGTAGGCTTTGATTGGGATACACTGGGTCCTGTGGCTGGTAAAGTCACCGAAGAGCTAGCAGAAGTGATGGAAGAAGCCACTCAAGCAGTAGTGGATGAACAGCATCTTGAAGAAGAAATTGGTGATTTACTGTTTGCGACAGTGAATTTATCCCGCCATTTAGGGCACAAACCTGAGCTTGCCTTACAAAAAGCGTGCAGTAAGTTTGAACGCCGTTTTCGTGAAATCGAAAGACGATTAGCAAAAACTGGCAAATCGACAGAAACTGCTACACTTGATGAGATGGAAGCATTGTGGGTGTCTATCAAATTAAATGAATAACCCAATTCAGACAGCTAAATTTTGCAAAGAATGCTCGTCGATAATGATAGTCACGGATTGAAATAGTTATTCAAAATCAAACAATCGGCAAAATGATGTTTTTTCAGTGATAGATTAAGCTGAAAGGATTTAGCATTTACACAAAAATGTGTTAATCTTGCAAAACAGTTGAATAGCACCCTAGAAAGTGACTATTTATCAAACGATAAATATTTTTATTTTTAACTTGCTGATTTATTTAAGGTATTAATGAAAACTAGCCTTATTGCGCTTAGAACATTTGTAGGAGATTTAAGGTTCGGGTATACTGTTTTCCCGTCCTGTTATATCCATCATCTTTTAAACCTAAACGTTCAGGTTCAGCATGAAAACTAATTATATTTTTGTGACCGGCGGGGTCGTATCCTCTCTGGGTAAAGGCATTGCCGCAGCCTCCTTGGCGGCTATACTCGAAGCCCGTGGACTCAATGTGACCATTATGAAACTGGATCCCTACATTAACGTAGATCCAGGCACAATGAGCCCAACCCAACACGGGGAAGTTTTCGTTACAGAAGACGGCGCTGAAACTGACTTGGATTTAGGTCATTATGAGCGTTTTATTCGTACCAAAATGACACGTCGCAACAACTTTACGACTGGACGTGTTTATTCTGAAGTCCTGCGCAAAGAGCGTCGTGGCGACTACTTAGGCGCGACCATCCAAGTTATTCCTCATATCACTAATGAAATCAAAGATCGCATCATCCGTGGTGGTGAAGGTCATGACGTCGTATTAGTCGAAATCGGCGGTACAGTCGGTGATATCGAGTCTCTACCATTCCTAGAAGCTATTCGTCAAATGGCTGCGGAAGTGGGCCGTGAGCGCACACTGTATATGCACTTAACCTTAGTGCCATACTTAGCGGCTGCGGGCGAAGTGAAAACAAAACCAACACAGCACTCTGTGAAAGAGTTACTGTCAATTGGTATTCAGCCAGATGTGCTGATCTGTCGTTCAGATCGCGTCATTCCTGCGAATGAGCGCGCGAAGATTGCCCTATTCTGTAATGTTCCAGAAAAAGCGGTTATCTCTCTGAAAGACGCAGATTCAATCTATAAAATCCCTGGCATGCTGAAGGCGCAAGGTTTAGATGAATACATCTGTAATCGCTTCCGTCTTGACTGCAAAGAAGCTGATTTATCTGAGTGGGAACAAGTTATTTACGAAGAAGCCAATCCAGCAGGTGAAGTTACCATTGGTATGGTGGGTAAATATGTAGAATTACCAGATGCATACAAATCAGTTATCGAAGCACTGAAACATGCGGGTCTGAAAAATCGCTTAACAGTGAATATTAAGCTGATTGATTCTCAAGATATCGAAACCCGTGGCGTTGAGTTACTCAAAGGTCTGGATGCGATTTTAGTTCCTGGCGGTTTTGGTTCTCGTGGTATTGAAGGCAAAATTCTGACGGCACAATATGCCCGTGAGAATAAAATTCCTTATTTAGGTATTTGTCTGGGAATGCAAGTCGCTCTCATTGAATTTGCACGTAATGTTGCGAATATGAAAGACGCGAACTCCACTGAGTTTGATGCAGATTGCAAATTCCCAGTTGTTGCGCTGATTACTGAATGGCGTGATGAAGATGGCAACGTTGAAGTGCGTTCTGAAGAGAGCGACCTTGGCGGTACAATGCGTGTTGGTGGTCAGCAATGTCATTTAACCGATGGCAGTTTAGTGCGCGGTATGTATGGCGCAGAAACAATTGTTGAACGTCACCGTCACCGTTACGAAGTGAATAATCTGCTGTTGAAACGTATCGAAGATGCGGGTCTGAACATTGCAGGTCGTTCCGTGGATAATAAACTGGTTGAAATCATTGAAAATCCAAACCACCCATGGTTTGTGGCTTGCCAGTTCCACCCTGAATTCACTTCGACCCCAAGAGATGGTCATCCGTTGTTTGCAGGTTTTGTTAAAGCCGCTGGTAAGTACCAGAAAGGTGAGTTGAAATAAGATACGGGGAAGTCGGCAATTTTCGCCAACTTCCCGAAATTTAACTTGTACTGAGGAAAACCTAATGTCCAAAATTGTTAAAGTGATCGGTCGTGAAATCATTGATTCTCGTGGTAACCCAACTGTTGAAGCTGAAGTACATTTAGAAGGTGGTTTTGTTGGTTTAGCTGCGGCTCCATCAGGCGCATCTACAGGTTCTCGTGAAGCACTGGAACTGCGTGATGGTGATAAATCACGTTTTCTGGGTAAAGGTGTTCTGAAAGCTGTTGCCGCTGTTAACGGTCCAATCGCTCAAGCAGTTATCGGTAAAGATGCTAAAGATCAAGCAAATATCGATAAAATCATGATTGACTTAGATGGTACTGAAAACAAATCTAAATTCGGTGCAAACGCAATTCTGGCAGTTTCTTTAGCAAACGCAAAAGCAGCAGCTGCGGCAAAAGGTATGCCTCTGTATGAGCATATTTCTGATCTGAATGGTACTCACGGTCAATACTCTATGCCTCTGCCAATGATGAACATCATCAATGGTGGTGAGCACGCAGATAACAACGTTGATATCCAAGAATTCATGATCCAACCTGTTGGCGCACCGACTCTGAAAGAAGCGGTACGTATGGGTTCTGAAATTTTCCATCACTTAGCAAAAGTACTGGAATCTAAAGGTATGAATACGGCTGTTGGTGATGAAGGTGGTTATGCACCTAACTTAGAATCTAACGCTGCTGCACTGGCTGCTATTAAAGAAGCGGTTGAGCAAGCGGGTTATGTTCTGGGTAAAGATGTGACTCTGGCGATGGACTGCGCAGCTTCTGAGTTCTACAACAAAGAAACTGGCAACTATGAACTGAAAGGCGAAGGTAAAACCTTCACTTCACAAGAGTTCACTCATTACTTAGAAGAACTGACTAAACAATACCCAATCGTTTCTATCGAAGATGGTTTAAACGAATCTGACTGGGATGGTTTCGCATACCAAACTAAAGTTCTTGGTGACAAAATCCAATTAGTTGGTGACGATTTATTCGTAACTAACACTAAGATCTTAAAAGAAGGTATCGAGAAAGGCATCGCTAACTCAATCCTGATCAAATTCAACCAAATTGGTTCTCTGACTGAAACATTAGCTGCGATTAAAATGGCGAAAGATGCTGGCTATACTGCCGTTATCTCTCACCGTTCAGGTGAAACTGAAGACGCAACTATTGCTGATTTAGCGGTTGGTACTGCTGCAGGTCAAATCAAAACCGGTTCTATGAGCCGTTCTGACCGTGTTGCTAAGTATAACCAACTGATCCGTATCGAAGAAGCTCTGGGTAACAGCGCACCATTCAACGGCCTGAAAGAAGTTAAAGGTCAAGCGTAATTTATATTCGCTTAGATTAAATTGAGAAAAGGGACGAGAAATCGTCCCTTTTTTTATTTAAAAAAAATGCTTTTGAAAGTATTTAAAATCTATAAATAATACAGATTAACTCTATTTAGTCATTTTGAAAGTTTGTGTTAGTAATAGGATAACAATCTAATAGGATTGTTGTATTAACTAATATGAATACTAAATAGGGATATAATTATGCCGACAAATAGTCGTAATTCATTGTTAACTGAAACAAAACATCTTTATCAATATGCCAATAGTAATACGGCTATTAAGAAATTAGTGATGGAGATAAAGACAGAATATAAAAATAATGGATCTTGGAGTTCATCTTCAGTTAAAAAACTAAAAATAATAGAATCAAATCTTTCAAATTTTATATATAAAAAATACAGTTCAAATAAGCCTATAGATGCAAGCAGCTTAACTAGTGAAGAGCAAAAAGAATATTTGGATAAGTTTAAATTATTAGCTGAAAATAATTCAAATATTGAAATTAGAATTCAAGGAAAAAATGAAGACTATTTTAGTCACTTATCGGATAGTGATCTCTTAGATGGTGATGCTTATCGTCTTTTACCCAAGGACTTCAATGGGCGATATAAAAATAATTCGATGTTAATGTCACGATTAACAATTAATGTGAAAAAAGAGCATTACTTTTCATTAGCTGAAGCACTAGTCTATTTGTATGAACGAGATCCTCATAATAAAATTATGCAGTCAAAGATTATGGGACCTAAAAAATTAGGTAACTTAACAGATCAAGCTGTTATTTATTTTCCCAATGCAAATTTACAAGATGCAATTGAGATTGCGAATGAATTAAAGGAACTATTACCTGAAGATGCATTTGTTGAACATGTACCTATAGGGATGCACCGTATTGATAAGGGAATCTCTTATTCTGAAACCTTGAAAAATCAATCGAGCAGCCATGGAGAAGTAAGAGCAGAGATAATGGCTAAAGCTGTGTCCGAGTCATTATTAACAGGGACGCCTGTAGAGGAGTGTCTTGACCATCAGCTAAGTATCTATGGTTATTCAGTTGAAAATCCAGCATTGATCTCTCAATCCGTTCGCGAGGCTAGTCATGATATTAGTTTAGCTGGCAGCAATCATGGGGTAGAGGTATTACCCAGTAAAGATATTAATATTTTTAAACAGGATCCTATAAATTTTTCTCAGCAGTATATATTGAATGCGAAAGAATTGAATACAATTTTACAGTTACCATCGGAAGGCAAAGTTATTTTTAATAAAAAGATTGGTCACGGTTATTTTATTGAGTATGTAGATGATAGTTATAGAAATGATGACTTTAATTCTATTGATTGCTATTTTTTAGAATCAAAAATGAGAAGTAAAGATAGTCAACAAGTTGAATATATTGATATCCCTAAAAAAAATTCGGAAATACAATTTTTATTTACAGGGCAATTGCGTGGTGGTTCTATTATTGTTACAGAATTGAATAGTGAAACATATCGAGTATATAGGGATAATCGAAGTGATGCATCTTTATTATATGATAATGTCGTGATGGCTATTGATGAGCGAGATTACAATATTAAAGAACATAATATTACTAAAGCTAGCGTATTTATGCATTATAATGATGGAGAGTGGAGCCTTATTTTTCAGCCGCAAAGAAACGATAGTTCATTAAATCCAGAAAGTAATATGGTTATAAGGCAAAAGCCTGGAGATTACTCAAGAAAGCAAAGAATGCATGATTTTTATATTTATAGAAATAAGATACATCAAGAACTGAAAGATTTGGCTAGTAATCTAAATATTATATTTAGTGATATACCTGAAAGTGAAGATATGTTGCAAGAGCCATTAGAGCAAAGTGCATCAGTAAACACTTGGTTGGATATAGGTGAGTGTATAAAATTAAAATTAGATATCCAAAATAATAAGCTAAATGAAAAATGTAAATTCTTAGAATTTGAACTTTCAATACAACCGATAGCAATAAAAGACAGTATCTAGAAAGCCTTATTAAAACGAATAAAACGATTGTTTCATTGAATAAAAGAAAATACGGGAATTTACTTTATGCTTTACGAGAGGTGGAACGGAGTTGGATATGGATCAGTACTAAAGAAAAACATGGGACAGATGCTGTTATTCAAACAATTGATCATGATGAAAATATAGAAGTAAATGCCAGCTCCGAATACCACCTTACTATTAATGAACGCTATGAAAATTTAATTTATTCACATAAGTTAACTCGAAACCTACGATTTAAAAATGAATTTAACCTAGGTATTGAAGATTATAAAGAGATTAACATTCCTGGTTTTGATGTATCAATGAATTCAAATAAATTAAAGAAATTGTATGTTACTGGAGAATATACAGCAAAAGAAAGAGGTGCACTATATCGCCAAATTCAAGATGTAAGTTATTCTGAATATATTTCAAAGGTTTTAAATCAAACAGGGAAGATTAGTGAGTTATTTTCTTCTTTAGGCAGTAAAACAAATCGGTTAATACCACAAGATTTTTATTTATCATTAATAAGAAGTGATTCAGGTGGTCGCTGTTACCCTTTAGTGAGAACGATGTCTGTAGCATTAGCTCTTAATGGACATACAGGTGCTGATAGATTTATTGATAAGCTATATATGGCAGCGGCAGCGCCTGAAAGTAAGGATGCGCTATTATTACAATCGTCACTCAAAAATCTTCATTCCAATGTTAGTGCGGTTGAATCCTCCTTTTCTCATGGCGTGATGGAATTGAAGAAAATACAGACATTACTAGATATCAATGAAGAAACAAAAATGTTTGCAATGAACAGTAAAAGCCATTCGATGCTAGTTGGGAAGGTTGTAGAAAATGGGAAAAGTACATATTATTTTTACGATCCTAATTTTGGTTTATTTTCCTTCAAAAATAGTAAACGATTATTTGCAGCCTTAAAGATTTTTTTTATTGATAAGAAAATGGCAAGTTATTATAGCGCTTTTGAGCGTAATAATAATCCTGCATTTGAGTTAGTCTTTATTGATGTCGGTCGTATGAAAGATGTTCCTATCGGTAATCATTTGACTGTAAATGACTTAGTTTCATCTGAAGAATTATCAATAAAGTCATTAAGAGAAAAGGAAATCGAGGATTTATTCCATCAACAAAATGAAATTATCCATGACACTCAATTGAAAACATCTTTAGTGATTTTAGATGCGGAGCAATGGGCTGAAAATATCGATCAATCTCTAACAATATTAACAACAGAAAATAAATTGGATGAAAACTGGATACCATTATTTTCGTCAGTAGAGTCATTGGGTAATGAAAATTACAAAATTCAGTTCGTTAATATTAAGGACTCAAAGTTAACTTGTTGGGTTGAAACTAAAGATAGTGTTTTTATGCGATTTCAGCGCCATTCCTTAGAACAAATGGGAATCTTCAGACAATATTATACATTTGAAGAAAACCATCTACGTGAAAAGTTTGGTGAAGCAAGTTCTTCATCATTTGATGGATTAAATGCAGGTATTGCAATCCAATCAATAATTCAATGGGCAGAAGAAAAGAATCATAATAATGTATCAAAAGGAAAAATATCATCAAATTTATATTTAGCATTAAAAATTCATAGCTATGTTAATTACTCAATGATGGCACATGGTGCAATGAATGACATAGTAAAAATCAATGATATTGTTAAATTAGAGCTAGCTCAAGAAAATGAAATAGCAGGGAAAGGAATGAATTTTTTCTTTTCATCAATGACAAAAACAGCGAATGAAGGAATGACAGTTA
The DNA here is from genome assembly GCF_009706585.1 of Providencia sp. wls1916. Taxonomy (NCBI): domain Bacteria; kingdom Pseudomonadati; phylum Pseudomonadota; class Gammaproteobacteria; order Enterobacterales; family Morganellaceae; genus Providencia; species Providencia sp. wls1916. The sequence goes on from NZ_WLUL01000006.1 coordinate 110,152, forward strand.
TTTTTAGTGGGGCCTTAGTTGGTTTTGATGCTTATGAATTATCAAATGCGGAAAATGATCCTGAACGTATTATATTTGGCACTCAACTTGCTTTTGACTCTGCTAGTTTTGCAGCAGGCTCTGGAGGAATAGGATTAGGTATTGCTGGATGTACAGGGGCCGCAAGTGCTTTAGGGAGCGCTAGTGTTCTTGTGGCAGGGTTAGGTATCGGATTTGTTGGATTAGCACGTAATTTTGCAATCATTGGTGAGGATGCAAAGGCAGTTGGACGCTATTTTTACACACTAGATGAAGCTTATAAAGGTAATGGTTTTGATTATATTTCAGATAAAAATATGCTCATTCCAAAATTTGGTGCGGTATTTAGTACTATCTCTCTTAGAGATAGTAAAATTGAATTTGATAGTCAGTATATATATCGTACAAAACCGAATTCAGCAGGAGGTGGACGGAAAAATTATATCTTTTGGGCTGGTAATTTTCCCTCGATGCTATTGGATAAATCTAAAGCCATAAATATTCGTCAAGGAATTGGTTATGAAAACAAAGAGCGTGATATTGATTTTCAACATGTGGACACAATAATCCTTCCAGTTATACCTAAGTCTTATATAAAATACAGTTATAACTTATGGCCCGGTTGTACATCGCGTAATGATAGTGGCTTTAATGTTATTAGGCGTTTAGAGAAAAAAGATAACTTTGATTATGACTTTTACATATTCCCAAGTGAAAATACGATTACCCAAATTTTTCATGAATATGTAGATACATCTATAAATATTGTTCTTGATAAAAAGGACCGTAATTTAGTTATACCTCAATTAGCATCGGAATGGTATGGAAAGATTGAGTATCATATACAAGGCTATGGCGGTACATATAAATTAACGTTGAATAAAGGTGTCAAAATTAAGCTAACTGATGATTCATCTAATAATCAACATTCTAAGTGGATTATTGATATTAGTCAGTTAGGAAGTAATTATGTTGAGATAAAAAATGGTCAGTTGATAGTAGATGGAATCATTATTGATGTCGATTCCAGTAGTATTCAAGGAATGATACTATTTATTGATAAAAATAATGAAATACAAAAAGTTACTTTCTCATCACAACAAATGAGTATCCTTAGTGAAGATGAAAAAAAATGGAAAGAGGGGCCACAAGGTTTAACTCAACATTTACAACATTACGCTGAACAGAATCAAAATCATGGGCAATATGTTGTGATAGAAAATCATCAATATAATAATGAAAATGTTGGGCGGGCGTTCTATGAAGTCAGTTCTCAGCGCTATATTTTTATTAGTAGTACGAATGAAAATAAACAAAATGCAGTTTTTAGCACAACTGTTGGTCAAAACGCTTATTTTTACTTGCCGGAACAGAAAAAGATATGGGAAGTTGATATTGCTACAGGTGTGATTAATGCTGAATACCAATTAGAAAATAAAAATAATCGGAATTTTGAAATACTACAATTATGGAAAGGTGATGGACATATTTATTTTTCGTGCCGTTATTCTGATACTTATGAAGTTGCCAATTTTCAGCTTAAGGAAAATCAAGTCGAATTATTGGGTTTAAATGCAGATTCAAGATTATTAATGCGTCTTGCAGAAACGCCGACTCAATCTTCATCACAATCCCCTCACTCATTTCTACAGAGTTATATGCTTAGCAGTACCTATAAATTACATGGTCAACAAGTACAACATATGGATGCGATTTTAGGTCAAACAGTTACTATCTCAGGCGTCGATGGTAATCAAGTATTGCACCGCTATTGGTTGAGAAAAACGGATGGTTTACTTATCAAACCTAATTTATCCCCTTCTTTAGGCTATGGAGAAACACCGACAAATATTCGATTACACCAAAGTCATTGGCCTATTCCATCTGACCTCACATTAGTTGGTAGTTTGTTCGATAAACAAGGTACTGAGATTTTCTATTTTTATAGCAAGAAGAATAAGGAAGTTTATCGCCAAGAAGGGCCAGGACAAGATGTACTTAATGTGATTAAACCGACCGCATGGTTCTTAAATACCCCTTTTAGTTTACAAAATGTGGTGTTCTTACAGGGGAAAATTTTTATGTCTGATGCGGATGGAATTGTCAGCCGAATTGATGCAGAAGGGAAATTCCATGTGGTTGCAATCAATGAAACTTGGTTTAATCAACGAGCGGAATGGTGGAAAGCATTAGGTGATTACTACTGCTGTCAGCCTATTATGTTAATTGGATTACAGGATTCGACAGGTCAAGACTCCTTTCCCGGTTGGTTTGTTAATGGTGAAATTGTGATAGCACACGAATTATCACTGAAAAATGAGATTAAATTTTGGGGTTTTGATGAACAGAAATCAAGTGCTTTACTTTTCGATTCTACGACAAAAAAATTGTATAGGCAGCCTGTGGTGAGTGAACGCCAATTACGGTTGGCGTTTGCGCAAGGCTCAACACTTTTAAAGCATGAGGATCTACCTTCTGCTGAGGATATTTATCCCAATTTGCAATTTTCAAATATTAAACAGATTGGTCACGGGCTATTACTTTCAGCGGTGAGCGGTGAGATTATCTATATCGATATACTAGAAAATAATGGAATGCATATAGGCTCTTCGCTAGTCATACGTGGTGGAAGAGAGAATGATGTATTGTCTCCATCGACCATTAAGAATGTCAAAAATATCGTATTAAGCGCAGGTGAGGGTGAGGACACTTACTGGATTTCACAAGAAGTTTGGCAGCACTATCATGGAATTATCATTGATAATAATTCACATGACTTAAAGTTGGATACATTGATATTACCCATTGAAAACATAGATGAGCTACTCGTGAATCAACATGGGGATGATTTATTGATTACGGATGTTAGCCAAAATACTGTACTGGTTTTACGTCAGGTTTTTGGGGATCAGAAAGCGTCTCATCAACATTTGCAATTACGTTTTATTAACCAGCCAAATAGTATTCCTCTTGAGGAATTTATGAGTCAGCATCTGCTCATAATGACTGACGACTTGGTAGAAACAAACATTAGCATACCAAACTACAGTGATATAGAGAGTGACGTGGATATATCACTATTGTCAGGGTACACATCCAGTCTTGAACAAAAAGAATCTTTAGGGGTATCAGGAATGCAGACTGAGCAACTGCCTCAAAAGAGACTATATTATAGCCTGTTAAATTCCCCTTCCTAAGATAACAAAGAAAAATGTAAGCCAGTCTAAGTTACACAATTAGCTGGCTTACAGTTCACAAAATGAATATAGGACGATTTATCTGAACTATCAAATTGTTATATATTTTTAAAGGGAATAATTTATAGAAGGGAAAGTAGTGAGTTATGCTTGCTTATACCTTGTTTTCGGTAATTAAATTGCGATTTTTGTGAATCGCTAGCGAGATTTTTAAGATTTTAGCTATAAAGCAAATAAATTGCGCGGCTCAGATCGCAGTTTTAGGTTATCTACATTTCCATCTCATTAAATTAACTCTATATTTTACCTCCTGTAAAAAATGATTAACAAAAATTACTTGAAAACTTAAATTGCTTCCGAGCTATGGAGTAAACATGGATGCTTCTGAATCTTTGACACCAGCAGTTCCTCCAACCCCTTCTAATAAGCGTGGTTGGATAATTTTAGCTGTTGATGTTGTATTACTGATTTTACTGTTGAAATATTTGCCTTTTGATGACAAAGCAAACGCTGGGCTGGCCTTAATGGTTTTTGTCGGTGTGCTTTGGCTGACAGAGGCTATTCACGTGACCATTACCGCACTTTGTATCCCATTATTGGCAGTAGGTCTCGGATTAATGGGAACAGGGGATGCTTTAAAAGCATTCGCAAACCCAATTATCTTCTTATTCTTTGGTGGATTTGCACTAGCAACTGCATTGCATATTCAAGGTCTTGACCGCCTGATTGCTAACCGCCTGCTGATGGCAGCACGTGGACGCTTATCTGTTGCAGTGATTTTGCTGTTCGGGGTGACCGCAGGGTTATCGATGTGGATCAGTAATACGGCAACTGCCGCAATGATGTTACCACTGGTTTTAGGTATTCTTTCTAACCTTGATGTTCGCCATGAGCGCAATACGTTTGTATTCGTATTATTGGGTGTGGCTTATAGTGCCAGTATTGGTGGCTTAGGAACCATCGTAGGTAGCCCACCGAACGCAATTGCAGCTTCTGCTCTTGGCTTAGATTTCCTATCATGGATGAAATACGGTATTCCAATCATGGTAGTTTTACTGCCAATGATGTTTGTTTTGATGTATATGATGCTGCGTCCAAACTTAAAACACCGTTTTGAAATTGAATTAGAAAAAGTTGAATGGAATGGCAAGCGTATTACTGCGATGAGTATCTTCTTATTGGCAGTTGTTTGCTGGATCACTAGTACATTTATTAGTGATGCTCTTGGTGGTGTGAAAGATTTAGATACCATCATTGCATTGAGCGCGGCAGTATTAATCGGTATTACGGGGGTGGCGAGTTGGTCACAAATCCAGAAAAATACCGAGTGGGGCGTATTGATGCTGTTTGGTGGTGGCTTGACACTGAGCGCGATTTTAAGCTCATCTGGTGCAAGTAAAATCATGGCAGATTGGATGCAAATGACATTTGGTGAAAGTCATTGGTTTGTAATCATTCTTGCGGTGACGACTTTTATTATCATCCTGACGGAATTTACCAGTAATACAGCCAGTGCGGCGCTGTTGGTTCCAATCTTTGCAACGGTTGCGGAAGCATTAGGTATGCCTGTTATGGCGTTAACCATGATTATCGGTATCGGTGCATCTTGTGCCTTTATGTTACCTGTCGCGACACCACCGAATGCGATTGTATTTGGTTCGGGTTATATTCGACAAATTGAAATGGTACGTGTAGGTGCTGTATTGAACGTGGCATGTATCATTGTCATCTCTTTATTTGCTTGGTTCTTCTGGCTGTAATAGCCCCCGGAAAATTCAACAAAATAGACGTTGTTAATAAAGCGCAATACCGTAAATAGCAACGTAATAATAGTACGGCCTCAGAGAATGAGGCCGTTTTTATTTTCTGATGCTGTTGATATGACATGCATCTATTGATTCTTCCCTAGCTGAAAGTCTCCTGTTCTGAATATTGAAATCTCACTATTTCCACGTAGTAAGGAATTTCTAGTTTGAGTGAATCCTTTAATATCAATTATATTTTGCGGGCAAAGAAGACATGCTTTGCATAATGTTTGATGGCTTTCAAGAGGGCGGATATTACCGAAAATCGTGACGTCCTTGTCTGTCACAAGATGGTGTGCTTGTTGATGAAAAGTCTCGATTTTCATATAACGAGCTGCACTCAAAATACCGTCATGAAGGGGAGTGAATAGAGTGTTTGATGGATTGAAGTTGTGTTGTTTCGAAGAAGTGATAAAAGGGGTGTTTTGATGACTGAAGCGATTAGCAAACAAGACAGGTTTTGCTAATTGAAAAGATGAGGATAATGAAGATTGGCTAGATGAACTTGAATTAACTAGCTTTATGACTCGTTGTTTTGGAAAGTGGTTCTCCATTTTGGGTATTTTCGCCCACATCATCTTGGCGATTTGAATGGTCAAACTCCGCTGACCATGATTCTCATTACTCAAGAAAAAATTATGCTCAATGACTATTGTTGAAAGAATGTTCCAACTGAGCAGAAAGGGGTTCGTTAGCATTATTGTGTGAATCATCTGTTATAAGTTCCTTGCTATTAAATGTCCTTAACGCAGATGACTATAACGCTAATTTTCTATTCTGACGTTATCAAAAAATAAGAGAGAGCTATTAAAAACACCAATGCTATTTAATACCTCTATTTTTAATGAAAATGAATTGGTATGGTTTTATATTTGATCTTAAATTTAATTTCACAGATGGATTTTGTTATTTATTTAAAACTATTGTGCAATAATTAAAATTAGAATAATTTTTTAATTATTACATTTTTTTATTAAATAATTGGAGTTATAGAAATGAAAATTGATTTTCATTGTTCATCTGCTTTTTATTCTAAAAAAAATAACATTAACCCTAGAATCATATCTCAGGCATTACGTGATTTGGCGTTACGATCACCTTTTTGGTGGAATAGATCAGCTCAAGAAACTTCTGCAAGTCAAGATATTAAGCTATTTAAGGAGAATGCGATATCGTTCTCTAATACCAATACAATTAGTGCTGATAGCATGACAAGAGCGGGGAAACTCCCCTCACAAGGTTTTGTGAAATTGACTCAGAAATCACCAAATACTTACACCATTGAACCCATCTCCAGCGCTTCAAATCTTAGCCCAGAGCTAATCGTTAATGCTTACTTTTTAGGGTATAACGGCGCTAATCAATCAAGTACAAAACCAGCTTATGTTGATATACCTATACAGGCAGCGGAAGAAAGCTTTCTCTTTACTGGGTCTTTAACGGGATGCTCAGTTATCGTTACAAAACATAATGATACGACGTATCGTGTGTACCATGATGGAAGAGTTAATAGTTCGATATTATATGACAATGTGGTCATGGCATTTGATTTTATTGATTACCAAGTTGCCGGGACAGATGAAGGTTTGGCAATGGTTTATATGCGGTTTAATGAAGGTCAATGGGAGTTAATTTTACAGCGTCAGCAATATGAGGTTATTAATGGCATTCCCACACCACAACGACGAACACAAGGTGAAACAATAAGTCAGTTATATCCAGATGAAGAATTATCTCAATCAAATCTAGAGAAATTTAATCGATACCGTAGTGATACTCACCAAGAATTAGTGAATCTTGCTCGAGATTTTAATATTGATACGGGGCATATTGAAGATGGTGTTTATGAGGGCGGTGACTTTTCATCACAACATCCTGCGATTCTTCCTTGGGTAAATCTTCGAAATGAAATAAAAAAACATCTCAATATTGAGAGAGAAAAAATAGATGTAAAAATAGAGGATGCAAAAAAGGAACTTAGTAGCTTACAAAATAAAAGAATCGAGTTAAATCAAAAAGAAATCACACATGAAGATAAAGTTAGAATAGATGAATTAAATAAAATCATTGAATTTAATCAGAGGTTGAAAGAATATTATAAGCAAAAGTATAACTCTATTCTATCTGAAAGTTTATCTGTAGAACGTAGTTGGCTATGGTTGCAAATAAAAAACAATCATGGTGAAGATACTGTGATTAACGTAAATCAAGCGACTATTAAATCAGGTGTTCAATCTGAAAATACCAGAGATAGAAAAAAATATAATGTCCTATTAAGTAATGATATATGGAAAAATAATAGTGATTTTAATAATGGGATTCAACAATATGAAAAAGAAAGTATCCGCGGTTTCGATGATAAAATGTCTTCATCAGAAATGCGAGAGCTTTATATTAAGAGTGGGTTAAATGCTAATGAGCGTGGTGCTCTATCTCAATATATTAAAATAAAGGAAGAGTCTGAATACATAGAAAATGTTTTAAATTTCACATTAAAAACAAATACCCTATTTCAGGATGGAGGAAGCATTTATCAGCGCCTTGCTCCTCAAGATTTCTATTTACAATTAATGGGGGATGATGAAGGAGGGCGCTGCTATCCTCTCGTTAGATCCATGTCTGTTGCATTAGCGCTACATGATGGTACTTATGGTTCTGATGAACTTTTCAATAAGCTATTTACTGCAGCGGCATCACCGGAAGATAGAAACTCAGTTTTATTGAGATCATCACTGCAAAACTTACATTTTAATACGCAAGCTGTAGGAGCTTCCTCTTCAATTGGTCTACTTAATTTAAAGGAGATAAAAAAACTATTCATTGAATCTAATGGGACTCAGATGTATGCCTTAAATACCCGAAGCCATTCAATGCTAATAGGGAAAAAAAATTATAATGGTAAAACTCATTACTATTTTTATGATCCAAATTTTGGTCTTTACGTTTTTGATAACCCTAAAAAATTATTTAATTCATTAAATAACTTTTTGATCAAAGAAAAAATGGTATATCAATACGATGTGTTAATGGAAGAGTCTGTGCCTGTTTTTGATCTCGTATCGATTGATGTAGAGCAAATGGCAAACGTAGATGTTGGCTCAGGGTTAAAAGTCGAAGATTTAGTGTCTTCCTCTGAGTTATCTGAGGTTATTCCGAGGCGCCAAGAAACAATAAACTTTATTGAAAATCAAAGGTTATTGGCAAAAGATAGGCAAATAAAATCGTCTTTGAGTATTTTAAAAGCGGAGCAATGGGGAGGCCGCTTAGAATCATCACTTGATAAAATCACGCAAGAGCATCAATTAGATGAACACTGGCTACCTGTTTTTGCTAGCACGGATAAATTAGAGGATGGGCGGTATCAAATTCAGTTTGTTCATAAAGACAACGAAGGATCTTCCCGTTGGATTGAAACCTATGACAAAACGTTTTTTGAATTTAAACAATATTCTTATGAATCAATGCGTTATTTTAGTGATCATTACACATTTAATGATTTAGAGTTACAACATGAAGAGTGTCTTTCTGGTACTGAACATGTGGATGGGCTTAATTCAGCCATTGGTATTAAGGCATTGATTGAATGGTCAGCAAATCGCAATCGTCAGTCGGTTGCTTCGGGTAATCCTTCTAACTTAGAAAGTGCTTTGAAAATCCATGCATATGTGAGTTATACAATGATGGCTCATGGGGCGCTAAATGATGTATCACGGGTTGTGCGTTTAGCGGGGGCACTTTGGAAAGAGGGGGCTGAGGTTGTAAAAACAGAAATGAATAGCTTTTCATCATCAATTTTACGAACAGCAAATGAAGGGGTTGGTACGGTTTTTCAAGGGGTAATGGTCGGGTTTGATATTTATGAACTTGCAAATGCAGAAAATGAACCTCAGAAAACTATTATTGGGACTCAGTTGGCATTTGATTCTGCAGCGCTGGCGACAAGCGTTATGGGGTATGGGGCTTCGCTATTGGGAGCTGAAACTGCTGCTGGTGTCGCTATGCCATTAGCTGTGCCTTTAACGGGTCTTGGAATTGGTATCACTGAATTAGTCAAAATTAATGAGCGTCATGCACAAGAAACGCTAGAAGTTGGGATTATTTTTGCTCAATATAAAGATCACTATCAGAATGCAGCTATCAGTTATGATGAGGAGAAAAAATTATTAATTCCAACAGAAGGCATTGTTATTAAGGAAATTAACTTTCTTGATGGGAGCTTTACGCTAGGTAGTCACTATATTTATCGAGGTGAAAAAAGAACATGGATTTTTGGACATAGTGTTTTACACGATTTTCAATCACGTCCACGAGCTGATATCAATAAAGATGAAGCGATCAATATTAGAGAAGCAGTTGGTGTTTCGCAAAATGAGGTGGAATTTAATCCCTTTCAATCGAATATTCTGGTATTACCTGTAATACCAGAATGCTATTTAAGTTACAAGTATTCCTCTTTTTTGGGTGTTACAAGTCGTAACGACTATGGTTTTTCGGTTCTTAGAAAAATAGAGGAGGATTATCAGTTTTATTTTGACTATTTTTATTGTGCTCTAGAATCTGCTATATCAGAATTAAGACCTGAGTATGTTTTCACGCCTATTTCAGTTTTTTTAGATTCTAAAAATAAACATTTAATTGTTCCTATGCTTCCAGAATCTTGGCATGGCTATATAGAGCATGCAATTACAGGGGGCGGAGGGGAATATCAGATTACAATAAATCAAGGCGCTTCTTTAAGACTGAAACAATCTCCTCTTACGACTGGCCAGTCTACGTGGATTATTGATACTAGTTATATTGATGGTAATAAAGATCTGCCAATTAAAATTAATGATAATGATATTAAAATTGGCAATACAGTTATTTATATTGATGGTACGGCTAAGTCCAATAAATTTCAGATTATAAATAGTCAGCATGAGATCAGAGAAGTTGATTTTAATAATAAAACTATAGATATCGTTCGTCTGAATGGTAAGCTGTGGGATTCGGAAAAAAGCAGCATTAAATCCTATCTTGATGATTTAGATAATAAAAATTAGTTACATAAACAATATGTCATTATCGATAATTATCAAGTTAACGGAATGAATGTTGGCAGGGCATTTTATGATGTCGCTAACCAGCGCATGCTACATACCAACTCATCTAATAAAGAAAACCAATCTGCAATGTTGATTACGATTATTGATGACACGGCATATTTTTATTCTAAAGCTGAGAATATAATCTGGTCAACTAACGCTAATAATGGCGAGTTATATGGGAGATTTGATTTTTTTGATATTTTAGGTAATAACTCAAGCGTTGAAAATATATCGATAAAAAACAATGTGATTATTGTTGAGTTAAAAAATAGAAATAGACGTAGTGAAGTGAATGTCGTTTATTATTTAGTGGATAATAAATTGAAATTGGCGAATATTTCAAATGACTTTATTTTAATGGAAAAATTAGCCAAAATAAATCCAGTAATGTCACCACAGCAGAAAAAATATTTTTTAAATCATGATTATTTAGTTAATGATAACTATATTAGAGCGAGTAAGGAGGATAAAAATGCATCACAAATAACATCATTAATAACAGCCCCTTCGCCAAACCTCGCTCCAACTGTGATGATAAAAAATACAAACTATTTAGGTTTCCAGTCTGTTTATTGGCTACGTACTCGTGACGGCGTATTAATAAAACCTAATTTAGCCAGACCAGATGATCATGATCAAAAGGAAATTGATAACATATCTCAAACAATGCACTGGTTTTCTACTAACCCTGACGAATTAGCTTATATGAATCGTAGGCTTGCAAATGGTGAACCTTTCAAGGATGTATTAGATCCTACTTATGCTGGTTTTACAAACAAATGGATATTGTTAGGTGTTGAAGAGCGATTTAGGGTGGCAAATACAGAGCCTACATTAATAAAAATAGTGGGGGCATGCTTTGAAAAATTTGATCCGCTCACGGATACTTGGAACTGGAAACCGCCAACCGATCTCACATTGGTAGGTAGTCTATTTGATGATAATGGAGGCGAGGTCTTTTTCTTTTATAGCAAAGAGTCAGATACAATTTTTCGTCAAGAAGGGCTAGGGCAAAAGGATATTGATCTTAAGAATCCAACCGCTAAGCGATTAAGCTTTAATGAAATAGAAACAGTTTTTGATTGGCATGGTAATTTATTAGTTATCCAAAAAAGCGGAGTGGTGAAACAACTTAATGTTAATGGTAGTGCAGATACTGTTGCAATAAATAAAAACTGGTTTGAAAATGAATCCTTTAATTGGGAAAATTTAAGCGGTTTTATTAATGAGCCTCATCCAATCACACTGTTTGGTTTAAAAGTAAAAGATGGAAAACAATCTTTATCAGCGTGGTATTTCAAAGGCAAAGTGATTATTAGTGAGTCTTTACCATCTGAAAATACATTACAGTTTTTGGGTTTTGACTTACATAATGACAGTGGAATTATTTTTGATACACAAGCCAAAAAATTATATCAACAAAAGGCAATCTCTAGTGTGCTGCTAGCGACTATGTTTGATGATGATAAATCTTTAAAGCCTTCGGAACATTTACCAGAATATATTGAATTATATCCAGATGTCTCTCTTGAACATGTTCAGAAAATAAATGGGGGGTTAATGTTATCTTCTCGAGAACGTCAAATTATTTTTCATCCATTATCAAAAAGTGAACCATTAGGCTCATCCTTTATTATTAAAGGAACAAATAATGATGATGTTCTTGCACCAAGACAGTTAAATACGGTTAAGACATTAATATTGAGTGGTGGGGAAGGTAAAGATATTTATCACTTGAAAATAGAAGATTGGCAAAACCATGAGACTATTGTTATTGATAATCAATCACAAGATAAGCAAATGGATTATCTTGCTATACCAATCAATGCGAAGAACAATGCAATTTTTGTTAATCGACTGAATAATGATTTAATTTTTACGGACTCCATTAATCAGACTTCACTAATTTTGCATAATATTTATGGAGATAATTCATCAAATAGCCGACATTTAATGATTCATTTTAATGATGGCATTTTAAATATCAGTGAACTTGCAGAAGCGGTTACCGACCATCGTGGTGCCATGTATTTATTAAGCTATTTTGAAGAGAAGCCACGATGTAATGAAGAGCTGGCTTTTTTAGCTGAAAGTTGTAGCCAAATAACATTAAACAAAGATTTTAGTTATTTACAATATGATAATGTACAGATGAATACGCGAGGCCCAGAGATTTCTTCTATAGATATGATTCAATATAAAACACACTAAATGCTATTGATGGCAGTCATATAAATAAAAAGCCCCCAATTAAGGGGGCTTTTTTAACGCACTAGCGATTAATGAGCTGCTGGTGGCTGATTGTTATCAACGTGTTCTGGTGCCTTTGCAAAGCGGCGACGGATCACCACAAAGAATACCGGAACGAAGAAGATAGCCAATGATGTTGCTGCGAACATACCACCTAGTACGCCTGTACCGACGGAGTTCTGTGCTGCAGAACCTGCACCATTACTGAATACCAGAGGGATAACACCCAGCATAAATGCCAGTGATGTCATCAGGATTGGTCTTAGACGCATTTTAACTGCATCTAATGTTGCTTCAATCAATCCTTTACCTTCTTTCTCCATCAAGTCTTTGGCGAATTCAACAATCAAGATTGCGTTCTTCGCCGATAACCCAATGGTGGTTAACAGACCTACTTTGAAGTAAACGTCGTTATCTAAGCCTCGGACTGAGGTGAAGAGTAACGCACCGATAACCCCAAGTGGAACCACTAACATAACCGAGAACGGTACAGACCAGCTTTCATACAGTGCAGCCAGACACAGGAATACAACAATCAGGGAAATCGCATACAGGGCAGGTGCCTGGTTACCAGACAAACGCTCTTGATACGACATACCTGTCCACTCATAACCGATACCCGCAGGTAGGTTTTCGGTGGTCAGTTTTTCCATCATCAACATTGCAGCACCGGTACTTTGACCTTCTGTTGCTTGACCTTGAATGTTCATCGCTGGAACACCGTTATAACGTTCTAAACGTGGTGAACCGTATTTCCAAGGATCTTTAGATGTATCTAAGAATGCCGAGAATGGCACCATTTTTCCTTGGTTATTACGAACATACAGGTTGCTGATATCTGACGGCAACATACGGCTTTCCGCGTCACCTTGTACGTAAACTTTCTTCACACGACCACGGTCGATAAAGTCATTGACGTACGATCCACCAAACACGGAGCTGAGAGTTGCGTTGATATCGCTGATCGCAACGCCTTGCGCCTGTGCTTTTTGCTGGTCAATGTAGATTCGATACTGTGAGGTATCATCTTGACCATTCGGGCGTACGCCTTGCAAAATTTCAGGGTGCTGAGCGGCTAGTCCAAGTAACTGATTACGTGCTTCCATCAGTTTTTCATGACCTAAACCTGCTTTATCTACCAACTCAAAGTCAAAACCGTTTGATGTTCCTAATTCGACGATTGCTGGTAAGTTAAAGGCATAAATGAAGGCGCCTTGTTTTTTGGATAGTGCTGCGTTTGCACGTGCAACAATCGCATCCACATGGTTTTCGTCACCTTTACGCTCATCCCAGTTTTTCAGAACGACGAACGCAAGACCCATGTTTTGCCCTGCACCTGCAAAGCTAAAGCCACCAACAGTAAATACAGACTCAACGTTTTTACCTTCATCTACTCTGAAGTAATTACTCACTTCATCCAAGATGACCTCGGTTTGCTCTTGAGTTGATCCTGGTGGTAACTGCACCATGGATAAGAACACCCCTTGGTCTTCTGCTGGTAAGAATGATGATGGCAGACGAACGAACATAAATGCCATACCCACTACCAGTAAAACGTAGATCACAAGGTAACGACCTGTACCATTCAACATACGGCTTACGCTGTCTGTGTAATGGTGAGCTTGCTTTTCAAATACGCGGTTAAACCATCCAAAGAACCCTTTTGTGGAACCATGGCTGCCTTTTTCAATTGGCTTCAACATGGTTGCACACAGTGCAGGGGTCAGGATCATCGCAACTAATACTGATAGCAGCATCGATGAAACGATGGTGATAGAGAACTGACGGTAAATTGCCCCTGTAGACCCGCCGAAGAAGGCCATTGGGATAAATACCGCAGACAGCACCATTGCAATACCGACCAGAGCACCTTGAATTTGCCCCATGGATTTTTTGGTCGCCTCTTTTGGTGGCAGACCTTCTTCTTGCATTACACGCTCAACGTTTTCAACCACAACGATGGCGTCATCCACGAGAAGACCGATGGCAAGTACCATCGCGAACATGGTTAAGGTGTTTATCGAGTAGCCAAAGGCTGACAAGATAGCAAAGGTACCTAACAGCACCACTGGTACCGCGATTGTTGGGATCAATGTTGCACGGATGTTCTGCAAGAACAGATACATAACCACAACAACCAACATAATTGCTTCGACCAGCGTTTTAACTACTTCGTTAATTGAAATCTTAACGAATGGCGTTGTATCGTACGGGTAAACAACTTCTAGTCCTTCAGGGAAGAACGGTTCCATATCAGCTAATGCTGCACGGACGTTATTTGCCGTATCCAGTGCGTTTGCGCCCGTTGCGAGTTTAATACCAATACCCGCAGCTGGCATGCCGTTAAAACGAGCAATTGTACTGTAGTTTTCCGCACCTAATTGAACAGTAGCGACATCTTTCAAACGAACTTGAGAACCATCTTGGTTCACGCGTAATAAGATGTTAGAAAACTCTTCAACGTTGCTTAAGCGAGTTTGAGCAATAATTGATACGTTCAAACGCTGGCCGCCAACAGGAGGAGTTCCCCCTAATTGACCGGCTGCAACTTGGTTGTTCTGTACACGAATCGCATTAATGACATCCGAAGTTGCCATGTTGTACTTAACAAGTTGCTCTGGTTTTAACCAAATACGCATTGCATATTGGGTACCAAACAGCTGGGTTTCACCAACACCATTAACACGACTAAGAGGGTCTTTAATATTCGAACCTACGTAGTCGGCAATGTCGTATTGACCCATTGAACCGTCTTTAGAAATAAAGCCTGCAACCATTAAGAATGAGCTGGTTGACTTATCCACACTAATACCTTGTTGCTGTACTTCTTGAGGTAAAAGTGGCATAGCCAATTGCAGCTTATTCTGTACCTGTACTTGGGCGATATCGCCATCAGTACCCGCTTCAAAAGTCAGCGTAATACTTGCTGAACCTGATGAATCACTGGTTGATGACATATACACCAAGTTATCGATACCGTTCATATTCTGTTCGATAACTTGGGTCACCGTATTTTGTACCGTTGACGCATCCGCCCCTGGGTAGTTAGCTGAAATGGAAACAGCCGGCGGTGCAATCGTCGGATACTGAGCGACAGGTAACTTGATAATTGCCAGCAGACCCGCAAGCATGGTGATAATCGCAATTACCCACGCAAAAATTGGTCTATCTATAAAAAACTTAGGCATTAATCAATCGCTCCCTTATTTAGACGCGGTTTCAGGTTTTGCCTGAGTGTCTACAATGGATTGGGTTTCTAAGTTTGCTTGCTTCGGCACAACAACCATACCTGGTTTGATTTTCTGTAAGCCAATCACAATGACACGGTCGCCATCTTTCATGCCTTCAGTTACTAACCAGTTGTTGCCAATCGCTTGTGCGACTTGTACTTTGCGTACTTCAACTTTGTTTTCAGCGCCAACAACCATCACTTGCGCATCACCTTGCGGAGTACGTGCAACACCTTGTTGTGGGACTAAAATCGCGTTTTCTTTCACACCATCTTCTAAAATAGCGCGAACAAACATACCCGGCATCAGCTCTTTGTTTGGGTTAGGGAATACTGCACGCATCGTGATGGAACCTGTGGTTTCATCGACAGTAACGTCAGAAAACTCTAATTGCCCTTTCTGCGCGTATTCTTGCCCGCCATTAATGACTAAGCTAACAGGCGCTTTACCCGGTTCTTTTTGCAGAGCACCATTTTCGATTTCAGCTTTTAAACGTAAGAAATCTTCGCTCGACTGAGTGACATCCACGTAGATAGGATCTAACTGTTGAACGCGCATCAGTTCAGTTGCTTGACCAGCTGAAACTAAAGCACCTTCAGTCACGTTGGATTTACCAGTACGTCCACTGATAGGGGCAGTGACTTTGGTGTAATTCAAATTAATACGTGCTGTTTCAACTGCCGCTTCAGCCGCTTTTACTGCAGCCAGTGATTGAGCATACGTTGAGTTCGCTTGATCGTATTCTTGTCGGCTAATGTAATTCGTGCCAAGCAGTGGCTTATAACGTTTAACAGTTAATGCGGCGAGATTAGCATTTGCTTGCGCTTTGGCTAATTCTGCTTTAGCACTATTGTAGGTTGCTTGGAAAGGTGCCGGGTCGATTTGATATAACGATACGCCAGCCTCAACATCGCTACCTTCTTTGTAGTTACGTTTTAGGATGATGCCACTTACTTGTGGGCGAACCTCTGCAATACGAAATGCAGATGTACGGCCTGGGAGTTCGGTCTTAATGGTCAGAGGTTCAGCTTTCAGCGTAACAATTCCTACATCAGGCGCCGGGCGTTCACCGCCACCTTTCTGTTCTTCGTTACAACCAGATAACGCTAAGCCGCCTGAAAGGACCAACAGAGCCAGAGGTAACACCCCTCTGTTTTTTCGCATAAGTTAACCTCAATTAATCGATATGAGTTCAAAACAAAATTAAGAAAAAAAGCAAATTATATGATTTATCACTATGCTATAGTACAAACATACACTAATGTATGTAAATCAGCTTTCGATAAAAACGAGCGTCAATGGCACGAAAAACTAAACAACAGGCTGAAGAAACCCGTCAGGAAATATTAGATGCAGCCATCAAAACATTTTCTGAACGAGGAGTAACAGCCACATCATTAGCCGATATAGCCAAAGCTGCGGGCGTTACCCGTGGAGCTATATATTGGCATTTTAAAAATAAGGTGGATCTGTTCCATCAAGCCTGCGAATTTAGCGATAATCAAATTACTCAAGCTGAGGATTATTATCGTTCGAAATATACCAATGATCCACTTTTAATACTAAGAGAATTGCTAATATATATTCTTACCGATTTTATTAGTACTCCTAAAAACCGCGCGTTAATGGAAATCTTTTTCTTAAAATGTGAGCTCGTCGGAGAAATGGCTTCTGTCGTTGATTTTAAACGTGAAAATTATCTGGCAAGCGAACAGCGGATTATTAAGAATTTACGTGACTGTGTGGATGCAGGGCAACTTCCTGCCGATTTAGATTTAGCGTGTAGTGCGGTTATGATCCGCGCACTGATGTCGGGCTTACTTGAAAACTGGTTATTACAGCCAGAGCGTTTTATTATAGACGCACATACAACGACGTTAGTTGATGCTCTATTAGAAACGCTCAAAAATAGCGTTTCGCTGCGAGTCAAACCGACGCCAAACGAATAATCGGAGAAAACCATGTCATCCATTTTGATCATTGCGAATGGCGCACCTTACGGAAGTGAAATGTTGTTTAACTCTCTGCGCTTAGCTATCACAATAAAAGAGCAACACCCTCAAACCGACCTGAAAATTTTCCTAATGTCCGATGCCGTCACTGCAGGGATCACTGCACAAAAACCGAAAGAAGGGTATAACCTTCAGCAAATGTTAGAGATTTTAACCGCGCAAAACGTACCTGTTAAATTATGCAAGACCTGTACTGATGCTCGTGGTATCAGTGAGCTGCCATTAATTGATGGCGTCGAAATCGGTACACTGGTTGATTTAGCTGCGTGGACATTAGACGCCGAAAAAGTTCTCACCTTTTAATTTTATCGCTATTGATTAAAAAAGCTTTTTGAGAATTGAGCTGCGGTTTGCCAAAATTGCAGCTCAAATAGCAAGTTAGAACTAATTGGTATTAGCGCTAAACAATTTAAGTGCTAAATACTAAATAATAGTAGGATGACAACGAGATATCATGGGCTCACTGATGCAATATAGAAAAGTGTGGTTATATTCAATCAGAATATTTTTGGTATTTGCCATCACCTTTTTCTCTTTTCAAATTTCCGCTGCAACAATTAATAACCTTCCCAGCAAAAACGAGATAAAAACAGAGCTCAATTCGCTAAATAAAAAAAACAATGCGGGGCAAGAAGATAAATTCACTATTGCCGATTTGGAAAAGTCATTAAATTATTATGATGAGCTGGAAAAACTCGATCAGCGTTCAGACGAACTGCAAAAAAAATTAAGTCACTCCGGTGAAGAGTCAAAAAAAGCGGTTCAAGGTTTATTGCAAATAAAAAATCAGAATGAAAATCCTGATATTAACTTTCAGCATCAAATTGAAAATAGCAGCCTGCAACAATTAGAGTCCATGTTGGCAACCCATTTGGATAACCTGCAAGCGGAGCAAAATGATCTCGCCACGTACAACAGCCAACTGATCGGTTTGCAAACTCAACCTGAGCGCGCCCAAGCTATCATGTTGGATAATGCGAGAAGGCTGCAAGAGATCCGCAATGAGCTTAACAGCACATTGACTGACTCCAACAAGCTTCGCCCCTCACAAGTGAATATGCTGCAACTGGAGCAATACCTTCTACAGCAGCAAAACGAATTTCAAAAGCGCGTTCTTCAAGCCAATACGCAACTCCAAGATGTTTTACAGAAACAGCGTGATTACACGGCGGCGTACATTGAGCAACTCGATGCGCGAATTCAGGTGATCCAAGAAGCGATTAGCAAAGAGCGTCTCAGTGATTCCCAATCGACAGTCCGTGAAGCACAAAACACCTCTACGGATGATAGCGTACAGCAAAATCCGATTATTCAAAAAGAGGTGGAGATCAATAACAAACTGAGCAACCGCTTGATTGAAGTGACTCAAGACGGCAACAAAATGGTGCAAAATGGCATCCGAGTAAAAACTTGGTTAGAACGTGCCACACAGTCAGAACGAAACTTAAAAGAGCAAATCAACGTATTACGCGGAAGTTTGCTGCTATCGCGAATTCTTTTTCAGCAACAAATTGATTTACCCGCTGATATCTTAACCAAAAACTTACCTGTCACCATCGCCGACCTGCGTTTGGAGCAATTTGATATTAACCAGCAGCGTGATGCGTTATACCAACCTACTGACTACATTAATACTCTGGAGCATGAGCAAGCGGTTAAGGTTGGAGAGCAAGAAAATGCTCGCTTGTTTACCCCAGAAGATAAAGCGGCACTGGTAAAAATCTTGGATGTTCGCCGTGAATTATTGGATGAATTGAATTTACAGCTAGGTGGGCAAATTTCCCAAGCCATTAATTTGCAACTGGATCAAAACCAATTATTGAGTGTGGTCAGCTCGCTTGAGCATACTTTGGCTCAGCAGATTTTCTGGGTAAACAGTAATAAACCGATGGATATCGAGTGGTTAAAAGCGTTTCCAGAAGCGGCCACAAATCAATTAACTCACCTCGATTTTGATTTTTCATTCTCTAGCCTGAAAAAAGGCTTGCTGAGCTCGCTGTGGGTGACGATCCCTTTATTATTGGCGGCACTGATCTTTATCTGGTTGAATCGAAAAATCACTCAACGTCTACATGATATTGACCTGCGTTTATCCAGTCTGCGTAACGACAGCGTATTGAATACACCGTTGGCGCTGTTTCTCACGTTGCTACAAACCATCCCAATCTCATTAGTGGTTATCGCCATTGGTTACTGGTTCTTAAAAACCGGTAACCTGCAAGGGGAGTTTATTTGGTCTTATTTCTTGCAACTCGCTATTTTCTGGGCGCTATTTGAATTAACGTTCAGGGTGTTAAAACCTCAAGGTATTGCAGAGAAACATTTTAATATTGAACATGAAAATGCTCAGCGTATGCGCCGTCGAATGGTGCGTTTATCAGTACCGCTGATCCCGCTTATCTTCTTTTCCACTTATGGAATGATTAACCCGCTGAAGGTGTCTGAGGATGTGATTGGGCAGCTAGTGGTTTCTATCTGTTTATTATTATTGTGTATTTTTACTATCCCGTTCTGTAAACAGGTGTGGAAGGAAACGGGGAGCCACTTAACTCGCTCGATTTTGATTACGTTACTGACATTCTCTCCGCTGATTTTAATCGGCTTGATGATTGCGGGATACTATTACACCACACTCCGTTTAGCCAACCGTTGGTTAGATAGCTTGTACCTGCTGGTGCTTTGGTACATCACATATAATGTTTGTTTACGTGGGTTAAGTTTAGGCGCAAGAAAACTGGCGTATAAGCGTGCGCTTGAGCGCCGAGCGCAGTCAAAACAGCAAGAAGATACTGAAAACGAGCCTATCAAAGAGCCACCAATGACCATTGAGTTGATTAGCCAGCAGTCTCTGCGCTTAACCACAATGGTGCTGTTTATTATTTTTGCGTTTGCGTTTTACGCCATTTGGTCTGATTTTATTACGATTTTCTCCTTCCTCGATAGTGTCCAACTCTGGAGCTATACCGCCACATCAGCGGAAGGGGCGAATATCATGCAGCATGTGACCTTAGCGAACTTGATTTTAGCGGTGGTGATTGTGGTAGTGGCGTGGATCATGACACGCAACCTACCAGGGTTACTGGAAGTGTTGGTATTATCGCGGCTCAAACTGCGCCAAGGTTCCACCTATGCCATCACCACCATGCTGACCTATGTGATTGTCAGTATCGGGGCAATTGCATCCCTTGGGATGATAGGGGTCACGTGGAATCAGTTGCAATGGTTAGCTGCTGCCTTAACCGTTGGTCTCGGTTTTGGTTTACAGGAAATTTTTGCGAACTTCGTTTCGGGGATTATTTTACTGTTCGAAAGACCGATTCGCATTGGGGATACCGTCACCATCGGGACTTACTCGGGAACAATCAGTAAGATCCGTATTCGTGCTACCACGATTGTGGATTTCGATCGCAAAGAGGTGATCATTCCGAACAAAGCATTCGTTACTGAGCGTTTAATCAACTGGTCGCTCTCAGACACGGTCACGCGAATTACGATCTCTTTAGGTGTCGCGTATGGTTCAGATTTGGAAAAAGTGAAGCGCGTATTACTGCAAGCAGCCACCTCTAACAGTAAAGTGATGACGGATCCTGCGCCAGCGGCATATTTCTTAAGTTTTGGTGCCAGCACATTGGATCACGAATTACGTTTTTATGTGCGCCAAATCGGTGAGCGTACTATCACCAGTGATGAAGTGAACCGTGAAATTGACCGGTTATGTCGTGAAAACGATATCAATATCGCCTTCAATCAATTGGAAGTGCATTTGCATAACAATCAAGGGGATGAAGTGCAGGAAGTGACCAAGATTATCAAAGATAAAGATAATGATAAAAATGGCGATGAAAAATAACCTGCGTTAATTATCATTCTGACAGGCTGCTTCGGCGGCCTGTTTGTTGAGGTAATCCTGCTTAACCATCTCTAATGCTTTTAGGACTGTGTTGGTATCAACTTCAGCCGATTCTAACAAGTAAATTAAATCTACCGCGAGTTGGGTTTCGAGTGGTGCAGTGTCCAGTGTTTCCATTCGCGATCCTTTAATCAAAAAATTGGTTTTCTTGGTGTTCGATGGCTTTTTCAATACGCATTAATGCTTGTCTACAGCGATATAAACGACCAGCCAACGCGGCGAGTTCTTTTTGGCACTGGTGCTGTAAATGTGAGTCAGTTAAGCCACTTAAATAGAGCTCTTTTTCGCTCACCATTGCTTGTAAACGGCGTTCATAATCTTGATGTTGTGATAAACGTTCATATAAATCAACCTGTTCCTTTTTCGACCGAAAAGAATCTTCTTTTTCCCGTAGCCCTTGTGTAGACAGTTCTCGGGAGATAGCTTGCATTTGATGCACGATTTTTTCGGTTAAAAAATTCACTTGCTGGGCATGGTTAAGGGCAACGCTATTACACAATTGCTGATACAAGGTATTGAGCTCTTTCTGGCAATCCCCTAACTTGGTGGATTTATGGCTAAATAGCTGCATATCAAATCGGGAGTGTGAAAACTCATGGTCTTTGATGGGAGCCACGCGCTCCGCTAATTCATCAATCTGCTTTTTCAATGCCTCTAACAGAGCCTGTGTTTTCATTTTTTATTCTCAATAAATGTGAAAAGTGGCGGAATATTGATATCCAACAATAAAACTTACAGCAAATAGACGGCTTCTTATTGCATTTTGATGGTAGTTTGCATAGATTCTACCCTTTCGTATTTACTATATTGGTTTTTATTATGACCGCTAAAGAGCAACAACTGCAATTGATTAAAGAAAGTATCGCTACTATCCCTAACTATCCAAAAGAGGGGGTGCTGTTTCGCGATATTACCACACTGTTAAATGACCCGGCGGCTTATCAAGCGACAATCGATATGCTGGTTGAGCATTATCAAAACAAAGGTGTGACCAAAATTGTTGGTACTGAAGCCCGTGGTTTCCTATTCGGCGCTCCTGTTGCATTACGCTTAGGCGTAGGTTTTGTGCCTGTGCGTAAAAAAGGCAAATTACCGCGTGAAGTTTTAAGTATGACGTATGATCTGGAATACGGCACCGACACACTGGAAATCCACAAAGACAGCATTACCGCACAAGACAACGTACTGGTGGTAGATGACCTATTAGCAACCGGTGGTACTGTCGAAGCAACCGTGAAAATGATCAAACAGCTAGGCGCAAAAGTGGTGGATGCTGCTTTCGTTATCGGACTGCCAGATTTAGGCGGTGTTGAGCGTTTAGCTAAAGAAGGCGTTACGTCCTACAGTCTTGTTGAGTTCCCAGGCCACTAATCTGCTCCGCACTCTTCTTACTATTTTTACTGCAGTCTCGCCCAATGGGTTGAGGCTGTGGTAGCATGGTACTATTATTATATTTATCAATGTCCCATGTTGAATAACAGTGGAATCCATGAGCTATCAGGTACTTGCCCGTAAGTGGCGCCCCCAAAAATTTTCAGACGTTGTTGGTCAGCAGCATGTGTTGACTGCACTTGCTAATGGGCTTGAGCACCAACGGCTTCATCACGCTTATCTTTTCTCGGGTACCCGCGGTGTCGGGAAAACCACGATCGCCCGTTTGTTTGCCAAAGGGTTAAACTGCGAAACGGGGATCACGGCAACGCCTTGCGGAAAATGCGCCAACTGTTTGGAAATTGAACAGGGGCGATTTGTTGACCTGATTGAGATTGATGCGGCATCACGCACTAAAGTCGAAGATACGCGAGAGTTACTGGATAACGTTCAGTATGCGCCAGCGCGTGGTCGCTTTAAAGTCTACCTAATAGACGAAGTTCACATGTTGTCGCGCCACAGTTTCAATGCGCTGCTTAAAACACTCGAAGAGCCACCGGAACACGTCAAATTTTTACTTGCCACGACCGATCCGCAAAAACTGCCTGTCACGATTTTATCCCGCTGTTTACAGTTCCACCTGAAAGCGCTGGATGTCCCACAAATCAGTGTACAGCTCGAGTTGATCCTGAATGCGGAAAATATTGAGCACGATACTCGTGCTCGTCAGTTGATTGCCCGCGCCGCTGACGGCAGTTTGCGTGATGCGCTGAGCTTGACTGACCAAGCGATAGCTATGGGGCAAGGTAAGGTCACTGCGGATATCGTGAGCCAAATGTTGGGCACGCTTGACGATGAGCAGCCTCTTGCCATTATTGAAGCCCTCGTTCGTGCAGATGGTCTTGGCGTGATGGCTCAAGTGGAGCAAGCCGCTTCCCGTGGCGCTGATTGGGAAAACCTACTGGTTGAAATACTCTCTCAGCTTCATCGTATCGCGATGATCCAGCTGCTGCCCGCGGAACAAGAAACGGATCCTTCCTCTACGGAAGGGCGCCTAAGACAAGTGGCACGATTAATTTCCCCAGCGGATCTTCAACTTTTTTATCAAACCTTGCTGGTGGGGCGCAAAGAACTGACATTCGCGCCTGAAAGACGCATGGGCGTGGAAATGGCATTATTAAGAGCGTTAGCCTTCCATCCAAAGAGCATTATTGAAGAAGTGGAATTGCCGCCGAAATTAGTTTCAAGCGTGCCAGCTCCTGCTTTTCAGCCGGAACCTGCACCATCAACGGTAAGGCGCCCAGCCCCGCAACCGGCAAGCGCAGAGAACTTACCAGAAAATAGCCCAACATTGCAGCTATTGAAAGCCAGACAGGCACTACAAACGCCACAAAGTGAGGATCCGAGTCCAAAAAAGACTCATCCGGTGACGTCCGAAAGGGCTAAGCCGGCGGTTTCAGCACTTGAGCGGCTGGCCGCGGTAACCAGCAAACATCAGCAAAATGTGATGGAAAAAGCGTCACAGAAAACAAAGCCTGCGAAGCCGAAGCCATACCAGTGGAAGCCTCAAAATGGTGAGGTTCTCGACGCAAAAGACGCAGTGACGACGCCTACTGAGATCAAAGAGGCGTTGGAATATGAAAAAACCCCTGAATTAGCAATAAAAATCACCGAAGAAGGGCGTGAACGTGATAGTTGGTCGGGGGAAATCGCGCAATTAAATATTCCGAAGCTAGTTGAACAATTGGCTTTGAATTCATATAAAGAAGAATTGAACGAGTCGCAAATTGTATTGCACTTGCGCTCCGCTCAACGCCATCTTGATAAACCTAGCGCTCTAAAAGCGTTACAAGATGCGCTGAGTGAACATTATGGTCGCCCTGTTGAACTGAAAATCGTTCACGATGATAATACGGCGGTGAAAACGCCGTTGGAATGGCGTCAGGCGATTTATGAAGAGAAACTGGCGCAAGCCCGTCAGTCTATTATTGCGGATAAAACAATTCAAAAATTGCGTGCCATGTTTGATGCGCAGTTGGATGAAGAGAGTATTCGCCCCGTTTAACGCTACAGTTGCGAATCTGTAGCCTCAGTTGTGAGAGAAAACTATGTTTGGTAAAGGTGGATTGGGTAACCTGATGAAACAGGCCCAGCAAATGCAAGATAAAATGCAGAAAGTTCAGGAAGAAATCGCTCAACTCGAAGCTACTGGCGAATCTGGTGCTGGCTTAGTCAAAGTGACCATCAATGGTTCACATAACTGCCGCCGTGTTGAAATCGATCCTAGCCTGTTAGAAGACGACAAAGATATGCTGGAAGACTTGATTGCTGCGGCATTCAACGACGCAGCTCGTCGTATCGAAGAAACGCAAAAAGAAAAAATGGCTAGCGTATCTAGCGGTATGCAACTGCCACCAGGCTTTAAGATGCCATTCTAATGCAAACGAGTCCGCTTCTTGAATCATTGATGGAAGCGCTGCGCTGTCTCCCCGGTGTGGGACCCAAGTCAGCGCAGCGAATGGCTTTCCAACTTCTGCAACGTGACCGTAGTGGCGGAATGCGTTTGGCTCAGTCGCTGACTCGTGCAATGTCCGAAATCGGGCATTGCCGCGACTGCCGCACATTTACTGAGCAAGACACCTGCAATATCTGCGATAACCCGCGTCGTCAGCAAAATGGGCTGATTTGCGTAGTGGAAAGTCCCGCAGATATCTACGCTATCGAGCAAACCGGGCAATTCTCGGGGCGCTATTTCGTACTCATGGGGCATTTGTCGCCATTAGACGGCATTGGACCGATGGATATCGGGCTGGATAGGCTCGAAGAACGACTGGCATCGGAAAACATCACTGAAGTGATTTTGGCGACCAACCCGACAGTAGAAGGGGAGGCGACGGCGAACTATATTGGGCAGATGTGTGCGCAGTATGGGGTGGCGGCGAGCCGGATTGCTCATGGGGTGCCTGTCGGCGGAGAGTTAGAAATGGTCGACAGCACGACGCTTTCTCATTCGTTGTCAGGCCGCTCGAAATTGTAGCATCCTCGTCATATTTCAAATTGTAGGGGTGTTGGCTGCACAACCTCACCCTAGTCACATACTTCAGTATGCTCCTAGGGATAAGCTTGCTTGCCGCCTGCCTACAACTTTGAACTATTTAGAGGATGATGGTGGGGAGTTGATTTTAAAATTTAAAGGCAAACCCCTCAAAGCAAAAATATTAAAGCAAAACCTTCCAAGCAAAAGCATCGTAGTTTTTGGTCATTTCCTTTTGTTCATATTAATTTGGCTGCTAATTTGTGGTTAGTGGTTGAATTCTATTTTTTTGTCCCCAAATTAGTTTCCAT
Source organism: Providencia sp. wls1916 (assembly GCF_009706585.1). Taxonomy (NCBI): domain Bacteria; kingdom Pseudomonadati; phylum Pseudomonadota; class Gammaproteobacteria; order Enterobacterales; family Morganellaceae; genus Providencia; species Providencia sp. wls1916. The sequence goes on from NZ_WLUL01000006.1 coordinate 136,377, forward strand.
CGATAAGTCAAAACTAACTATTAGATTGATGATATAGAGGCGATTAATGAGTATGAAAGGACAAGAAACTCGTGGGTTTCAATCAGAAGTCAAACAACTGCTCCAGTTGATGATCCACTCTCTTTACTCAAACAAAGAAATTTTTCTGCGTGAGCTAATTTCCAACGCATCCGATGCGGCGGATAAACTGCGTTTTCGTGCATTATCTAAGCCTGAACTGTATGAAAATGATGGCGAACTGCGTGTGCGTATTAGCGCAGACAAAGACAAAGGTACTCTCACTATCAGTGACAACGGCATCGGTATGAGCCGTGAAGAAGTGATTGAAAACTTAGGAACCATCGCTAAATCAGGCACTAAATCATTTTTAGAATCATTAGGCAGCGATCAAGTTAAAGATAGCCAAATGATCGGTCAGTTTGGTGTGGGTTTCTATTCTGCGTTTATTGTCGCGGATAAAGTCACCGTTCGTAGCCGCGCCGCAGGTGCTGAAGCGAGCGAAGGGGTATTCTGGGAATCTGCTGGCGAAGGTGAATACACTATCGCAGATATCGAAAAAGCCGATCGCGGAACCGAAATCACCTTACATCTACGTGATGACGAAAAAGAGTTTTTAGATAACTGGCGCTTACGTTCTGTTATCAGCAAGTATTCTGACCATATTGCACTGCCCGTTGAAATCGAAGAGAAAAACGAAGAAGACGGCACGGTTACTTGGGAAAAAATTAACCAAGCAAAAGCGCTGTGGACTCGCAGTAAATCTGAAATTTCGGATGAAGAATATGTGGAATTCTACAAGCATATCTCCCACGACTACGCAGACCCACTAACTTGGGCGCATAACCGTGTGGAAGGGAAGCAAGAATATACCAGCCTGCTGTATATTCCATCTCAAGCGCCATTTGATATGTGGAACCGCGACCAGCGCCATGGTTTAAAACTGTATGTTCAACGCGTCTTTATTATGGATGATGCTGAGCAATTTATGCCTAATTACCTGCGTTTCGTTCGTGGGGTATTGGATTCTAACGATTTACCGTTGAACGTTTCCCGTGAAATTCTGCAAGACAGCGCTCTGACGCGTAACTTGCGCAGTGCACTGACAAAACGTGTTCTGCAAACACTGGAAAAACTGGCGAAAAACGATGCAGAGAAATACCAAACTTTCTGGCAGCAATTCGGTCTGGTCATGAAAGAAGGTCCTGCGGAAGATATGGGGAACGGTGAAGCGATTGCAAAACTGCTGCGCTTTGCGACCACCCATAACGACAGTAGCGTACAAAATGTTTCGCTGGAAGACTACGTAAGCCGCATGGTGGAAGGTCAGGATAAGATTTACTTTATTACTGCCGATAGTTACGCCGCTGCGAAAAGCAGCCCGCATTTAGAGCTGTTCCGTAAGAAAGGCATCGAGGTTCTGCTGTTATCTGATCGCATTGACGAATGGATGATGAACTATCTCTCTGAGTTTGATGGTAAACAGTTCCAATCTGTGAGCAAAGCCGACGAGTCATTAGACAAGTTAGCGGATGAAAATAAAGCGGAACAAGAAGAAGCAGAGAAGCAGTTAGAGCCATTTGTTGAGCGCGTGAAAACCTTCTTGGGCGACCGTGTGAAAGAGGTTAAATTGACTCACCGTTTAACCGATACACCAGCCATTGTGACCACCGATGCGGATGAAATGAGCACCCAAATGGCGAAATTATTCGCTGCTGCGGGTCAAGCGGCGCCAGAAGTGAAATATAACTTCGAGCTAAACCCGAACCATGCATTGGTGAAAAAAGCGTCTGAAGTGGAAGATGAGAGCATGTTTGCAGATTGGGTGGATGTACTACTCGACCAAGCCCTACTGGCAGAGCGTGGTACGCTGGAAGATCCAAACTTATTTATTAAAAAAATCAACGAATTACTTTTAAAGTAGTCTATTAAGGTATTTTCGTTTTCGAACATAAACCACGTAAAAAAGCGATTTTTTGCGTGGTTTTTTTCTTTTGCGAAAAAAGATAAATGGGAAAACGTTTACGTGTCTTCTTGAGTCAGATGCCATGCTAATGGTATGGTAGAGCGTTTTCTTTTCAAATTATAAAAAACTAAATAGCAAGGGGTTTACGCAATGCGTATCATTCTGCTTGGCGCTCCAGGCGCTGGTAAGGGCACTCAAGCTCAATTTATTATGGAGAAGTTTGGGATCCCTCAGATTTCAACCGGCGACATGCTACGTGCCGCGGTAAAATCAGGGAGCGAATTAGGTTTACAAGCTAAAGAGCTGATGGATAACGGCAAATTAGTGACTGATGAACTGGTTATCGCATTAGTGAAAGAGCGCATCAAACAAGATGACTGTCGCAATGGCTTCTTGTTGGATGGGTTCCCGCGTACCATTCCTCAAGCGGATGCAATGAAAGAAGCAGGCATCAACGTTGATTACGTTTTAGAATTCGATGTTCCTGACGAAATCATTGTTGAACGTATCATTGGTCGCCGTGTTCACGCACCTTCAGGTCGTGTTTATCACGTCACTTTCAACCCACCTAAAGTTGAAAACAAAGATGACGTAACTGGCGATGAATTAACTATCCGTAAAGACGACCAAGAAGACACGGTTCGTAAACGTTTAGTTGAATATCATGCACTGACTGCGCCATTAATCGCTTACTATCAAAATGAAGCGAAAGCGAGCAGCACTCAGTACTTCAAGTTAGACGGTACTCGTAAAGTGACTGAAGTGAGCGCAGAGTTAGCAAAAATTTTAGGCTAATTTTTAACGCATCATATAAAAAGGCAGCGTTAATCGCTGCCTTTCTTTTTGTGCCACAAGTTGGCAAAATTAGTTATTAAAATCTGTTATTGTTGGGAATAATTATCAATTAGGAGCTGTTCTAATGTTAGAAAAAAAATATGGAATTCTATTGGTAAATTTGGGAACGCCCGATGCCCCAACAACAACAGCCGTTAAACGCTATTTAGCTGAATTCTTAACTGACCCGCGTGTTATTGATGTTTCCCCATTGATTTGGAAGCCTATTTTATATGGTGCTATTTTGCCAATCCGCGCTTCCAAAGTGGCAAAACTTTATGGCTCAATTTGGATGGATGAAGGCTCGCCATTATTAGTTTATTCACAGCGTCAAAAAGAAAAATTATCTGCATTTTTTCCTAATACACCGATTGAGCTGGGAATGACTTACGGCTCGCCGTCAATAAAGAGTGCTATCGACAGCTTGATTGCGCAAGATGTGACGGAATTAGTGGTTTTACCGCTGTATCCACAATATTCCTGCACCACGACGGCTGCCGTCTATGAGGCTATCACTCGCGCTTTTAAACCTATGCGGACTATCCCGTCGGTGCAATTTATCCGTAGTTACGCCACTCATCCTGCGTATATTCAAGCCTTAGCGGAATCCATCGAAGCCAGTTTTGCTAAACACGGTGAACCAGATAGGTTGATCCTCTCTTTCCACGGTATCCCGCAGCGTTACTGCGACTCAGGGGATATTTATGATAAAGAGTGTGAGCAAACCACCGAATTATTAAAGCAAGCCCTGAAATTCCCAAGTGACCGAGTGTTAATGACTTACCAATCTCGATTTGGTCGTGAACCGTGGTTAAGCCCATACACGGATCAGACGATGAAAAAGCTACCGTCAGAGGGGGTTAAGTCAGTGCAAGTGGTTTGCCCAGGGTTTTCGGTGGACTGTTTAGAAACATTAGAAGAAATTAGCGAGCAAAATAAAGAATTTTTCTTACATAATGGTGGTGAGCAATATCGTTATATTCCTGCACTGAATGACAGCGATATCAGCATTAATATGATTCAGTTAATTCTGAAAAATCACTTAGAAAGAGTGATTTCATAGGTAATTTCATAAAGAAGGTTAATGGTTATATCCAAAACTTAAATTTTGACTATAATTATGACCTCAATATTCAATGGTACAATTTAGAGTGCGTTGTTTGGAATTAACATGACTGAAAAAACCAATTTATCTCCAGAATTAAAAAAACAGCTAGAGCAAGATCCGCAATATAAATTGCAGCACAATGATGAAATAGATCTCATGGCGTTGATAGCGGTTCTGTTCAAGAATAAATTATTGATTATTATTGCAACAGTCATTGTTACCGCACTGAGTATTGGGGTTGTCAAAATGTTACCTCAGAAATGGACGAGTGAAGCGATTATTATCCCGCCAACGTCTGAAGAGGTAAAAGAAGCTAATGAATTTTCAGCGCACTTAAATGCATTAGGCATGGAAGTCGACTTAAGTTCTCAGCGTATTTACAACGAATTTATTGTTCAATACCGCTCTAAAGTTAACCAAGAAGCCTTCGTTAAAAGCACCGATTATTTTAAAACACTGCTTGATAAGCTTGAGAATAAAAATGATCCGCTCGAGGTTCAACGCTTAGTGAATCGCATTATTGCGGATTCGATTAAACTTAAATACAACGGTAAAGAAAAAGACAGTGATGATAGCGACATTGTTCTGTCATTTACCGCGCCAACAGCGGTTGAAGCGCAAGATTTAATGGATGGGTATATTCGTTATACAGCGAGTATTGTCCGTAAAAGAATGAAAACAGAAGTGGATAATGCAATTTCACGCCAACTGATTTATAGCGTTGAAGCATTAAAACAAGATACCAACAAAATCCAGATTTCTTATGACGTTAAAATTGAGCGTTTAAAACGCGCTATTACTATCGCGAAAGCCGCTGGAATTACGCGTCCTATCGCAAGAGATTCAGTGGCCATTAATGATGACCCTGATTATCCAATTGCATTAGGTTCAGAAGCGTTAGAAGAAAAATTGGGGATTGAGTTAAAGAACCGCGACTTAGCGCTGATCAGTGAAAAACTGCAAAATGCAAAAGTCTATATTGAAAACTTAAACTCACTCACAACTAAAGAATTAGATTTTGAGCCTATCAGATTTATTCTGACTCCAGATTTACCGATTACTAAAGATTCCCCTAAATCGATGCTTATCGTGGCATTAGGCGCTATTCTTGGCTTTATTATGAGCTGTGCGTTTGTACTAGGTCGTGACCTGTACCGTAACTATAATCAGCAAAATACTCGCCGTAAGTAATCACTCTAAAGCATTATAAATACCTAACCGGCACCTTTTTATCGAAGGGTGCTGGTTTTGTTTTATCGTGTTAGAATACGGAAATGTTCCTTTTTTAATGTTCCCAATATGAAATTCCCCGGTCAACGCAAATCTAAACATTACTTTCCCGTCTCCCTCAGAGATCCTCTTTTACAACCGATGAAAGAGATGCTCTCTGATGATGAAAACTGCAAATCGTATATTGTGGGTATCGACCAAACACTCGTCGATATCGAAGCCAAAATTGATGATGAATTTATTGAACGTTATCAATTAAGTAAAGGTCACTCTTTAGTCATCGAAGATGATGCGGCTGAAGCGCTCTACAAAGAGCTCACCGATAAGAAACTGATCACCCATGAATTTGCAGGCGGTACGATAGGAAATACGCTTCACAATTACTCTGTCTTAGCCGATGACCGCTCCGTCTTATTGGGCACGATGTGCAACAATATTCAGATTGGTAGTTATGCTTATCGCTACCTCTGCCATACTTCAAGCCGAATGGATCTAAACTACCTACAAGGGGTCGATGGTCCTATTGGGCGCTGTTTTACGCTCGTCACTGATAACGGTGAACGTACGTTTGCAATTAGCCCTGGACATATGAACCGCTTGCACCCTGATAGCATACCTGAAGAGATTATTGCAGGCGCATCAGCGTTGGTATTAACGGCTTATTTAGTGCGTTGTAAGCCGGGGGAAACGATGCCGGATGCGACGATGCAAGCTATCCATTATGCGAAAAAACATAATGTTCCCGTGGTACTGACATTGGGAACCAAGTTTGTTATCGCTCAAGATCCGCAATTCTGGCGTGATTTCCTTAAAGATCATGTATCAGTAGTCGCCATGAACGAAGATGAAGCCTTGGAATTAACTGGCTTTAGCGATCCCCTATTGGCATCTAATATGGCGCTGGATTGGGTTGACCTTGTTCTGTGTACAGCAGGACCTTCAGGGCTGTATATGGCAGGCTTTACGGAAGAAGAATATAAACGTAAAACTCAGCACCCATTACTGCCGGGAGCAATTGCTGAATTTAACCTGTATGAATTTAGCCGCGCGATGCGCATGCAAGATTGTAAACAACCTCGTCGTATCTTCTCCCATATTGAGCCGTATATGGGCGGTCCCGAAAAAATCATGAATACCAATGGTGCGGGTGATGGTGCATTATCTGCGTTACTGCATGATATTACGGCGAATTCATATCACCGTTCAAATGTGCCTAATTCCAGTAAGCACGAGCGTCAATATCTCACTTATTCCTCACTGGCACAGGTGTGTAAGTATGCGAACCGTGTAAGTTATCAAGTGCTTTCTCAGCATTCACCGCGCTTAACTCGCGGGCTACCAGAAAAAGAAGATAGCTTAGAAGAGTCCTATTGGGATCGCTAACTTGGAATAAGTAATGCTGAAATAAAAAAACACCTCGAATGAGGTGTTTTTGTTTTTATCATGACGCTAACTATTACGCTTCTTTGGCGATCCCCGCAGGGTGCTCAGCTTTAACCGCCTCAACCGCTTTCTCATCTTCTTGTTCATAGCACATCGCTTGTGGAACAGAGATTTTAATCGCAATAAATACCGCTAAGAAACCGCCCACTAATTTACCTAACAGAATTGGTAGCACCAATGTGGGTTGGAAGTTTGCGGTAAAGGCTAAGTGGTCGCCAATCGTCGCTTGAGCACAGACCCCAAAGGCTACGCACAACACTTTATCCCTTGCACGCATTTCTTTGAATAAGTGGTAAGTTGCAATGATATTTGCCATCACCATGATGAAACCCAGAGAACCTGTATCGCTCAGTTTTAATCGGCGGCTGAGTGCGCTGACTAGTGGCTTGCAGTAACGTTGGAACAGGTAACAGATAGGGAATGTACCTGCGAGCATGATCCCGATATAACCTGCAATCTCGATCGCACGGAATAACTCATTTTGATCGGCAAATAGTGGATCGAATCCCCAAGCCCCAAAGACTTTACTAAATACGCCGGTAAAATGTTCCACAATGGAGAAGGCTAATACTAATTTCACGAATGCATCCATGATTTTACCGAAGATCAGAAAGCCCGTAACCATTAGCATTGGACGATATTTTAATCCCGCAGCCAGCAAGAAACAGAAAACGAATAGCGGCATTAAATATTGCAGCATCGTCAAGAAATCAAGAGTGAGTTGATGAGTCGCTGGGGAGTTCGTCGAAATAATATCGCGAACAGGGATATTATTCAGTGTGATCAACAGCAATGAAGCCAATACCCCGAATGGGATTGAGATCAATCCTGCCATTGCCCCTAAGGCTAAATATTTGTGATCTTTACGATTTAACATCGTTAAACCAACGGGGATCAGATACACAATGGTTGCCCCAGATGTATAACCGATCAACATCGCAGTGATCCACATATCGCGATTCGTCGTTAAGGCGTCTGCTAACTGATATCCGCCCATATCTACCGCGATAATGGATAGTGCTGCGATAGAAACATCAGAGCCAACAGAGCTAAATACTGGTCCTAAGATGTAAGATATCAATTGTGAAAGTAGCGGAACGGCAGCCATGATCCCTGCTTGAGCGAGAAACACGGGACCAATAGAAAAAATACCGTTTACAAACTCTTTTCCGAGGTCGCTGGCAGGTCTGACAATCGATGCAACAGCGCCAATCACGGCGCCGCACATGATTAAGTAGATAATATAGTTTCCGAATTCGGCCATAGTAGGGTTTCCTTTCTTTTTTATTGTTGGAAGAATTAATTTCTTAGCTGGCGAGAACGGGCAATAATGTCGCGATACTGTTCCATTACGCCTTGCATGTTGGTGCCGTCTGGGCGCGTGACACTGGTGTTGCGTCGTATCGCCATTTCATGGCTTATTCCCAAACCTTTACGAGCAAGCAAGGCAGCCCCGAGTGCTGTGACTTCACGATTTGCTGGTGCTTCAATATTTTTTTGTAATAAATTGGCTAAAAACTGCTTAAAGTACTGATTTGACGATAACCCTCCATCGACTGAAATGGACTGACCTAATGGAGAGATTTTCTCCATTGCGAAAATAACTTCGGCGGAGCGGGCGGCTATTCCTTCTAAGACCGACTGCATCATATCTTTCTTATCGGTATCTAATGAGAGTCCCGCCCATAAGCCGGCAGCGCTGCGATCCCAATAAGGACAGCCTAAACCTGAGAGTGCAGGTACAAACGCTAAACCACGTTTAATCGCGGGTTCATCACGAAAATCTGAAAGTTCATCAAAATCCTCAAATAGGCCGATTTTACGTGCCCAGTTGATTGCTGAGGCAGCGTTATACACGCCACCATCTAAGCCGAAAACAGGGGCCTCACCCGGGAATTTCCAGCAAAGTGTGGGTAACAACCCGCTTTGATGAGTTTGTGGGATATCGCTCCCCGTCAAGGCTTGCAAGAAAGCGCCAGTACCAAAGGTAATTTTGGCATCCCCTTTTTGGCGGCAACCATGACCAAATGTTCCCGCAAATTGGTCGACAATAATGGCGGTGACTGGCGTGAGATGTCCGTCGAGATTGACGGCGCCAAAGTCACCGATATTGTCGCGCAGCGGCGGCAAGCAGTGGATCGGCACCCCAAAAATCTCACACAGCTGTGGATCCCACTCGAGGGTATGAATGTTGAGTAAAGAGGTACGTGATGCGGAGTTATAATCCGTCACAAAAACATCGCATAAACGGTCAAGGAAAAATGCATCCATAGTGCCTATGCGTAGGCGGTTTTTATCCGCAAGGGATTTGGCACCCACCACATTCTCCAGAATCCATCCCATTTTACTGGCTGAGAAATAAGGATCTAAGGGCAGTCCCGATTTTGATTGGACAAGCGGCTCAAGCCCCGCATCTTTAAGTTGCTGGATGGTTTTTTCAGTACGCAGATCTTGCCAAACAATCGCGTTATAAAGGGGGCGCTTGGTCTGAGCATCCCACGCAACAATACTTTCGCCTTGATGACAAATACCAATAGCATCAACGACTTCACAACTATTCAGACACTTGATGATGTTCGTTAGGATCTCTTCAGGATCGTGCTCAACCCAACCACTGTTTAAGGTGATTTGCTTGTGTGGAATACTCATCGGGGAATGGTAATGGCCGCCTTCTTCAAAGACGACGACCCGGGTTCCCGTTGTTCCCTGATCGATAGCGGCATAACGTTGATTGAGCATCGCTGAATTTCCCAGTGTTATAAATGTTGTAAATAGGTTTGTTTTTTTGCTTACTATCGTTTAATCGGAAATAAAATCCACAAAAAACTCACAATAACTTCTGTGAATGTGAGAACTGTCACAATAAGATAACAATGTGAGAAGTTTTTGGAGTGTTATTGTGATTTGTGTTGTTTTATATATTGAGATTGTGGGAATTGTGTGGTTTTATGTGTCCAAGTTTTATATTAAGGATTTCAGCCATGAATGCTAATAATAAAAAAATGTGGGATGTCATTGTCATCGGTGGGGGTGTCATTGGCTGTGCAGTAACCCGAAAATTCACATTGATGGGCGCTAAAACACTGCTGTTAGAGCGTGGTGGCGATATTTTATCAGGAGCAAGTAAAGCAAATAGCGCGTTGTTACATACCGGTTTTGATGCCACACCAGGGACATTAGAATTGGAATGCATGCAAGATGGGTATCAGGAATTCATTGATATTAGAGAAAAAATGAATTTACCGTTACTCAAAACAGGCGCGTTAGTCGTGGCTTGGAACGAAGAGCAGCTCAATAAGCTGCCGGGTATTGTAGAGCAAGCACACACTAACAACGTCATGGATGTGGGAATAATAGATAAAGAAGAGCTTTATCGTCGAGAACCTCATTTAGCGGAGGGTGCGCTGGCAGCGGTTGAAGTTCCGGGTGAATCGGTGATTGATCCATGGAGCACGCCACTGGCGTATTTAACTCAAGCCGTAAAACACGGTGCAGAGTACCAATTTCATTGTGAAGTGACTGAGGGTGAGCTAAATGCGGGAATTTGGACATTATCCACATCAAAAGGTGAATTTTCTGCCCGATTAGTGATTAACTGTGCCGGGATTAATGGGGATATCGTGGAATCTATCTGCCACCCATCACCATTTGAGATTAAACCGCGTAAAGGTCAATTTTTGGTATACGACAAAGCAGCAGCGGCAGATATCAATGCGATCATTTTGCCAGTACCCACCGCGATTACGAAAGGTGTTCTGCTATCGAAAACCATTTTCGGTAACTTATTGTTAGGCCCGACAGCGGAAGAACAACAAGACCGCTGGAAAGCGGAAGTGAAGCAAGAAGTCTTGCAAGATTTAATCGACCAAGGTTCTCGCATGTTGCCATCACTGCATAATTACAGTGTGACGGCCACCTATGCTGGATTACGCCCAGCCACGGAAGAAAAATATTATCGAATTAATGATTACCCCGAAAAGCAGTGGATATGTGCTGGGGGAATTCGCTCAACGGGCTTAACGGCAGCGTTGGGGGTCGCCAATCACTTAGGGAAACTTTACCAAGAGAATTTTGACGCATTATTTGAGCTATCACCGCCAACTGAATTAATTTGGCCTAAGATGCCGATGCTCTCTGAATATGATGAACGTGATTACCAATGTAAAAATAATGGCGGCATTGTGTGCCATTGTGAATTAGTGACTCAACGAGAAATTGAAGCCGCGTTTGATTCTGACATTCCACCAGAATGTTTAGGCGCACTTCGTCGCCGAACTCGCGTCATGATGGGGCGTTGTAACGGTTTTTATTGTAGTAGTCAGGTCGCTGAAATTATTAACGGTCGCTTTGACAATACCTTAGCGGTGGAGGCAGTGAAATGAGCTTAAATTACGATGTGATCATTATTGGCTCAGGGCCGGCGGGTATCGCGGCAGCACAAACATTACGTCGCCGTGGTATTCATAATATTGCGATTTTAGAGCGTGAAGCCCATGCAGGTGGTGTTCCTCGTCATTGCCAACATCCCACTTTCGGTTTGTTAGTGTTTAAACGCCCAATGAAAGGCAACCAGTTTGCGGAAAAAATTGTTAATAATTTAGGGGATACACCAATACTAACGCGTTGTACTGTGACGCAATTACAACCTAATGGCACTTTAACAGTCACAACTCCTGATGGCGTGGTTGAGATGCGCGGTAAACGCATTTTGATTGCAACAGGCGTTCGCGAAACACCACGTCACCCACGCTTAGTTTCTGGCTTGCGTCCTCAAGGTATTTTAACTGCGGGTGCGCTACAACAATTTGTCTATTTAAAAGGGCAAAAACCGTGTTTGAACCCAGTGATCGTTGGCAGTGAGTTAGTCAGTTTCTCTGCATTATGGACATTAAAAAATGCGGGCGTAAAAGCGAAAGCCATGATTGAAAGTGGCGAACGAATTCTGGCATTCAAACCAGCTTCATTGTTTGCTACAGCCATGGGAACCCCGGTGTATGTGAATAGCAAAATCACGGAAATTGGCGGCTTAGAAAGAGTCGAATATGTGATGGTGGAAACCGCAGGGCAAATACGCAAAATTGAGTGCGACTCTGTGATTTTTACCGGGGGTTTTGTGGGTGAAAATACGTTAATTCGTAAAAGCCACTTGAGTTTTGAGGCTAGTACAGGCAAACCCGTCACTGACCAACGTAGCCGCTGTTCTGATGGCTGCTATTACGCGGCGGGTAACATGCTGCACCCTGCGGATATGGGGGATCAGTGCTACCAAGAAGGTGAGATCACCGGCGGATATATTGCAGATGATTTATTAGCCAATCACCATCAAACGGATGTACAGCAAGGGAATAGATTGCCGATTCGATTTGCTGAGCCAATTCGTTTTACAGTACCTGCATGTATCAATATGTCCGAAAATACTGCGAAAAATGTGGATTTCAACATTCAAGTCAACACGGCGATAACGGGAACAATCCGTGTGATGGCAGGTAATACCGTGCTGTATGAAAAGCGTCGTCGCTGCTTACCAACTCGTCGTATTTTGCTGAAAAATATCGATTTAACAAAAATCCAAGCGAGTGCTACTGAAATTACTGTCACTGTTGTATAGTGCTGGAAATGTTAAATGGTCAGAAGGATTAAACTATGTGTGAGGGACGCTCCTCAAAAGTACGACACCAAACCATCATTGAGATGTTATCGACTCAAGGTCAGGTGTATGTACAGGAGCTTGCAACGCATTTTAATGTGGCGCAAGAAACTATCCGCCGTGATCTGAGCAAGCTTGAAACTCAAAAATTATTAAAGAAAGTTCACGGTGGGGCTGTCAATATTCAGTCCAAATTTGAGCGTAATTTTACAGAACGAGCGCAAGCGGCTGTTGATGAAAAGAAAGCGATAGCAGCAAAAGCGGCGGAGTTAATTAAGCCTGGAGACACACTGTTTATTGATTTTGGCACGACGACCTTCGAGTTTAGCCAACGCATTAAGTCGATTGATAATATAACGGTGATAACAAACTCACCGTTATTAGCTAGCACATTGCAGGAAAACCCTACCATCGAAACGATTTTGATTGGTGGGCAATTTAATGCGGCACAAAATGCCTGCTTAGGCGCAATCGCATTAAAGAATATTACGGAATTTTTCGCAGATTATGCGGTTATCGGCGCTGGCGCTTTTCATCCTCAGCATGGTGTGATGGATCAACACGTTGATGAGGCTGCCATTGCACAAAAAATGCAGGAAAACAGTGATAAGCTGATGGTGTTAGCTGATGGAACAAAAGCCCATAAGCATGCGATTAACTTTGTGGCTGGGTGGGATAATATTGATTATCTCATTACTACCACTAAAGACTTTAAATTAGCTGAAAATAAAAAACGCCCGAAAACCAAAATTATTATTGCAGATATTCTGTAAGCCATAAAAATCAAAGCATTACCCATTTAATTTATACCCTATGGAAAATAATTCATTTATTTTTCATAGGATTACTTTGCTCAAAATTCGTTAAATACGACACTAGGAATTAAAATGAAACTTTATTTTATTGCGTGCCCATATTCTGATCCTGATAGCAATGTTGTGGAAATGCGTTTTCAAGCTTGTACCCAATATGCAGCGGAATTAGCGCTTAAAGGAATTGCAACCTATAGCCAAATTACCATGACTCACCCGATCAATCAGTACTTAGCTTCGCAAGGGCAAAAAGTGGCATGGTCAGCGATTGATATGGAATTTTTAAAGCGTTGCGATGGTTTGATTGTTCTGACGCTGGCGGGATGGGAAAAAAGTGGTGGTGTTGCCGCAGAAATTCAATTCTTCAAAGATAAAGGTTTACCTGTGTGGACTGACAGTGAATTTGCTGAACAAATGTTGAATTCATAATAAAAAAAGCCGTAACGTTAATCAGTTACGGCTTTTTTGTTTTCAATTAAAAATGAACTTAATTGACACTGAACTTAGTGGCTCGGTTTTAGATACTCATCCAAATTTTTTCCATCTGGGTTGTGATTATCTTTATCCTTATCATCTGGGATAGCACAACCAAATTCAGCCACATCATTGCACATTAACGTGGTGATCGATTTTGCAATCTCATGTTCACCAATAATAATGTGGTCTGCACCGCGTTCTCTAATAAAGCTGACTTCATCATCATAGTGGGCGCGTACGACCACGGTGATATTCGGATTCAGCTCTTTGGCGGTAGCCACAATTTCACCTGCTTCATAACCGTTTGGAATGGTTAGTAACAGGGATTTTGCACATTCAATACGGGCAAGGCTTAGGATATCTTTACTGGCACCATTACCTAAGATGGCACTGAAACCATTTTCAGCCAGCTCTTCAAAGCGTGCACGGGTATCTTCAACCACAACCAGTGGGATTTCACGACGACGCAGTTTATCAGCCAGCATACCACCAACGCGACCGTAACCAACTATCACTGCATGACCACAAATATCCACTGGGATCTGAGTCTCTTCTTCCAGTGTTTCTTCCAGAAGCTGCTCTTCGATGGTCTCGGTTTTTTCCAGATATTTATCCAACAGGCTGAATAACACTGGGTTTAGCATGATAGAGACAATCGCACCGGCTAATACCAAGTTTTGAGCGTCTTTATCCATTACCCCGAGTGCCAGACCCATTCCCGCCAAAATAAAGGCAAACTCACCAATTTGAGCCAAGCTGACAGAAATGGTTAATGCTGTACGGCGTGAGTGCCCAAACATGCGTACGAGCACCAGCGCGGCGGCAGATTTACCAATAATAATGATACCGAGAACAGCGATGATCCCTAACGGTTGCTCAATGAGAACCACTGGGTCGAATAACATCCCGACAGACACGAAGAACAGTACTGCAAACGCATCGCGTAGCGGTAAAGTGTCCTGAGCCGCACGATGGCTCAGCTCTGATTCATTCAGCACCATGCCTGCGAAGAATGCGCCTAATGCGAAGGAAGCGTCAAAAATCGCGACAGCAGCATAGGCGATACCTAATGCAAGCGCTAAAACCGCAAGCGTAAACAGTTCACGAGAACCTGTTGATGCTGTGCGAGATAAAATCCATGGGATAACTTTTCGCCCGATGACAATCATAATGACGATAAAGGCAACGACTTTACCTATTGTCCATCCAAGGCTCATGGCTAATTCGCCAAAACTGGCTTCATTACTATCCATGATCCCTGCGGCAGCAGGTAACAGTACTAAGGCGAGAACCATGGCTAAATCTTCAACGATTAACCAGCCAATAGCGATTTGCCCGCGTTGACTTTCAATGAGTTGCCGCTCTTCAAGTGCACGTAGTAATACAACGGTACTTGCTGTTGACAGACAGAGACCAAAGACAATTCCCGTAAATACGCCCCAACCGAATAACATCGATAAGCCAAGACCTAATAAAGTCGCGACGGCTATTTGAGCGATGGCGCCGGGGATGGCAATTGCTTTTACGGCTAATAAATCTTTCAATGAGAAATGTAGACCAACACCAAACATCAAAAGAATAACCCCGATTTCAGCGAGTTCAGGGGCTAGGGTGGTGTCTGCAACAAAACCGGGGGTAAAAGGACCCGCTAATACACCCGCGGCAAGATAACCGACAAGTGGCGAAATTTTTAAGCGCTGCGCGAGCATGCCTAATATATATGCAAGGGCGAGACCACCAACAATGGTTGTAATTAAGGGCGTTGAATGCTCCATTAAGTCTCCTCTGGTTTGTTTATGAATAAAAAGGTGGGTACATGCCTTTGGCTTTCAAAATGTTGATGACGTTAATCACCATTTTGAAATACAAATTGCGTGTTTATCTATTTTAGCGGTTTTGAAAACAAATTTCTTTAAAAAATTGCCTAGTTTCTAAAAAAAAATCGAGCTGATAGGGCTAAATCGTTACAAGCTTTTTATTTTAGTCGTTTTTATGGAAGTCTTTTGTGAAATAAAGGAAGGGTTATCCATACTTATAAAAACATAAGTATGGATAAAATAAGGTAATAAGCCTATTTGTTGTTTATATTTGGTAACAATACAGTAAAAATACCCAATAATGGTAGAAAGGCACAATATTGATAAACTTGCTCAATGCTGGTTTGGTCTGCAATATGACCCAAGACAGCAGCACCAACGCCCCCCATACCAAAGGCTAAACCAAAGAATAGCCCTGAAACCATCCCTGTTTTACCTGGGATCAATTCTTGTGCGTATACCAAAATAGCCGAGAATGCTGAGGCTAAAATCATCCCGATAATCACCGTCAGGACACCCGTCCAGAAGAGTGACGCGTGAGGTAAAATCAACGTAAATGGGGCAACGCCAAGGATAGAAAACCAGATAACATACTTACGCCCAATTTTATCGCCAATAGGACCACCAATCATGGTTCCCGCCGCAACGGCGAATAAAAATACAAACAAGTGAATTTGGGCGTTTTGTACCGAAACACCAAACTTATCGATTAAATAGAAAGTGTAGTAACTGCTAATGCTCGCTAAATAGAAATATTTTGAGAAAATTAAAACTAACAAAACGCTGAGTGAGCCAACCACGACTTTGCGAGGCAGCACTTTAACTTCTCCGTGAATGACGGGCTTTTTCTTTGCAGCGCGATGCTGCTGTTTATACCAACTGCTAACTTGCAAAAGAATAATAATGGCGAGTAGTGCCGCGAACGAGAACCAACCGATGTTGCCTTTACCATAAGGTTCAATGATCAGTGCGGCAAGTAGAGGACCTAATGATGCTCCGAGGTTGCCGCCCACTTGGAAAAAGGATTGGGCTAAACCATGGCGTCCACCAGATGCCATCCGTGCGACTCTTGATGATTCAGGATGGAAGACAGAAGAGCCAGTCCCCACTAACGCGGCAGCGATTAAGATGGTTGGGAAGGTTTCTGCCATGGCTAATAGCAATAGACCCGACAAGGTAAAGCTCATGCCTATCGGTAAGGAATAGGGTTGAGGGTGTTTATCCGTGTAATAACCAATAATCGGCTGTAAAAGTGATGCCGTGACTTGGTAAGTGAGGGTGATCATCCCAATTTGAGCGAAGCTAAGGGAAAAATCAGATTGTAATAAGGGATAAATCGCTAATATTAGCGACTGAATCATGTCATTGAGTAAATGAGAGACACTGATTGCCGTCAGGATACTGAAAACGGTTTTTCCCGTTTTATTGGCGGGTTTGGCGCCGCCATTCGCTGCTGTTTGCTCACTCATGATCATCACTTTAGTTTGTTGCGTAATTGTAACCAATATAACTAATATAGAAATTATTTAAATGGCAATATGAGTGGCATGGGTAAATTGATGGAAAATATTAGTCGATCCAGATCTCATTTCTTTGTAACAGCGTTCTGTTTGTGCATAGCCGCTCAGATCTTGCCGTCATTTTTATGCTATAAGACTGAGTCTATTAACACATGGCTTATTAACTCATAAGCTTATTACGCATAAAAAACTACGTAATCGGTAGAGATTTCTATACCAGCAGGGAGAATGTATGAAACTGACATTTAAGGCATCCGCATGCGCATTAACTGTCTCGTTAGCGCTGTTACCCGCAGCGATGGCAAATGCGTGGGAAAAAGATAAAACCTACAACATCACTATTTTGCATACTAACGATCATCATGGTCATTTTTGGCACAATGAAAAAGGTGAGTATGGATTAGCGGCACAAAAAACCGTGGTTGATGAAATTCGTGACGAAGTGGCGAAGCAAGGCGGCAGTGTTTTATTACTCTCTGGTGGGGATATTAATACTGGTGTACCAGAGTCTGATTTGCAAGATGCTGAGCCTGATTTTAAAGGGATGAATTTGGTGGGCTACGATGCGATGGCGCTCGGTAACCACGAATTTGATAATCCGCTAGAAGTCCTCAAGCAGCAAGAAAAGTGGGCAACGTTCCCATTCTTATCTGCCAACATTTATCAAACCAGCACAGGTAAACGTCTCTTTAAACCTTATCAAGTCTTTGATAAGCAAGGTGTAAAAATTGCTGTTTTAGGCTTAACAACTGACGATACCGCGAAAATCGGTAACCCTGCGAACTTCCCTGATGTTGAATTCCGCGTCCCTGCTGCTGAAGCCAAAAAAGTGGTGGAAGAGCTACGCGCGACTGAGAAACCAGACATTATTATCGCGGCAACCCATATGGGACACTACGATGATGGCAACCACGGTTCTAACGCACCGGGGGATGTGGAAATGGCGCGCAGCTTACCTGCGGGCTATTTAGATATGATAGTGGGTGGTCACTCACAAGACCCTGTTTGTATGTCTCAAGAGAACAAAAACTACAAACAAGAAGACTATGTGCCAGGAACCCCATGTGCGCCAGACAACCAAAATGGCACCTGGATTGTTCAAGCCCATGAGTGGGGTAAATATGTAGGTCGTGCCGACTTTGAATTCAAAAACGGTAAATTCACCTTAAAACACTATCAGCTGATCCCAATTAACCTGAAGAAAAAAGTGAAGAAAGACGACGGTTCATCGGATTACGTCTACTACACACAGGAAATTGCGCATAACCCTGAAATGACAAAATTGCTAACCCCTTATCAAGATAAAGGCGACCAGCAATTAGGCGTGAAAGTCGGTTCAGTGGAAGGCAAGCTGGTGGGTGACCGTAATAAAGTGCGCTTTGAGCAAACCAATATGGGGCATTTACTACTGGCGGCTCAAAAAGAGCGTGCAGGGGCTGATTTTGCCATCATGAGCGGCGGCGGCGTGCGTGATTCCATCGAAAGCGGCGATATTACCTATAAAGATGTCTTGAAAGTTCAGCCATTTGCTAACGAATTAGTCTATGTGGACTTTAAAGGCGAAGAGGTTCTGCCGTATCTGCAAGCGGTCGCTAACATGAAACCTGACTCAGGTGCTTACGGTCAGTTCTATAATGTGAGCCTGACTCTGAATGCCGACGGCACAATCAGCGATGTGAAGATTGATGGCAAACCCGTCGATAAGAACAAAACTTACCGTATGGCGACATTAAACTTTAACGCGATTGGCGGTGATGGTTATCCAGCTATCGATAATCATCCAAACTACGTCAACACCGGTTTTGTGGATGCGGAAGTGCTCAAAGGCTATATTGAGAAACATTCTCCATTAAAAGCCGCTGATTACGAGCCAAAAGGCGAGATTGTTTATAAAAATAAATAATCGGTAATGAGTGTGAAAAAGCCCCTTAATTGGGGCTTTTTGTTTTTTACGATTCTTTTTTAATATCCGCAAAGCTGGCATTTAGTACACTTGCCAGATCGCTTGGGGCGAGTTCTAAATCCAAACCGCGCTTGCCACCGGAAATAAACATAGTCGTAAATTCTTGAGCTTGGCTGTCAATCACGGTCGGAAGGCGTTTTTTCTGACCTAATGGGCTGATCCCTCCTAGCAAATACCCCGTGGTTTTTTGGGCAATTTGCGGATCGGCCATTTCGACTTTTTTGACTTTAAATACCTTAGCAACAGATTTGAGATCGAGCTGCCCAGAAACTGGAGTGACAGCCACCGCTAAGGTTTTTTGATCGCCATTAAGCGCGACTAATAAGGTTTTGAAGACTTGCTTGGCATCTAAGCCTAATTTTTGGACGGCTTCATCACCAAAATTACTCTCATTGGGATCGTGATCATAAGGGTGTAGCGTGAATTTAATTTTTTGTTTTTCCAGTAATTTTACTGCCGGAGTCATAATTATTCCTTTTCTTTTTCAATGACTGGATTTGATCAATTATCGTTTCGTAAATAATCAATTAAGCTCTGTTCACCAAACAAGTGCAGTGCGCCTACGGCGACCACATAATTACCCGCAGGCAAGGTTTTCAGTTTTCTCGCCCATTCCTGATTGCGTTGAGTCATCAGCACATTATAAACCCCTTCGCTGAAGGTATTCGGTAATGTAACGCAATTTTCCGGTTGAAAATCCAGCCACCAGCTAATCATGGTTTGCAAGGAGCGGGCATTGGCGCGCCAATGAATTAGGGTATCTTGCAATAATGGCAAGCCATCATCGGGTAAATCGAGCAGTAATTGCACTTGGGAGTCTACACCTTCTAGCTCAATAATGGGCTTATTTTGGGCTAGTGCGTTATGGATCAGTTGGTAGTCAATTCCATAGTGACCTCGTAAACCCAATAACTGCGCTTGTGTGGCTTGCATCGTCAGGGCGACTTGCCAAGAGGGAAGATGGTCAAACTGAGTGGGGGATTGACGTATCTCTTGGCAGTATTGTAAAAACAGGGCAAACTCAGCGTCCGTTAATCTCTGGGAAATCGGTGCTATCAAGGCTGTAGACGTAGGGAAAGGTGAGTTTGCTTGCGTGATATCCGCCTCAACAATCAGCCCATCTGCGTGGTTGATTTTATCGAGCAAGGTTGCGGATAAGGGAAACATATTTTCGGTTCCCATATGAATACTGCCGACAATGTGCAGCTTTATATTATTAGGTAAGCGAACATCAACAGCTGGATAAGGATAATTCGGAGCCACTCCCCGGTGCAGCCAACTTTTTAAGTTTTCGAGTAGTTTTCCCATCTGATATTTATCCTGATTTAACGACTGAGATAAACAGAGTAAACAATCTTGTAGGAATTTGCGAATCACACCGCACGATACGGTCTATGACTAAAATATTGCCTATCACTAAGCAGACGAATTGCAGATAAAAAATAGCGCCTCATCATCAGGCGCTATTTATTATATTGTGTGAGTCATTATGCAAATTAGTCTTTGCGCTTTAATAGGCTTAATAGAGAGAATAAACCAAACGCACTGAAAATTAATTCGATACCGATTAATGCGGTTAACAGCGCAATCGAGGTAATAGGACCATTGCCAATTAATAAGTAAGCAATAAAGAAGTCCAGAACCCCGATGATAATCTGCATCCAACCACCTGCAGATTTAATTTGTTGGATACCGGCATATAGGCGCATTACCCCGCCAATAATAAACAGCGCCGCAATCACCATTGCCATGGCGATTAAGCCCTGTAAAGGCTCTTTGATAAATGCATAACCGACGATGCAGTAAATAATCCCGATGACAAACCCAAAGAGGCGAGACCAGCCCGTATAGATAGTGGTGCTCAGGATGCTCACAATGGCACCGACGCCACTTAAGATTAATAGCACGCCCACAATAGCACTGACGGCAATACCAGAGGCAACTGGATTAGCTAAACAGGCGATACCACCTAGCAGTAATAACACGGCGAGAACCGCCAAAATATTACGTTGCTTTTTCACGTCACCATTGGCTAAGTTGGTGAGCTTTTCGCGATTAATATTTAACATGGAACCCTCAAACAGTGAAAATAATTAGAATCACTTAATTATAGAACAGGAATGATGAAGGCACTGAGGTATTCGGGCGATTTATTGCGTTGAGTCAAAATGTTGGAAAAGCCACCCTTAAGGTGTAAAGGTGGCTTGATAAGGCTATTTTTCAGGTTTGAAACGTAATAAACGGTTGGCGTTGCTGACCACGGTAATGGAAGAGAGCGCCATGGCGGCTCCTGCCACTACAGGGTTCAATAACGTGCCAGTAATTGGGTATAAAATACCAGCGGCAATCGGAATACCTAGCGAGTTATACACGAAGGCTCCAAACAAGTTCTGTTTCATATTACGCAGAGTCCCTTTGGAGATAGACACTGCATCGGCAACGCCGTGTAGGCTTTGGCGCATTAAGGTAATTGACGCAGTTTCAATCGCAATATCACTGCCGCCCCCCATGGCAATCCCGACATCAGCACGAGCGAGAGCAGGAGCATCGTTGATACCATCACCCACCATTGCTACTTTATGACCTTTGGCTTGCAAAGCTTCAATCGCCGCAGATTTTCCGTCTGGCATCACTCCCGCAATCACTTCGTCAATGCCAGCCTCTTTGGCGATCGCTTTGGCTGTGACTGGGTTATCCCCGGTTAACATTACTAAGCGGAAGCCTTGTTTATGCAGACGGGCGAGGGCGCTGACACTGTCTTCACGTAATGGGTCGCGAATAGACAGCAGTGCTGCAATCTGACCATCAACTGCCAATAGCACTGGTGTGACCCCAAGAGACGCTTGCTGATGGAGCGTTTCATCGATTTCACGGGTATCAATTTGGTTTTCAGTCAGCAGTTTTTGATTGCCAAGTAAAACTGTTTTACCTTCAACAACCGCGGTGACTCCTAATCCAGCCAAAGTTCTAAATTGCTGATTGGCAACAATATCCAGCCCTTTTGCACGGCTAACAATTGCACGAGCCAGCGGGTGGTTAGAACCACTTTCGAGGGACGCCGCAAATTGCAGAGCTTGTGACTCATTAAAACCGTTGAACAGGTGAATATCAGTAACTTGTGGCATGCCCTCAGTTAAGGTACCGGTTTTGTCAAAGACGATGGTATCGAGCTCGCTCGCTTGCTGTAAGGCATCGGCATCACGCACCAATACCCCAAACTCTGCGGCGCGACCGACACCGGATATAATCGACATCGGCGTTGCAAGACCTAAAGCACACGGACAGGCAATAATCAGTACCGTGGTCGTGATAACCAGCGCGTAGGTAATTTGTGGAGCGGGACCCACGAAATACCAAATAGCCCCTGAAATCACTGCAATAGCCACTACCACCGGGACAAACACCGCCGAAATTCGGTCAGCCAATTGCCCGATTTGCGGTTTACTGCTTTGCGCTTGGCGTACTAAGTAAATAATACGCGCTAACGTGGTTTGGCTACCCACTGCGGCGGCGCGGAATAACACGGTACCGTCTTGCACAACGGTTCCTGCGTGTACTGCATCGCCACGGCTTTTTTGCTGCGGGATAGGCTCACCCGTTAGCATCGCTTCATCCAGCCACACTTCACCTTCAATGATTTCACCATCGACAGGGACACGATCCCCTGTGGTTAAGCGTAAAACCATGCCTTGTTTCACTTGAGCAAGGGGCATATCAACTTCCCCTTGCTCGGTGACAACGCGGGCCGTTGGCGGCGTTAAATCCAATAATCGCTCTAAGGCTTTGGAGGAACGCTGGCGTGCGCGCTGCTCAAGGGCATGACCTAAGTTGATCAGACCGATGATCATGGCGCTGGCTTCGTAATAAAGATGGCGAGCTTGTTCTGGGAACATCTCAGGCCAAATATTGACGACAATCGAATAGAGCCAAGCTGCCCCAGTACCTAAGGCAACCAAGGTATCCATGGTGGCACTGCCATTTTTTAAGCTTTGCCATGCACTGCGATAAAAATGCCCACCGGCAAAAATCATCACCAGCAGCGTTAATAGCCCGATAGTGAGCCAAATGTTGTGGTTATCAGCGCTTAACATCATGTTGTCGCCGATCATCCCCCAAATCATCACGGGCACACCTAAAGCAAGGGCTAGCGCAGATTGCCAACGGAAGCGGCGCATATTCGCTTGAGCCACTTCTTGCTGGCGTTCACGACGCTTAGCTTCATCTTGGATGATTTCAGCGCCATAACCTGCTTTTACGACCGCTTCGACGAGGTCATCGGGCTTCGCGGTTCCAGTGACTAACGCACTGCGTTCCGCTAAGTTCACTCGT
Organism: Providencia sp. wls1916; assembly: GCF_009706585.1. NCBI lineage: Bacteria > Pseudomonadati > Pseudomonadota > Gammaproteobacteria > Enterobacterales > Morganellaceae > Providencia > Providencia sp. wls1916. The sequence continues at coordinate 159,520 of NZ_WLUL01000006.1, forward strand.
GCATTTTCCACGCCAGGTACGCTATTAAGTGCCTTTTGCACTTTACTGACGCAGCTGGCGCAGGTCATGCCATCGAGTAATAATTGAATGCTGTCATCGGTCACGGCAATGTCAGGCTGTTCGCCAAGGTCAGACTCTTGTGCCGGAATATCACAAACTGCCGCTGAACCCGTTTCCGGCTGTTCAATTGATGTTTTCAGCGGCTCAGTTTTTGGGGAGCTAGCACCTTCTTGGGCAAGTTCTGCGTGGAATCCTGCGCCTTCTACCGCGGCGATTAAATCGGTTGTAGAGGCAGTGCCATAAACTTTAGCCTGTTGAGTATCTACTACCGCGGCAGCAACGCCTTCAACAGCTTCTAATGCTTGCTGAGTTTTCCCTGCGCATTTCATACAGTTTAAGCCAGAGAGTTGTAACTCTACATTTGGCGCAGTTGCTTCAGTGGCTTCATAGCCTGCATCGACAATGGTTTGAATGAGGGATTCGACGCTAGCGCTGCTTTCAATCACCGCGTAATCAATCGTGACGTTGACTGATTCAACATCAGGGCGTGCTTGCAGTGCTTTTGTCACGGAGCCGACGCAATGCATGCAGCTCAAACCTTGTAAGGATAGAATTATTTTCATTTTTGATTCTCCGGGCCTTCTCATAACGAGGGGCTATAATTTGTACACAAAATCAGTCTATAATCCGCTATGTAATTAAGGTTAAACCTTCCCACAAGGGGAAGGTCAAGGGGAATTATGAATATTAGTGAAATTGCCAAAAAAACCGGTCTGACTGCCAAAGCAATTCGCTTTTATGAAGATAAAGGGCTGATCACACCACCGGAACGCGGGGATAATAGTTATCGCTATTATCAAGCCAGACATCTCGATGAGCTGATGCTTTTAAAACAAGCTAAAGATGTGGGGTTTACGCTGGACGAGTGCGGGGAGTTGCTGGGATTGTTTCGTAATCCAAGCCGCCACAGTGCGGATGTGAAAAGTGCGACGATAGCGAAAATTGATGAAATTCAGCAGACGATTTTAAAGCTGTCGACTATTCGGGATACGTTACAAGAATTAGTGGATGTCTGCCCCGGTGATGAAGGGGCAGACTGCCCGATTATTGATCATCTGGCGCGTGGCTGTTGTCACCATGGTAAGGCTTAACTTTTAGGGTGTTTCCGTCTACGGCGGTTACTTCCACTTCAGCTTCCGCTTTTAATGGGACGTCGCTGTATATGCGCCAACTGCCATCGGCGAGGCGCACGCGGCTAAACCCCTCTTCGGTATCAGTTAGCAAGCGTGCCCTAACACCAACCAGCTGGTGGCTGATTTGGTTGACATCATCGGCACGGCTGGCTTTGCGGTGGCTGAGCCATTTTCGCCATAAAATCGCAGAAACGACGGTAAATACCGCAAATAAGATACCTTGCCATTCCCAACTGAGGAATGGCAATGCAAAGGTGAGCACCCCAACGGTGACGGCGGCAATGCCGGACCAAAGTAGGTAGCCACCTGTACCAAGAAGTTCAGCAATCAGCAGTAATCCCCCAAGACATAGCCAAAACCAGACGGGTTGAGTGCTGATAAATTCTATCATTCTTTAGCCTGCTTTTTGCTTGCACCCATTTTTTTGCTTTCGCCAATGAGTTCAGTGATCCCACCAATCGCGCCCATTAAGTTGCTGGCTTCTAATGGCATCATGATCACTTTGCTATTTTCTGCCGAGCCAATGCTAGTAAGGGCGTCAGTGTATTTTTGTGCCACAAAGTAGTTGATAGCCTGCATATCACCGGCGGCGATCGCCTCAGAAACCATTTGAGTCGCTTTGGCTTCTGCTTCAGCCGCTCGCTCACGCGCTTCTGCTTGTAAGAAGGCAGATTGACGTTCACCTTCCGCTTTCAAAATTTGCGACTGCTTTTCACCTTCCGCTTTTAAGATAGCCGCTTGACGAATACCTTCCGCTTCCAGAATATCGGCACGTTTGGTTCGTTCTGCTTTCATCTGGGCGTTCATCGCACTGACCAGTTCTTTTGGCGGTTTGACATCACGAATTTCAATACGGGTGATTTTTACGCCCCACGGGTTGGTGGCTTCATCCACTACGTGCAGTAAGCGACCATTGATAGAATCACGCTGGGAGAGCATTTCATCCAGCTCCATCGCCCCAAGAACCGTACGGATGTTAGTCATGATCAGGTTCAGAACGGATAATTCTAAATTGCTGACTTCATACGCCGCACGCACAGGGTCAATTACTTGAATAAAGCAGACTGCATCAATGGTCACGTTGGCATTATCACGGGAGATAACTTCTTGGGATGGAATATCAAGGACTTGCTCCATCATATTGATACGGCGACCAATTTTATCCATAAATGGCACTAAAAGGTGTAAACCCGGCTGTAAAGTGCGGGTATAACGCCCAAAGCGCTCAACTGTCCACTGGAAGCCTTGCGGTACCGTTTTTACGCAGGTGGTAACGATAACAACAGCAATAATGACAAGAATAACAACTGGTAGTGCACCAGACGCGAACAAATCCATAGGTAATCCTTAACTAGTAAAGTAATGAATAAACTTGGCGACGGAACTTGCTCGCAAGTGCATCACCTGTTCCCATTGCTGACATGATATCCATCATGGTTTTTTTGATTGCGCCATCCCCTGCGTTTAAGTCTTTGCGTAAGAAGGTGAGCAGCATGTCTAACGCTTCTTCATTGCGATTGACTTCGTGAAGCTTTAACGCCAGTTGAACGGCTAACGTAGTATTTTCTTGATCTTGATTGAATTCTTTTATCAGCTGCTGAATTTCTGGGGTATCCGCAGCTTGCTTGGTTAATTCGATTTGAGCTACTAATCCTTGATAACGGCTGTCTTTATCTTGCATTGGCACGGTAGCTAACAAGGCTTCTGCATCATCAATTAAATGTAGACCAATTTGCACTTCAGCTAATAAGAACGTGATATCGCTGTTTTTAGGCGCAAGTTGGTTGGCTTCTTTCAGTAATGGCAGAGCCTCTTGAAGTTTGCCTTCCGCCACTAATTCAGCGGCTTGCGCAGCTTTTAACTCTTCTGGGCTTGGTAATACGCGAGAGAGTATTTGCAGCACAGCTTCTTCAGGCTGTGGACCTTCGAAGCCATCAACTGGGCGACCATTTTGCAGCACATAAACCGTTGGAACGCCTTTTAAGCCAAACTGGCTGGCGATCATTTGTTCTTCATCGCAGTTAACTTTTGCGAGGATAAATAGCCCTGCGTAGTCTTGAGCAATACGCTCTAACATGCTGGTGAATTCTAAGCTTTGAGGGCTGCGTGGTGACCAAAAGTAGAACATGACAGGCATGTTCATGGATTGTTCGATGGTCTGGTGTAGGTTGGTCTCGTTAATATCAATAATTTGTGCGTTAGCTAACATAAACAGTCTCTTTAAAATTCGTTATTAATCATGTCAATGAAATGGGGGCTTAGTTCTGTTTTTTCAATCTTTCTTGCCCTGACCCGCGAGGACTTTGTCCATTAGCTTATCGGGTAATACACGTTTTAGTATACGCACAAAAACCGTTAATAATGTGACAGAGTAGCGTACATGTGGACGCGGACTCTCTAATGCCAAAATCAATTTTTTGACCACATCTTCAGGATATAACGTAAATTTTGCGGCAATCCCCGGATTTTTAACTGGCTTATCTTGCTGAGTTTGCGCCACATTTTGGGTAAAGGCACTGTGGATGGGACCGGGCTCAATTAAGCTGACGTGAATACCAGAGCCTTGTAATTCCAAACGCAATGCATCTGACCAAGCTTCCAACGCGTATTTACTGGCGGCATAGGCTCCACGACCTGGCGTTGAGATAATGCCCATCACGGAGCTAGTTTGCACAATACGACCTTCATGGTGTGGCAGCATGGCGGGAAGCAGCAGGAAGGTCAATTGGTGAACTCCGAAAAAATTACTGGAGAATTGGGATTCCAATTGCTGGCGGCTCACGGTGTTCAATGGGCCATATACCCCGAATCCGGCGTTATTGAATAATCCGAAAAGTTTTCCATTACAGAGCGTCAGAACCTGCTGAGCAGCGGTCTCAACACTTACCGGGTCATCTAAATCTAACGTCACGGTTTCGAAGCCAAGTGATTGTAATCGTTCAATATCAGCCTGTTTTCGACAGGTGGCTATCACATGATAACCACGCTGTTTTAAAGTCTGCGCAGCGCACAACCCTATGCCACTTGACGCCCCTGTCACTAATACCGTTTTTTGCATAACTTTACCTACTCTGGGCTAAATGTTCGCTATCATATTGGTTCATTATAATTTATTTACCTAGCAAATTTATTTGGCTAATAACATTATTTGGTTAATAAATAGGGTGATAGCTGTTTTTCCATAAAATCTGCAATCGTGGGCTGGGCTTGCTCAGTGGGATGAATACCATCAGGTTGGATCCATTCCGGTTTGGTGATCACGCTTTCCATAAAAAATGGGATCAGCGGAAGGTTATTTTTTTCAGCCAGCGTTGGGTACACTTTTTCGAAGCTGGATGTGTAGCGTTTACCATAGTTTGGCGGGATACGAATTTGCATTAAGAGCGGTTTAGCACCATTTTGCTCTATTTGGTCGATAATCTGTTGTAATGTTATACCTAACTGTTCAACAGATAGCCCTTGCAAACCATCATTAGCTCCCAGCTCAATCAGCACCCAGTCAGGTTTGTGCTGGGCTAGAAGAGTGGGGAGACGTTCTAACCCTTGAGAGGCGGTATTTCCACTAATACTGCCATTAATAACTAAAATCGGTGGCGACTTTTTTTGCCAACGTTCGGCAAGTAATGTTGCCCAAGCTTGCTCGGCGGGTATTCGATAGCCTGCACTAAGACTATCGCCGAGGATCAATAGTTTCGTTGCAGCGAGTGTTTGTCCACTAGCGGTAACTAACAGGAGAAAAACCAATATATGTCGGCGCAAAATATTCTTGAAGTTCATCATCTCATTAAACGTGTTGGTCAAGGTGAACATGAACTGACTATATTGCAAGGAGTCGAGCTAATTGTCGAGTCTGGCCAGACAATTGCTTTAATTGGTGAGTCAGGTTCAGGAAAGTCCACCTTATTAGGCATTATTGCTGGGTTGGATGATGGCTCTAGCGGCACCGTGAAGTTGCTTGATCAAGACTTAACGACCATGGACGAAGAAGCTCGGGCGCGATTACGGGCGCAAAGTGTCGGCTTTGTTTTCCAATCTTTTATGTTAATTCCAACGCTGAACGCCCTTGAAAATGTCCAATTGCCTTCTTTACTGCGCGGTGAATCCGAAACCAAGAGTCATCAGCAGGCGGTGAGCTTACTGACGGATTTAGGGTTAGGAAATCGCTTAAAACATATGCCAGCTCAGCTTTCAGGCGGTGAGCAGCAGCGTGTGGCATTGGCTCGGGCGTTTAATGGTCAGCCTCAAATCTTATTTGCTGATGAACCTACAGGAAATCTTGACCGCCATACGGGAGATAAAATCGCCGATTTGTTATTTGCGATGAATAAAGAGCACGGTACTACGCTGATTTTGGTTACCCATGACAATGAGTTAGCCGCCCGTTGCCAACGTCGATTACGGTTAGTTGATGGGCAATTGAGGGAAGAGTCATGATTTGGCGCTGGTTTTGGCGTGAATGGAAAACGCCGTCTCTGTTGATTGTGTGGTTAGCATTAACCTTGGCAGTCGCCTGTGTGCTGGCGTTAGGGCGGATCAGCGATCGCATTGAAAATAGCATGAGCTATCAGAGCCAAGAGCTACTCGCGGGAGATTTGGTGTTGCGTTCTTCCCATCCGAGTGAGCCAACATGGCTTGCCGCAGCGCAGCAAGCAGGCCTGACATTGAGCCAGCAAATTTCATTTTCAACTATGGCGTATTCTACCGCTGATGAAGAAGGGCGCCCGCAGTTAGTGTTAGTGAAAGCGGCGGATGCGAGTTATCCACTATACGGTGACTTAGTGACCGAGCCTGCGGGGTTAAAACCCACTAAAGGGCATATTCTCGTCGCCCCGAGATTATTGGAATTACTGAACTTAAAGGTTGGCGAACAGATTGATATCGGCGATGGGACGTTTACGATTTCAGGGACGTTAATTCAGGAACCTGATAGTGGTTTTAACCCCTTTCAAATTGCGCCAAGGGTGTTGATCTCGATTGAAGATGCGCCATTAACTGGGGCTATTCAAGTGGGAAGCCGTTTAACGTATCGCGATATGTTTGCGGGTTCTCGCCAAGGGATTGATGCATTTAAAGAGAAATATGATGCTCAGTTACGTAGCGATCAGCGCTGGTATACCTTGGATGATGACAGCGGTGCGGTCGGGAAAACCTTTAAGCGCGCTCAGCAGTTTTTGCTGCTATCGGTGCTGCTAACGCTGTTATTGGCGATTGCTGCGGTGGTGGTGTCGATGACTCATTATTGTCGAAGCCGTCACCAACTGATAGCGGTATTGAAGACCTTGGGGGCAGACCGAGGTGCATTACGTAAGTGGATCATTGGTCAGTGGTTAGTGATTTTAGTGGCAGCGGCATTATTAGGGTCTTTGCTGGGGCTGGCTTTTGAAGGCATTTTAATGCAGATATTGTCGGCAATGTTACCTAAAGCCTTGCCGAGCGCCAGTTTTTGGCCGTGGATCTGGGCGGTGGCAACGCTGTTTATTATCGCGATTATTGTGGGGATCCGTCCTTATTATCAATTGATGGGTACTCAACCTTCTCGTGTATTACGGGAAGATGCCAAATCACCAATTTGGCCACTGTATTATTATCTGCCTGTGGTTACGTTGATAGTGGTCGGCGGGTTATTCCTGTTTGCAGGGGTAAACCCACTATTATGGTCAATCTTGCTGGGAATTGTTGTGGTTGCGGTGCTCCTTGCGTTGATTGGTTGGCTAGGGTTGTGGTTGCTGAGAAAAGTACAGTTTCGCCAGCTCAGTCTGCGTTTATCAGTGAGCCGCTTATTGCGTCAGCCATTGCAAACTATTACCCAGATGAGCGCATTTTCATTGTCATTTATGTTATTGGCATTGTTGATTTTGGTTCGAGGGGATCTTTTAGATCGCTGGCAACAGCAGCTACCGGCGGATAGCCCGAATTATTTTCTGATTAATATGACTCAGTCTCAGCTTGATCCTGTTACGCAGCTGTTGAAACAGTACGAGGTTACACCAACGGAGTTTAATCCAGTTGTGTTAGCGCGTTTATCGGAAATTAATGACCAGTCTGCGATTGAGTGGGCGGATGCTCGCGATCCCAATAATAATACGGTTAGGCGAGAGCTAAGCTTAACGTGGCAATCAACATTGCCGCCTGCAAACGAGTTAGAGCAAGGGAGCTGGCCACCAAAAGCGGGGGAAGTTTCCATTGAGCAAACTGTCGTTAAAGAGTTAGGACTAAAAATCGGCGATAAATTGACGTTCAATGCTGGCTCGCAGATTTTCACGGCTAAAGTGAGCAGTATTCGTAAAGTGGATTGGGAAAGTTTGCGCCCAAATTTCTACTTTATTTTTGCGGAAGAAACATTATCGCCAATGCCAGAAACATGGTTGAGTAGCTTCCATTATGATGGCGATGGGCAGTTGTTAACACAGCTGAGTCATCAGTACCCAACTATTAATGTGTTGGATACGGGCGCTATCATCACGCAAATTCAGCAGATTTTACAGCAGGTAAGCCAAGCTTTAGAAGTGATGGTGGTTTTGGTGATTTTCTGTGGCGTATTATTGTTACTCGCACAGATTCAAGTGGGTATGAGCCAACGAGAGCGTGAGTTGGTGGTGTATCGTACCCTAGGTGCGAGCAAAAAACTGATGCGCCGTACTTTATGGAGTGAATTTGCCTTACTCGGCGGAATGGCAGGGCTTGCCGCGGCATTTGGAGCTGAAGTGGCACTATGGTTACTGCAAACTAAGGTCTTTGATTTCCCGTGGCAGCCAGAATGGCGCCTGTGGGTGTTATTGCCGCTCTGTGCTGGGTTCTTGTTATCGGTGTGTGGCAGTTGGCTGGGGCTGAGGTTAATCGGCACTGGCAATCAGCATCGTCGATTATCGAACGGTTAAATGTATAAAAAGTAGAATAGTCACGAAGGTGGCTATTCTACTTAAAAATGAAAATCGGATGCTTGAGCTTCGCTGTATAGATTTTTTAAGTTGATGTATCCGACATCAAATAAATATTATTTTGTTAGTGTGATTGGTTAAACGAACTGTCTCTAATCCTTCACAAAACCTTCATTCGCCACGGTTATGATTCCGCCATCAATTATTGATGGTATGAAATAGGAAAATAACAATGGTTCGCCTTACACCAATAACTTTCAAACTAACATCCCTTTCTTTATTAATTGGTTTACTCTCATTTAGCACCGCAGGGGTTGCTCAACAAATTTCACAGAAACAAGTGCCAGCCACACTTGCTGGGCATGCCATTTTATCGGTGGATGCGACAGTACCAACGCCGGAAAATGCACCTTCGGATATGCAACATAGTGGCAAATACACTACAGGAACCCGCGTTGATACACTGAATAAAGTGGAGGGAAAATCCGATGGGCGCCCAACAGGTAAGTTTGTTCCAATCAAGGGGCAACCGTTACAAGGTCATTCAGGTATCAAGCGTATGGCTGATGGTACCTACTGGGTGCTCACAGATAACGGTTTTGGGAATAAAATGAATTCCCCTGACTCTATGCTGTATTTAACTCAGTATGATATTGATTTTAAAACGGGGAAAGCCAACCCGTTGAAAACAATTTTCTTCCACGATCCCAACAAAATTATTCCTTTTCATATTATTAACGAAAGCAGTGAAAAGCGTTATTTGACGGGAAGTGACTTTGATCCAGAAAGTTTTCAATTTGCCGATGGTGCCTTATGGGTGGGTGATGAATTTGGGCCTTATCTCATCAAAATGGATTTAAATGGCAAGGTGTTGGCGCTATTTGAAACACAAGTTGAAGGTAAGAAAGTCGTTTCCCCTGACCACTACACACTGACAACGCCGGGTAAACCTGCGGATAAAGTGATTTTCCAAGTCAATCGCTCAAAAGGTTTTGAGGGAATGGCATCATCGCCGGATGGCTCCAAACTTTATCCGATGTTGGAAGGGGCTTTGTGGCAAGAAGATAAACAAGACTATGAGAATGTGAACGGCAAAAAAGCGGCACGTATTCTTGAATTTGATGTGAAAAAGCAAGATTGGACTGGGCGCAGTTGGTTATATGTTTTTGAAGATAATCAAAATGCCATCGGTGATTTTAACCTGATTGATGACACTCACGGTTTGATTATCGAACGTGATAATGGGGAAGGCACCGCGGATAAAGCATGCGCTGAAGGCGAAAAAAACAAAGAAAACTGCTTTAGCAACTTAGCAAAATTCAAACGTATTTATCGCATTGAATTTTCAGATAAAAATGTAGGTGATGCAGTGGATAAACAAGCCTATGTTGACTTAATGAACATCCAAGACCCTAACAAGCTAGCCAGAAAACCTCTAAATGATGGGGTATTTACCTTCCCATTCTTTACGATTGAAAACGTGGATGTGGTGGATAATGAACATATTATTGTCGGTAACGATAATAACTACCCATTCTCTTCCAGTCGTGAACCTAATCAAGCGGATGATAATGAATTTATCTTGCTGAGAGTACCGGAATTATTGAAGTAATGCGTAATCAGTTATACCGGTAAGAAGTAGAACGTGTAAATGGATCCTTGTTTTTCCCTTGGTTTGATATTTGCTCGGGTTATCCCCGAGCGTTTTTCTTTTTAGGGGTTAATCTTTTTTTACTTCTAAAGCAGGGGGCTTCATCATTAAAGTAAAGAATAGGATCACGATAACAGGAGCTGCGATGGTTAAAAATGCAGGGGTAAAACTGCCTGTAATATCCTTAATTGCACCTGCGATAAATGGCGCTAAACAGGCAATGGTTGAGATTAAATTGACGACGGAGAACAACTCTAAATAAGGTCCGCGACCAAAATAATTGGACAGTAAAACACTGGACGCTAAGAAGGTCATACCGTAGCCAACACCCACGCAAATCACGAACAAAATCAGCCAGAACCATGATGTGGAGATACTCAGTGCCACTACGCCAAGCACCATAATAATTAGGCTACCAATCAGTAAACGTTTCGGCTCCAACCATTCACCCGCCGCGCCGCCTAAGAAGCGCGAAAATGCATTTACAAACGCCATGGTACTTAGCAGAGAAACCGCGATGGTCATACCAAATCCACGCTCTTCAATGTGCGCCACTGCAAAACTGTTTACTGTAATACCGCACCATAAAAAAGAGGTATAAGTCGCAGCAATTAAATAGAACTGCCAAGTGCGTAATGCGCGGCGAACTGTCCAAACTTCAGCGGTACGATAAATAGGCTTATTCGCATGACTAACTTGTTTTTGCATTACTTTTTTGGCGTGATCTTGTTCTTTTTTCCCTTCACGTAATGCCAAGATAGTGATGATTGTGACAATGCTAAGATAAACTGCACATAATACCCAGTGCATTCGCCAAGAGCCTAATTGATTCGATGCGTAGAAGTAAATCCAAGGACCTGCAACGCCACCCAATCCACCAATCGTGAAATACAATCCAAATGCCAGAGATTGTTTTTCAAATAGGCGAGAAAGTACATAGGTACCCGGAACGGTCGCTAATAGCGTAAACCCAATACCAATCAAAGCGGTACCTAAGAAATAGGTGCTGATAGCTTCGGTGGAGTAGAGGCTATAAAAGCCAGAGCAGAACACGAGCATGCCTAAAAGTAGCGTGAGACGAACACCGACTTTACGTATCAGCAATGAGGGTAAAAAGCTCGCTAAACCGCAGGTTAAACCAAGTAAAGTAAAACCAAAGCCTGCCTCAGTCCAACTCCATTTTAATTCGCCGATCATGCTCGGTAATACTACGCCTAATGAGGTAAATGTGGTGGCGGTAGCAAGGAAATAAACCAGTCCGAGGAGAATAAGAATTGACCATTGGTATAACGGACTAAACGGTGAGGCTTGTGTTTCTGGCATATGCACTCCAGTGGCGCCCTAGTGAGTTAGTCATCACTCACAAGTAATCACTATAAAAGTAGGGCAAAAATAGCACAATGCCCGAAATATCACTCTCAGGCACGAATAGCGCTATTTTCCCTATTTTTGGCGAGAGTACCAGCCTAATTTTGTTTTTGCCCACTCAATGCCACTTTTATACTCATTTGGCAGCATTGGGATCAAACTATCGAGGGTATTTTCGAGTTGATGAACATCGCTATGAGTCAGATTTAAGTGACCCACTTTACGTGCTGGGCGCACTTCTTTCTCATACCAATGTAAATGGACTAAAGGCAGATTTAACCATTCTTGGTTAACATCAGTGCCAATTAAATTGACCATCACCGCAGGGCTGAAAACTTCTGGTGTCGGCATCGGTAAATTTAAAATCGCGCGTAAATGAAGCTCAAATTGGCTAATGGAAGCACCGTTTTGAGTCCAATGCCCACTATTATGAACGCGAGGGGCGATTTCGTTGATCAGCAGTTTATCACCAACCACAAAACACTCCATTGCCATCACACCGATATAGCCTAACTCATCCATCACGGCACTGAGCATCGTCTGTGCTTGTTGTTGCTGGACAGAGTTTGCATCAGGAAAAGCCACACTGGTGCGTAAAATCCCTTCTTGGTGAAGATTATGGGTGATTGGGTAGAACACTGATTCACCGGATTGGCTACGGGCGCCAATTACGGAGACTTCAGCATCAAATGGGATCCCTTGCTCGACGATGCATTCACCGTAAATTTCCGCAGGGAGTGCTTGTTCATCACCAGGGCGAACACGCCATTGACCACGACCGTCGTAGCCACCAGTTCTACGCTTGACGATTAAAAAATCACCAAGAGTGGCGAACAATTCTGGCCACTGGTCTGGCGATTCTAATCGCGCCCAAGGTGCCGTCGATAAATTTAATGAGTCGAACAGGCTTTTTTGTGGGAAGCGGTCAGCTAAACGTGGAAAAATATCACGGTTAATAAACGCATTATGACGCGCTAACTCTTTGGTTAATGGGGTTTCAGGCCAACGTTCAATTTCAGCGGTGATCACACTTTGCTGATAAGGAACGGCTTCAGGCTCTGCATCTAATCCAACAGGAAAAACAGAAATGCCCAGCGGTTCACCTGCTTGGCGCAGCATGCGACCTAATTGACCGTTACCAAGGACACAAACCGGTTTCATTACGCTTCCCTCGGATCTGGGTTATTTAATACGTCGTTGGTTTGTGCTTCACGCCATGTGGATAAGCGATTGAATAGCTCGCTGTCATGATTGGCTAAAATTTGTGCTGCTAGCAATGCGGCGTTAGCTGAGCCCGCTTTCCCAATGGCAAGTGTGCCAACAGGAATGCCTTTTGGCATCTGAACGATAGAATACAGGCTATCGACACCACTTAATGCAGCGCTCTGTACAGGGACACCAAGGACGGGAACCAGCGTTTTTGCGGCTAACATTCCAGGTAAATGGGCGGCACCACCGGCACCAGCGATAATCACATCAAAACCATTTTGTTTAGCATTTTCAGCAAAGGAAAATAGTTTGTCTGGCGTGCGATGTGCGGAAACAATCTCAACATGGAAAGGCAGTTGCAGTTCGGTCAGCACGTCAGCGGCATGCTGCATGGTTGTCCAATCACTTTTAGAACCCATAACAATGGCGATTTTTGCCGCAGATTGAGCAGGAACTTGGGCAGTCATTTGGTGTGATCCCTGTATTGAAAAATATCACCCTAAGGGTGGGAATGTGAATTGCCCCGATCATATCACGGTAATTAGGTAAGGAAAACGTTTGCGTGATTATAAAATAAGCAAACAGTCATACTGACGACCAACAATTTATCTGCGTGTCTTTATCAAGATAGGAATGTTAAAAAGGAAAGAAAATAAGCTCAACGCCGTTTTCGTTGATCACAAAGGCTGAGCCTTCGCTGTGCCATGCGCCTAAAACGCCACGAAAATGAAGTTGACCACCGAGATTAATCTCGTGGATAGCAGGGCGATGCGTGTGTCCGTGGATCATCCATTGTGCTTGATGGCGGTTTAAGGCATCAACTACCGCGTCGGAATTGACGTCCATAATGGCTTCGGATTTCATACTGCTGGCATATTGGCTATTGCGACGCATTTTTTGTGCGATGCGGCGGCGAATAAAGAGGGGTAGCAGTAAAAATACCCGTTGGATCCAAGGAGTATGGACCTTTTTACGGTAGTTCTGATAAGCAGCATCGTCGGTGCATAAGGTATCACCGTGCATAATTAAAATACGCTTATCATATAGTTCAAGTAGGGTTTCTTGGGGCAAAATGGTCATGCCGCACTGTTTTGCATAACGTTGACCCAATAAAAAATCGCGATTGCCATGAATGAAATAGCAAGGGATACCGCGTTCACTCAGCTGTTTTAGAGCCTGAGCCACTTGCTGATGCAAGAGGGTATTATCATCGTCGCCAATCCAATAATTGAAAAAGTCACCGAGAATATACAGGCTGTCGGCGTGGATGGCTTGCTGTTCAATAAATGTAAGAAAACCGGCGGTGATCGCCGGTTCATCTTCACTTAAATGCAAATCTGCAATGATATAAGTGGACATAAATTCAGGGATTACTCGCTGACAGTCACTTTTTCAATCACAACATCTTCGCGAGGTACGTCTTGGTGGAAGCCACTGCGACCAGTAGAAACGCCTTTGATTTTGTCAACAACGTCCATACCTTCAACCACTTCAGCAAATACGCAGTAACCCCAACCATCTGGGCGCTCTGAACGGAAGTTTAAGAAGTCATTGTCAGCGACGTTGATAAAGAATTGTGCTGTTGCTGAGTGTGGATCGTTAGTACGAGCCATTGCTAATGTACCGCGGCTGTTTTTCAGTCCGTTATTAGCTTCGTTTTTGATAGGCGCTTTAGTGTCTTTTTGGTTCATGCCTGGCTCAAAACCACCGCCTTGGATCATGAAGCCGTTAATAACACGGTGGAAAATGGTATTATTGTAGAAACCTTCGCGGCAGTAAGTTAAAAAGTTTTCGACAGTAACAGGTGCTTTGTCTGCGAAAGTTTTGATAACGATGTCACCGTGATTGGTATGAAATGTAACCATAATAGCTATCCTGAATAATTGTTTTTTATGCGCTAACTTGCGAAAGCGTTGAGATCAGCAAGTTTATATCACAGATAAAACCTGACTTGAAGCGACAGTGTGTTTGCAAAATAGGTTATCCCATAACAGTGACCTAATAAATCAGGCGATAAAGTCAGGCGCTAACCTTGCTTTCTTCGGGTGATCGCGATTCAATACCGTGCTATTTTCGTAAGGTTGAATCTGGATATTTTATCCTCAACATCGCGATAATCTGATGTATGATAAATATACACGTACTAATAAAATGGAAATAAAAAGATGCTGCAGATTTTCAATACACTGAGTCGTCAAAAAGAAGAATTTAAACCCATCCATGCTGGAAAGATTGGGATGTACGTGTGTGGCATCACCATTTACGATTTGTGTCATATTGGTCACGGTCGTACCTTTGTGGCTTTCGATGCAATTAGCCGCTATTTACGCTATTTAGGCTATGACCTGAATTATGTGCGTAACGTGACAGATATTGATGACAAAATCATTAAACGTGCCGCTGAAAATAATGAAAGCGTGGAAGAATTAACTACGCGCATGTTAGCGGAAATGCATAAAGATTTTGATGCATTAAATATCCTACGTCCAGACAGCGAACCGCGTGCCACTCGCCATATTCATGAAATCATTGAGCTAACTGAAAGCTTGATTGAGCGCGGTCATGCTTATGTTGCTGATAATGGCGATGTGATGTTTGAAGTCAAAACTGATCCAAACTACGGCTTATTATCTCGCCAAGACTTAGACCAACTTCAAGCGGGTGCCCGTGTTGAAGTGGCTGATGTAAAACGTAATCCAATGGACTTCGTTTTATGGAAAATGTCCAAAGAGGGTGAACCAAGCTGGGAATCTCCGTGGGGATTAGGTCGCCCAGGTTGGCATATCGAATGTTCGGCAATGAACAGTAAAGAGTTAGGCAACCATTTTGATATTCATGGCGGCGGCTCTGACTTAATGTTCCCGCATCATGAAAATGAAATTGCGCAATCTACCTGCGCCCATGATGGCCCCTATGTTAATTACTGGATGCATTCCGGTATGGTGATGGTTGATAGAGAAAAAATGTCTAAATCTCTCAACAACTTCTTTACCATCCGTGATGTATTAGAGTACTACGATGCGGAAACTGTACGCTACTTCCTGCTTTCAGGTCACTATCGTAGCCAATTGAACTATACCGAAGAGAACTTAAAGCAAGCGCGTACCGCGTTAGAACGCTTATATACAGCGCTGCGCGGCACGGATAAATCGGCTGTACCAGCAGGCGGCGAAGAGTATAAGAATCGTTTCTGTGAAGCGATGAATGACGACTTCAATACACCAGAAGCTTATTCTGCGTTGTTTGATATGGCGCGTGAATTAAACCGCCTGAAAACTGAAAATATGGATGCAGCGAACGGCATAGCGGCTCAATTACGTGAACTGGCAAAAGTGCTGGGACTGTTAGAGCAAGATCCTGAAACTTTCCTGCAAGCTGGAGCACAAGGCGAAGATGATGCGGAAGTCGCGAAAATCGAAGGGTTGATTAAACAGCGTAATGATGCGCGTCAAAGTAAGGATTGGGCTCTGGCGGATCAGGCACGTGATGCGTTAGCGGCGATGGGGGTTGTGTTGGAGGATTCGTCTGCCGGTACGACATGGCGTCGCAAATAATATTCGCCATATTTCGCGCTGTGGCGTTGTTGGCGTCACTCGGCTACTCGGGTCACATACTCATGTATGCTCCCCGAGATATCCTTGCTAGCCGCCTAGCCACAACACGAACTATTTAGAATATTGTCCTTTATCGTTTTTCACGTAATACCGGTTTGCTTACAATTCGAATAATTTAGAGAATTTAGCTTAACTAGCTTAACTAGCTTAACTAGCTTAACTAGCTTAACAAATAAGAATAAAACCCACTAAAAAGGATCTATTTTTGGTGGGTTTTTTTATGGCTGCAGCGGCTAAATTTGCAAGCGAGGATGATGACAGTTGTCGATACTACCCAGTGAAATATAGACAGTGGAATTTAACATTGGGTCACCAAAACGGTGAATTCACTCACAATGAAAACATAGATAAGGATAAATATGTTTCCAATAAACACTAATCGACTAACTGTATCGCCATTGACAGAATTTCCAGTATCATCAAATACAAGCCATCTCCCTGAACGTATTAAGTCTATCCAAAATATCTCCGAACTTAGCCCACATTTGGCTGAAACAACACCCGTCAAAAGAAATAGGTTAAAGCTAAAACTAAAACTAAATATAGGAGTCGCTACTAAAGCTACGGCATTCGATAAATTGGCTGAAAAAACACAGTTACTGGTGAAAAACATTGAATACGATACAGAGAGTAGGGGGCAGAGATATCCCAATATTGGTAGTGCAAAACAGACTCAAATTTCAATACAAAACTCTTGCAAATCTCTTGTCACCTTAGCTGCCAATCGGCTCCAAGTGGGGGGAGAAAATTTAGCCATCCGCTGCCAATACCCCAAAGATAATGACCAAGCCATTGAAAATCATTTGTCTATGCTTATAGCAAACAAAACTCCGATATTAGTTGTCTTAGCATCAAAACAAGAGATTGATAATTCTATCTTGCAAGGAGAGAAGCTCCCACCTTACTTTATGAGTAATCAAAAATATGGCGCCATTGAAGTCACTTTTGAACAAGAAAAAAAGAACTATAAAGTAGAACCTAAAAAAACAAGCACAGGGGCGAACCCGTTGGAATTTAGCCAATATAAAATGGAGATTTCTAATGGTCATAAAAAGCATTCAATCCCTGTGATCCACGTGACTAATTGGAATGATGGGGGAACGGTAACAACGGAGGAGTTAGTTAAATTAAACCAGCTTATTAGAGTCATCAATGAAGGTAGCTTATTTGAACTCTATAAAAATCAAGGAGTAGATATAGAAGGAAGAAATAAACCGCTTCCCGTTATTCATTGCAAAGCTGGCATTGGTCGAACAGGGGTATTAGCGGCATGCATGCAGTGGAGAAAGGCAGGAAATAAACTATCGATGGAAAATATCGTATTAGCATTGCGGGAGACAGGAAGCCCGAATATGGTCCAAAATGAAGCGCAATATCGGCAATTACAAGAATTCACAAATGTGCCATTATCCCCAACAAGAACAATCGGTAAGTGGGCTTTTTGATTGAGTAACAAAAGGTAAGCTGAATAGGGCTCAGCTTACCTCTATCAAGGATGCAGTGAGAACTACTCTTGTACCTTGATTTGTTCGCTTCCCATAGAAACGACTTTGCCTGCGACAATTTTGCAGCGTTTGCGTGTTTCAACAACACCATCAACTTGCACTAAGCCATCAGCAATCATTGATTTTGCCATCGCACCACTTTCTGCCCAACCTTCAATTTTTAGCAGGTCGCATAACTCGATATGGGGATGACCATCAAGATGAAAAATATCCATTGTGACTCCAAATTACATTAAATATCGTGGTACTCTTCGCACGCCTGTAGCGTGTTTTGAATCAGTGTAGCCACGGTCATTGGCCCAACACCGCCCGGAACTGGCGTGATCCATGCAGCGCGTTTTGACGCTTCATCGAAATCAACATCTCCAGTCACTTTGCCATTTTCTAAGCGGTTAATACCGACATCGATAACGATAGCGCCCGGTTTGATCCATTCGCCTGGAATAAAGTTAGGTTTACCCACAGCCACGACTAGTAAATCCGCATTACGGACATGCTGTTCGAGATCTTTGGTAAAGCGATGAGTAACGGTGGTGGTGCAGCCCGCTAATAATAATTCAAGGCTCATCGGACGACCAACAATATTTGATGCGCCAATGATAACGGCGTTTAAACCATAGGTATTAATGTCATAACGCTCAAGTAAGGTAACAATCCCTCTTGGGGTGCAAGGACGCAGGCGAGGCGCACGTTGGCATAAACGACCGACGTTATAAGGGTGGAAACCATCGACGTCTTTATCGGGATGAATGCGTTCAATCACTTTGACGTTATCAATGCCAGCAGGTAATGGTAACTGAACTAAGATGCCATCAATTTCATTATCTTGGTTAAGGTCATCAATCAGTTTGAGCAGTTCAGCTTCAGTCGTCGTGTCTGGTAAATCATAGGAGCGAGAAATAAAGCCAACTTCTTCGCAAGCACGTCGCTTACTGCCAACATAAATTTGAGAAGCGGGGTTAGCGCCTACGAGAATAACGGCAAGCCCGGGAGCTCGTTTACCATTGGCAATACGAGTTTGTACTTTTTGAGCAACTTCCTGTCTAATTGCTTGCGCAATCGTTTTCCCATCAATAATTTTTGCTAACATCTGTAACTTAATCCATATATGAGACACGGGGGATGCCTCTATTTTGTCAGAACTTGCTAGCAATGTCAGGTCTATCTGATAGATAAAGTAAGCATATCGTTATTTAAGTAGTGAAAAGCCATTGACTCGGCGCTCAGCAACCGTATAATTCAACGCCATCAGCCAGATAGGCTGTCTGCGCACACAATGCGCCCTTAGCTCAGTTGGATAGAGCAACGGCCTTCTAAGCCGTAGGTCACAGGTTCGAATCCTGTAGGGCGTACCATTTCGAAGTCAATGGACATCAATAGATGTCTTTTTTTATGCCTAAAATTCAGTAAATTAGCTGATTTTAACCTTTCTTCGTTCAACTGACGTCTACCTATATCAACCTACATCAAGTAATATTTGTTGGTATATGCGTTGGTACATACAGGTTCAATGAATTCTTATACCAACACAAACTCATGGGAGTTCCTATATGGCACTAACAGATGTGAAGGTAAGAACGGCAAAGCCTGCCGATAAAGGATACAAACTCACTGACGGTGAAGGGATGCACCTTTACGTGCATTCTAATGGTTCTAAATACTGGCGGTTACAATATCGATTCGACGGAAAACAAAAAACATTAGCGCTTGGCGTTTATCCTGAAATTTCCTTAGCTGATGCAAGGCAGCGTCGAGATGAAGCAAAACGTCAAATAGCTAACAACATTGATCCTTCAGAACAGAAAAAGCTTGAAAAGATAGAACGCAAATCAGCGGTTAATAATACATTTCAAGCCGTAACCCTCGAATGGCACGAATATAAAAAGTCAAACTGGTCGAAAGGTTATGCTGACGATTTAATGGAGTCATTTGAAAATGACATCTTTCCTGATCTAGGGAAAAGGCCAATTGCTGAAATCAAGCCACTAGAAGTACTCAGTACGCTGCGTAAACTAGAAAAGAGGGGAGTGCTGGATAAGTTACGTAAGATCCGTCAAGCGTGTAACCAAGTCTTCAGATACGCTATTGTGACAGGCAAAGCAGAATACAACCCAGCCTCTGAGCTCGCTAGCGCATTAACACCTCCCAAAGCACAACATTATCCACATTTACTTGCTAATGAATTACCTGAATTTCTTAATGCATTAAATCATTATTCAGGTAGCCCAATTACTCGGTTAGCAACTAAAATCCTGATGTTAACAGGCGTGAGAACTATTGAGCTACGTTTAGCCGAATGGGGTGAATTTGATTTCGAACGTTGTATTTGGGAGATCCCCAAAGAAAGAATGAAAATGCGCCGCCCCCATCTTGTTCCATTATCGACTCAAGTCATCACGGCATTACGTGAAGTTCAAGCTATTACCGGACGTTATAAACTAGTATTCCCCGGTAGAAATGACATTACCAAGCCTATGAGCGAAGCAAGTGTTAATCAGGTTCTTAAACGTATTGGTTATCATGGAAAAGCGACTGGACATGGCTTTAGGCACACAATGAGCACTATCTTGCATGAGAAGGGGTTCAATACGGCATGGATTGAGCTTCAACTTGCTCACGTTGATAAGAATACGATCCGTGGTACGTATAACCATGCTCAGTACCTTGAAAACAGAAGAGAGATGATCCAGTGGTATGCGGACTATATTGATGAGTTGGAGTGTGGGGTAGGGAATGTGGTGAGTGTGAATTTTAAGTGATAAATAGCCATCTTTATCTTTAGATGTAAAGATGGCTATATTTTCTTATTTCAAATATATATTTAAATTATAAGCTTTATTTGTCATAGCACCGTAAGCCCACGAGTGATGGGCTATATACTACACTCTGCCAAAAAGGGTATTAGGAGAATGATGGTAAAGTAAAATATATTAGCTCAGATTTAATCTGACACAGTTATGGCGCAGAGCTAAATCTAACCTGACAGGCGGCTCTGTGCCAGAAGCAGACATAATTCATTATTCATGGATTGAGCCTTAGTGTATCGTCACGTAAGTTAAAAACTCCATTAGGTTATAAGTATTTTTTCATAAACATCGCAAATTAATAATGCAGATACGAAAGACTTATCTGTAAAAATAGGTTATGAACATAAAAATAATATTTACCATAATGTATATTTACATCATGGTGAAATAGTTAGTTAGAAAGGACACAAAGCGTAAAGATACAAAAAGGAATACATTGTGCTCAAAGATAACTTTAATGAATTACAAATTTTTTTTGCTGTTGCGAGGGAGAAAAGCTTTACTAAAGCTGCGGCTAAATTGGGCGTTTCTCAATCCGCTTTGAGCCATGCAGTCAAAGCATTGGAAGAACGTTTAAATGCACGGCTCTTAACACGCACCACACGCAGTGTCGCGGCAACTGAAATGGGGGAAAAGATTATTGCTTGTCTTGAACCTCGACTGGCTGAACTTAATCACGAGTTAGAGGCAATCATTCAGCTTAATGGTGCGGCATCTGGCAATATTCGCCTTTCAACAGGGGAGCATGCAGCACGCAGTCTTCTTTGGCCCAAACTCAAACCGTTTCTACGTGCATACCCAGATATTAATGTCGAATTGGTGGTTGATAATGGGTTTGTTAATATTGTCGATGAAGGCTTTGATGCGGGGATACGTTTAGGGGAAAGTGTTGATAAGGACATGGTCGCCGTTAAGATTGGCCCTGATATGCGATTAGCGATTGTTGGTTCACCGAGTTATTTCGAAACTCAAGGTATACCACGAACACCTCATGATTTACAGCATCATCGTTGTATCAATATGCGACTGCCTACTGCGGGGGGATTGTATCATTGGGAGTTTGAGAAAGAAAGTAAATCGTTACGAGTTAGAGTGGAAGGGCAACTCACCTTTAATCTATTATCTGAACGAATTGACGCGGCGCTGTCTGGGTTTGGTATTGCTTGCGTCCCCGAGGATACCATTCAAGAGCCCGTTAAATCAGGAAAGCTGGTCCAAATTTTAAGTGATTGGTGCCCGGCTTTTTCAGGCTATTATCTTTATTACCCAAGTCGAAAACAGCACCCTCCAGCGTTTGCATTATTGATTGATGCACTGCGTTACAGTGAGAAATAGAGGCTGGTAGTGTGAGATAAATGTATTGATATCTACCAGCCTAAGATAAGTTTATCGATTAATTAGTGCTTGCAATGCAGCAGGATAGCGTTCTCCAACAATTTTAACTGTTTCCAGCGCATGGGCAATTTTTTGCAAATCGTTATTCGTGAGTATGACATCGACAGCATTTGAATTTTCCTCTAAACGATGCAGTTTAGTTGTGCCCGGAATAGGAACAATCCACGGTTTTTGTGCCAATAACCAAGCCAGTGCAATTTGTGCTGAAGTCACGCCTTTCTGGCTAGCGAGGTCAGCTAACAAAGTAACCAGTTGTGCATTCGCCTCTAACGCTTCTGTATTGAAACGTGGGACTTTGCTACGAAAGTCATCATCTTTAAATGTGGTATTCGCATTAATTGCCCCAGTTAAAAAACCTTTTCCTAATGGGCTAAAGGGCACAAATCCAATGCCTAATTCTTCAAGCACAGGTAATATTTCATCTTCAGGTTCACGCCACCAAAGTGAATACTCGCTTTGCAGTGCGGTGACAGGCTGAATGGCATGTGCCCGGCGAATTGTTTGAGCGCTGGCTTCAGAGAGGCCAAAGTGCTTTACCTTACCTTCCGCAATCAAATCTTTTATTGTGCCTGCAACATCTTCAATCGGTACATCTGGGTCAACACGGTGTTGATATAGAAGGTCAATAACGTCAGTTTTGAGCCGACGTAATGAACCTTCGACAGCTTCACGAATATGCTCTGGGCGGCTATTTAAAAGCTGGTGTTTGTTTTCATTACTGCAATTGAAACCAAATTTTGTTGCAATAACCACGCTATCTCGAAAGGGTTTTAATGCTTCGCCAACCACTTCCTCATTCAAGAATGGCCCATAGACTTCTGCGGTATCAAAAAAAGTGACCCCTCGTTCGACGGCTGTACGCAACAATTCAATGGCTTGACGTTTATCTGTGGCTGGACCATAACCGTGACTTAGCCCCATACAACCTAATCCAAGCGCAGAAACTTCAAGTTTAGAATTACCGAGAAAACGTTTTTTCATGATTTATGTCCTGATCATTAATTAGATTGTTTGCATAACTAAACATCTAGTTTGCGGCCAGCGAGCCATTCAACCATTGCAGGGTCGCGGTGTGAGAAAAATGCACTTGTTGCCGTATCCATTGCTGCGATTTGTGTCATTTCATTATCGGTTAGAGTGAAATCGAGAATGTTTATATTTTTTACCATTCTGGTTTTACGAACTGATTTAGCCAGTGACACAATGCCTCGTTGAAATAACCAGCGCAGAACAACTTGCCCAACACTTTTGCCGTATTTTTCACCGATAGCGATGAGTTGAGGATGCTGAAATAATCCATTTCTACCTTCAGCAAAAGGCGCCCAAGCCTCTGGTTGGATATTTTTATTCTGCATCCATGGCACTGCATGTAGTTGCTGATTAAATGGGTTAACTTCAACTTGATTGACCGCAGGAATAACTTTATTAAATGCAATAAGGTCAGCTAATCTGTCTGGATGAAAATTGCTGACACCAATTGCCCGAATTTTTCCAGCTTGATAAAGTTCTTCCATTGCACGCCATGCACCGTGGACATCGCCATAAGGTTGGTGGATAAGGTAAAGATCAACATAGTCGAGTTGCAGGCGACTTAATGAACGTTGAAATTGCGCTTTTGCCCCTTCGTAGCTGGTATCCTGTAGCCACAACTTCGTCGTAATAAATAAATCTTCTCGTGCTATTTGGCTCTGTTTTAATGCATTCCCGACTTGAGTTTCATTTTGATAGGATGCAGCGGTATCTATTAAACGATAACCGGTTTCAAGCGCGTCAATAACAGCGCGTTCACACTCGTCCGCATCTGTCATCTGAAAGACACCGAAGCCTAACAATGGCATTTCAACCCCATTGTTTAATTTGACCGTTTGCATAATACACTCCTTTTTATTTTTGTTAGAATAAAGCATAGCGTAGATTTATTGATTAGATTAGAGGCTATAATCTTCTAGAGCTTATGAGCAGGATTCATAAATAATGATTCTTGCTCACAATAAGCGTGAATTATTGTAGATTTTTTTGTTCAATAAATTGGCTAACTAAATCTGCAATTTGAGTATTATTCAGATCCGAAAAAGGAAAATGTGTATTTCCTTTAATACCCACCTCTGGCAAATGGATAACGGTCACATCCCCACCATGTTGATTAACCACATCTCGCCATTCTCTTGCCATAGCAAGACGTACCCTCCAACTATCTTGGGCAGGCATAGTGATAGGCTTATCGGGTATATTGTCCCCATAGAAAATGATAATGGGGATTTTGGTAAGTGCCATGAAATCGTCTATTGGAACTGGCTCCCCCTTTAATGTATCGAATGCACTTGGCATTGGTGCTGGTAATTCATTTTCAGGAAAAACAAATCCGCTGCCAGGTTCAAAAGCGACAATCGCTTTGACCTTATTGTTTTTTATTGCGGTATACCAGCCGGGACCGCCACCTTGTGAGTGTGTGAATAAAATCGCTGGGCCTGATTTATCCACTACAGCGGATAAAGCATCAGAAATAACATTCGTGTCAAAAAGCCCCGTGTTGGGGGTCATTTGGCGGAAATATTGATTTAACGCTTCTTTATCGTGAGAGAACTGCACATCTTTAAAATACTCAGGCCAGATACCGACGCGAAATTGATTGAACCACAATTGTTCATCAGGTTGTGGTGTTACCGTTCCTTCAATCATGCTTCTACCTGCATTACCACGGCGTGGTTGGTCAACAAGATAGGTTGAGAAACCTCGGCGTAAGAAAATATTTTGAAAGCCTTCTCTACCATCAGGTGTACTTTCCCATGTACGAGATGATTGACCTGCACCATGGAGCATGATGAGTGGATATTTATGTGGATTTTCGGGAATTTGATAAAAAACTACAGCATGATCGCCATGATAAGTTTGCCCTGCAGGCTCTAGGGGTTTTTTAGCATTGAACGTGCCTGCAGCTGTCGTGATGGAGCCACCTGCTGCAAAGCTGCCTTGCGCTGAAATCACTAAGGGTTCAGCATAAGTAGGTTGGGTTATTATTCCGCCCGCCATCATACAAAATAGCAGTAAATTTAATCCTTTCTTCATCTTTATTTCCTTTTGATTCAGTACAGTATAATTTTTAAATGATTAAAATTAGCTTACACTAGAAGCTAGCCATCCGATTACGGTTTCTGTTGTTCTGCGCTCTTGGCCACACTCAATAACCAGTGGTGTGACTCTTTGCGCTAAGGGCGCTAATTCGGCTAACACATCTTCACTGTCGCCTTTGCCATAGCCCCCATGAGTAATAAAAGGGATAAGCTTTTTATTAGTAAAATTGTGCGTACTCAGAAAGGTTTGGACTACCGGTGGGATGCTAGTTCCCCAAATGGGAAAACCTAAATAAATTGTCTGATAATATTCGAGATTGATGACATTATTTTTTATCGCGGGTTTTATTGCTTGCTGGCGTTCTATTTGTGCTTGTTCAACGGTTTGAAAATAATCTTCTGGATAAGCGATTTCAGGTTCAATAACAAAAAGATCAGTATGTAAATTACGATGGATCACACCCGCAATCACTTTTGTGCTGCCACTTCTTGAAAAATAAGCAACTAAGGTACGGCTATTTTTTGAATGACTTTCTGTATTCGCTAGCGCTTTAGGTAATGTAGCACTCACTAGGGTTAATCCGGCTAAAGCCGTTAATAACTTTCGTCGATTAAAACCATGTTCATCAGGCATGATCTATCCTCTTATATAAATAGTAAGGAGAATGTGGGTGACGGATGTGTATTTTAGCCCAGAGAATATCAGCATTAGTGGTATTAATAATCGAGGATAATTTGATAGAGTCTATGAATTTAATTCATTAATAAAATAATGTGGTTAATATCTGTTACCTCATTTCTTAAGATAGCCAAACTCTCGCTAGATCTTATTTTGAATCTAATAGGGGGTTTTGATTATCACAAGCTGTGATTTCTTAAGCTTTATGGTAAAAATCGAAGTGATAGTTGCGAAGAATTATCTATAGGGTAATAAAATTAAAACACTAAACGGCATCTTCAATATTTACAACGAAACAATAAGTCGTTCACGATTTCAGACCTGCCGCGCAATCAGAGGCAGGATTAATTTTCCAGATACTCTAATCAGATGGCAATGTTGGTGTCGACTGATTCTACTTTGAGGACTCGAATATGAGCACCTTTTACCAATTGATAGCGAGGAGTCTTAATGGCCAGCTTGTTTCTATGGAAGACTACGTCGGTAAGGTTGTTCTCGTCGTCAATACAGCCAGCCATTGCGGTTTTACACCACAATACAGCGGACTTGAAGCGCTCTACAAAAAATATGCTGTTCAGGGTTTGGTGGTGCTTGGCTTCCCTTGTAATCAGTTTGGGAAACAGGAGCCTGGCAGTGCTGACGACATTGCTCAGACCTGCTACATTAACTATGGCGTGAGTTTCCCGATATTCGATAAAGTGGAAGTCAATGGAGCCACCGCACATCCAGTGTTTCGTTATCTTAAAAATGAGCTGCCCGGTTTGCTAGGGAAGAGGATTAAATGGAATTTTACTAAGTTTCTGATCGGACGTGACGGCGAACCGATCAAGCGCTTTGCGCCGAACACAACCCCAGATAAAATAGAAGCTGCAATCCTTGCGGCACTTTTGAGATAACAACCATAATTAAATCTCTACATCACAGGAGATTTAATTATGTCTAAGTCACCGTGGAATAAAGATCGTATTATTGGGCAAAAACGACCGCTTAAAATATCTCATATCTGGGGGATCCGTATTAGACTCGAGTTAGAAGGGAAAATTCGCGACTTAGCGTTATTCAATTTAGCCTTGGATAGTAAACTTCGCGGTTGTGATCTCGTTAAGTTGAAAGTATCAGATGTTGCATATGGCAGTTCAGTTTCAAGCAGAGCAACAGTCTTGCAACAAAAGACGGGTAGTCCTGTCCAATTTGAGCTGACTAAAGGAACCAGAGATGCAGTAGCTGCATGGATAAGAATGGCCCACTTACGTAGTACCGACTATATTTTCCAATCCCGAGTCGGTTCTGCTCAACATATTTCTACCAGACAATACAACCGTATTTTTCATGGTTGGATTGAAAAGCTAGGCCTTGATAATTCGTTATACAGCACGCATTCAATGCGCAGAACCAAGCCGTATCTGATCTACCAGAAAACAAAGAACCTTCGTGTCATTCAGCTATTACTTGGACATAAAAAACTGGAAAGCACGGTTCGTTACCTTGGCATTGAAGTCGATGATGCATTGGAGATTTCTGAGTCGATTGAAGTATAAATCTATCAGGGCTGTTTATCAGCCCTGTGCCAAAAGCAGAAGTTTATAGTCCAAAACTATACAAACAAAACGGGGATTCTTAAAGCTATATAACTAGTGAATATCCAGGGTCACTAAATGGGTAAGGGATACACATTTTTGCTTTGCAACAAAATCTGTTTCCTCAGCCTCTTGTGGAAGCATGTATAAAATATCCAGCGGCAATTCTACTCCTGCAAGCTTCAGCTCCGCTTTTAGTTGGATTAATGCTTCTCCTGGAGGACCTATAACCAAAATATCGTAATCAGTGCCTACCCCAAAAAGCGACGAGCCAAACATAAAGCATTCAAAAAACTTCAATGCTTGGCACGTTTTTAAAAGGTGGCGTGCCACGTCGCTTACTGACATCAACGGCGAAGAATTAACTCCTTGAACTCTAACCATTTCATGACTCCGCAATTAAGTTCATGCCCTGCTGCAAGGGCATTTTTAGTAGGACCTCCGTTAGGATTAATGTTCCATATGACATCAACTGGACCAAACTTGTCCCAAAATGATCGCACGGCATCAGCTGTGGGCTCATATTCCAGTAGCATACCCACCCTCAGCTTGCGACCATTGGCTAAATCAATTTTGAATACGCGATCAAACTCCCGCTCTATATTTCTTACAACCCCCATTTGAGTTATAAGCCGATACGAGAAAATATAATCTTTGTGAGAAGCAGAATTAACATTATTGTCTGAAAGGGCAGAATATAAGGTGCCTGCATTGCCCCATCCTATTCTTGCATCACTTAAGTAGTTGATAGCTTCACCTGTCCACACACACTCTTTCCTGTAACCACAGAGAAAATCCAAATCAGGGAATTTTTCATGATACTGTTTAGCTATCTCAATAGTGATTTCATATGATGCGGAAACAATGGCTAATGTGTCAGGTCTGTCGTGGATAGAAATTTTGATTGTATCTTCAGCGACATGTTCTGCTGAACCTGTTCTTTTGAGATGGTTATTTATATTCTCAAGTGCATATTTAACTTGCCAGTTCATGCAAATATTCCATCCATATCTTGAGGGTAACGAATGGCCCTTCCAGAAATCCTACAAACATGACGTTCAGAAAGTCCACGAACATGCTCTTTGTATTGTGCGAAAGTTTCCCGCTCTTCAACTGTCAGATGACATACGTTCATGTTTATGATTGCCTGAATGCGGAAGTGATTAGGTAAAATGACACTTTTCATCCTTTGTGCCCAAATTTGAGCTGTTTCAGACTCAGGATTGAACTCAGAACTAGTCCCGTCAACAGGAGCTAATTCTTTCCATATAGCCTTATTTTCATCCATAGCTGCTATGACAGCCTCTCTCGCTTGTATTCTATTTTCATAACGAATAATACCTTGCTTATACGCTAAGGCTACAAGATGGTTACTCTTCCAATCTAAAATCATGCTTCTTGGGAATGAGTCAGGCGCTTTATCAATAATAGTGTGGCAAGTTGGACATAGTAGTATGAGATTTTCAAATAAGTCAGCTTCAAACTCCTCATTAGGTCTCTCTTCGTGGCGAGGCCCAGCCTGACCATGAGGAATGACATGTGCCATTTCAGCTATATGCTTATCACCGCCTATCTCTGCTGGGAATAGTGGCTTAAGACAATCTGGTTTCTGGCAATAACCTGACGATGCCGAAAACAGCCGCAATTTGGTTTCGTTTGGGATACTTTTCCGAATAGCCATTTTAGATTCCAATGGATTGATTGTAAAAATGAAAAAATTCTGTGCCTCACTTGAAATAGCATAAAGATGACCACTTCATATTGCACTACATTTCCATCAAGCTCTATACCATGTTGATAACAATTTAAGAGTCATAATTTCCATTTGGCACAAATGTAACTTTACCTGTGCTTGTTGGTGATTGGTTAGCTCCATCTGGTTGAGATAAATTGACAGGGTTGAGCGGAGGCGGCTTGCGGCTGAATGGGCTAGGTCCAGCCGCTGGGCGTGGTTTCATTTTCTCACCGTGCAAATCATGGATCAGCTCCGCATAACTATTATCATAATTTACAGCATCAAAATAAAGCCGAAGGCGTGCACCTACAAAGGTCGGAACTGGCTCAGGTAATGAGTTATTAACAATTACAGGGATAACGCGATTACTATTCAATTCTCGCATTATCTGACTGGAAATGATCATTTTCTCATAACCTACTCCCCCAGATTTTTGCATATTGGCTTTAGCTACATATGGTTCTGTACAAATGACAAGCACTCGGTCAGCGCTTGTAAGCCCTTGCTCCATGAAAAGAGTAAGGTCACTTCCCAATGTAATATCCCATTGGTCTAAGATTACGTGAACTCCATTTTGTTCAAGCCGGGTCGCAAGCTTTAATACCCATGCTTTATGCTCTTCACTATCATGAGAATAAGAAATAAAAAGTTTAGGTTTAGTCTGTTCCATAAAAATCCAATATGATTTATATATGCAATAAGATTAATACTATGAATACTAAGTTAAATCTGTGATTTTCCTTGAAACTATTAAAGTATGGTGAGTCTTTAAGTTAAACTATGCACAATATGCATCTGGTTCTATTGTAAGTATCCGCCCCAAACGGAACCATTCTCTTGTAGGTAGTATTCAGCAGACAGTTTAGGTAAATTCAAATCCAATTTCCGCTATTCGCTCACAGCGGCCACAACCGTTTTTAATTTCAGCCTTCTTTTAAATGACATCCAGAGGAATGCTTTCGTGCTTGTCTTTCCTCATTTGTGTAAATAAGGCTACAGTAGCTCTCAATAATTTTGGTGCAAAGGCGTGTTTGCAATAATTGGCTACCTTAGCATTTTCTGGTGCACCCTCTGGGTAATCTGCAACCAGCTTTAATTGTTCAACATTATACTCTGGAAAATGAACTGCTATTCGCAATAGTATCTTAGGATTCAAGGGTTGAGTTAGCCCCTCTCGATTCATCAATGCGTGCTTGTAGCCATTGTATAACTTCACTCTTTAACCAGCGCGACATACGACCAAATTTGATAGGTTTTGGAAACTCGCCATCTTGGATCAACTTATAAAACCACTTATCTGTTAGTCCGGTTAAACGGGTTATAAATTTCATATCAACGAATTGGTCATCTAATAAAGGAATCGCTTGAGTGCTCATTGTTGAACTCCTGTCTTTAAAGTTAAAAGGCAGAAGGGATATCGATAAATGTTTAGGGATATCTCTCTTCCAAAAGATATCCCCCTCATGTTTTTTATTGGTAGATTAACGGCTGCATCCAAAAGAACGCTCGCCATCACCATAATACTTTGTATGCTCTTTGGCTAAGTAACGACAACGCTGGTTTAATTTGAATATCGTACTTTCATTGTGGGTTTCATTATTATCTAGCCAAGTAACGGCGTTGTCCGGGATATGAACTAAATAACGCTTATCAGGATGGTTTACACCAATAGCACTACACCATGCTTGTTGTACTAATGCATAGAGCGTCCCTTTGGTTTTAATAAAATCACCTAGGTTCCAATAAACATCTTTATTTAATAGCAAAAGTACATGGTAGTGTTTTTTGTTTTTTATCTCACCAAACTCTCTGACCCATACATAAAACAAAGGGCATGAATGGTTACGCTTCCATATTTTATTTTTACGTTTTAGGTCAGCATTTATTTTTGCTTTTAACGATTCAAAAAATCGGGTGATGGCATTGGAGTCACTTAAGTGAATTATATCCGATGAAGGAAATCGCAAGTCCACTCGAATAGCAGTAACTCGATTATAGGTTGAGAGTGATTTACGGATGGTGTGGTTTATCTTTTGAATGTAATGCTCGTTGTGGATGTTTCTAGACATGATTGATACCTTTGGTTGGTTTTATTTTCATATCTAGAATGGATGTTGTTAAAAATAAGAGTTCATCACTTTAGAAAAATGATGAACATATGGATGAGTGAGTCAGTGACAGGGTAATTATTAATGTTCTAGGTGTAGTTATGGGATAGGTTTTCTTTATTAAGATAATACTATACCAACACGGCAAGGCTCTTCTCTATCTCATCACCGATGACCGTGACAGAACGCTTTTGAACAAAGGTGAACTGATGCTTTTTCAAGTAGTTCAACTCTGATATTAGCTTATCTAAAGATTAGTCTTCATTCTAATAATAATTTGTGTGGTTATAGTGATTTTCAACACATAAATACTGATTGTTATGTAGCATAATAACATCTTAAATACTACGTAAAATACAGCGTAAAGGTCTGCAAAAAATACTAGGTGGAGAGAGTGTATGATAAGTGTAGATGTAAATGATAATTATTTGGAGTGTAGACAATATTATGCTGTCCTATTCTGTATGCTTTCAGAAAAAACACTATTACCTGAAGATTTTTATAAAATGATTATCGAGGCAAGAGGTAAGAATGTTAATACGTTAATTCGTGAGTTGAATCAGCATGTCGGGAATGTCTTAAATAATGTTGATCATTATTTAAGACAGGTGGAGAGAAAAACTATTCCAATAGAACAACTATCTTTTTTAAGGGATGAAAGAATATCATTTGTTATCTTAAACTTTCTTATGAAGTCGTATAATAAATACCTTATAGAAATGAATCACAAATCAATTATGGCTGGGGTGTATAATTATTCACCTTTAAATTTGATTCCAATGATGGGTAAAAATATACCTTTTCATTATATTGTTTGTTTTTTGGATTTTATAGTTTTATTTATAACCCCTAAAGATTTTAATGCGATGGTTTTTCACATGAGAGATAAAGCTTCATCTATTACCAAAGAATATCCAGATCCTTTTTCATTTTTGTCAAAAAAAACTGAAGCGTTAAAATGGATAGGAGAGAGGATGATGCGCGAAAATATTGCTGCTGATGATGATGTTAATGTTCTTATTAAAAATCAGAAATGGAAAATCATTGTTTCCTGTTTTGATTATTGGGCTGTTATTTCAACCGTAGAACGTGTAAAGCTTTTTTTATTTCAAACAAGGAAAGCATGGAGCCAAAAAAAGTATCGTGATGGAGTTAAAGATAAGGCTGTACTCAATACGTATATTTCAAAATCATCTATGTTGAAATTAAAAGAAATAGCTAAAAATCATAATAAAAATATTAACGAAATTATCGAGGCGATGATTGAGGAAATTGTTTTGCCACGAGATCCACTTAAAGAACTCATATCGTTAGTTGAAAAGAAAAATTAAAACAATTTCAAATATATATTATTACCTTGAATGATGATGAATTTATTTTCAAGGAAGCAATATGAACGAATATCCTGAATTAGGAAGGGTTATTTCTGCCTTTCCTGCTTCATTTAAAAATCTGTTTTTCAACCAACTCAATCACCTAATTAGCTACTCCCCCACCATAGGTCTGATGGGGAAAACAGGGGTAGGCAAATCCAGTCTTATTAACGCACTATTCCAATCGATCCTATCGCCTGTAAGTGATGTATCCGGCTGTACACGGCATGCTCAACGCTTCAGTATGACGATGAACAACCATACACTCACCTTTGTTGATTTACCCGGCGTAGGGGAAAGTCTTGAGCGAGATAGAGAATACCACCAGCTCTACCGTAACTTATTGCCAGAACTGGATTTAATTATCTGGGTACTCAAAGCCGATGATAGGGCATGGTCTTCTGATGAACAGTGTTATCGCTTTCTCACTGAGCAATGTGGTTATCAACCTGAACGATTTCTGTTTGTATTGAACCAAGCCGACAAAATAGAGCCCTGTCGCCAATGGGATGAACAACAGCATCAGCCCTCCCCGGAGCAAGCGACTAACTTAGTATTCAAACGAGAAGCTGTAATAACCGCTTTTAAGCCGCATCACCCTGTGATGATCGTGTCTGCAGTTGAAAACTATCAACTCACTGAATTAGCGGAGCAATTAATACAGGTGTTACCGGCACAAGCCAGCAGCGGGGTAGCTAGGCAACTGCAACGCCCTTACCGGACGCAATCTGTAGAAACTTCGGCACGTAACGATTTTGGACAATGCGTCAGTGATATCGTCGATACGCTGATAGACATCCTTCCCCTGCCTGTCTTGATAAAAAGCACGATTGGTACAGTCAAAAACAGCATCGTCTCCGTCGCTAAATCTTTGTGGAGTTTTTTCTTTTAACTTCTTAAATTAACACAACATTGATGACATCTAGCGCCACTCCTTAACGGGATTGGCGCTTTTTTATTTCTTTTTATTGGAGTATCAACTTATGAATAACACAACTGAATCCTCTATCACAATGATACTCGTCCCCGATGAACAACGCCTTGATTTTTGGTTCAACCATTTTGGTGCAGTGAAAGGCTGGGCTACTTTTGAGATAGTGACCTTCACTACGATGGGGCAGTTTTGTGAGGTCTATAACGGCGGCTATTGGGAATATTGCACCCTCTCCAATGGTGGGGCGTTTATTTATCCGGATATATCAGAAGAGGCACTGACCTTATTCAACATGCATAACGGCAATGAAGCGCAGGTCAGTTGTGAAGCCGCAGGTATTGTCGTGTGCCTGATTTTATACAGCATCTGGTCATTTCAAACCAAAAGTGAATTGATGTGTGACCGCTTTTATCAACTGCGTGACTATGCCCTACAACATTCTGAATCCGCTGCCATTTCCCATCTAATTGATTAATTAGGAGTTTTATCATGAGTTTATTAGCGTCTCGTTTTGGCTCTGCTAACAGTATTCGCCGTGAGCGTCCACTCACTATCGAAGAGTTATTCCGTACTGTCCCGAGTGTGTTTTCTGAAGAAAAGCACGATTCGTGCAGTGAACGGTACACTTACATTCCGACTATTACCTTGTTAGATAGCCTGCAAAAAGAAGGCTTCTATCCGTTCTTTGCCTGCCAGACTCGGGTGCGTGATATCAGTCGTCGAGAGCACACCAAGCATATGTTGAGGCTGCGTCGTCATGACCAAATCACGGGCGTACAAGTCCCTGAAATTATTCTGCTCAATAGCCATGATGGCTCAAGCAGCTATCAGATGCTGCCGGGACTCTTTAGAGCCGTGTGCTCTAACGGTTTGGTGTGCGGTGATGTATTGGGGGAAGTTCGTGTGCCCCATAAAGGGGATGTGGTGGGTAAAGTGATTGAAGGAGCCTATGAGGTACTCGATACGTTTGAGCAAGTGGCTGAAAAACGCGAAAGTATGCAGTCATTATTGTTACCTCCCCCCGCCCAGCAAGCCTTTGCTGAAGCGGCTTTGACCTACCGCTTTGGTGAAGAGTTCCAGCCCGTCACTCGAGAGCAAGTTCTACAGCCTCGACACTTTGAAGACAAAAAAGAAGACCTCTGGACGGTGTATCAACGTCTACAAGAAAACCTGATTAAAGGGGGATTATCAGGCAGAACTGCAAAAGGTAAACGCGCTCGTACTCGTTCGGTGAATGGGATTGATGGCGATATCAAACTCAATAAAGCCCTCTGGGTGATGGCGGATACCTTATTTAACCAACTCGCCCCTCGCCAACCCAACTAATTTTCCCGCCCTGACAGGTTGTGTCGTTACGCCTTACATTCTTATCGTTTAAATAAACAGAATAACGTTATTTATCAATGAGTTAATTATGGCGATTTTTCACTAAAAAGCCGAATGAGAATTTTTCCCAACAGACATAACCTGTCAATCTCCTAAGTTAAACTCCCTCACTTCTTAATTTCCTAACGTCTGTTATTGAGAGCAATACGTTATGTTTCAGACCAACCGAAAATATGACCGCATGGCTGTGCGACTCTCTGC